>NVSZ01000036.1 GCA_002732845.1 Rhodospirillaceae bacterium
ACATTAATGTGCATTTGCCGACATCCATCACGGTCGTCGGTTTCTAAAAAACGTTTGAGAATTTTGTCGTTAATATCGGTATAGACTTGGGCCTTGATGGGGCCGAGTACGCCCGCCATGGTTTTACCGATCATATCTTCGACGGGGATGCCCGCGTCGCGCGCGGCGGGCTCGTTCGCATAGGTGTAAACGGTGTTGCCGTTGACCGCGACAATGCCCGCAGGTTGAGAATTTGAAATCAGGTCCATAAACTTAGACAGGTTTTCAAATTGTTCAGCCGAGACTTTGAAGTTTTGGGCGGCTTGCGTGGCGCGCAACGAACTGCCATGACGCCACACCGCAAATACCGCCAAGGTGACACCCGAAATAATCAGGATAAATACGGTCAGCAGGGTGGTCAGGCGGGTTTCTGATTCCGATAAGGCCTCAACACGGTTAATCTTGCGGATCAACACCCACGGCACAAAGGCAATGGGGCGCGAGACCATAAGCGTTTCATCGCTAAGATAATCACGTTTGATGGCAAAACCGCCGGGGGTTTTGACGGCATATGTGGCGGCCAAATCTGGGGTGTCGATGGCTAATGATCGCTTTAAAGGTGGCGTGCCATCGGCCAGTGGGGACAGGTATTGGACTTGAGTTTCGGTTGCGCGGACCAAATAAGTTTCAGACGTTTCGGTGATTTCGCCCGGTTGATTCAGTTTTGAAAACAAGTTTTCATCAACGATTTTAAGGCCAATCACGGCACCAATGCCCGTGGCTCCGTCCCCATCGTCTTGGATGCCATACACGGGTTGGGCAAAACCAATTGTGGGTAAACCGGATGTTCCGATAAACATGTCAATGACCGTGGGAGTGCCGTTTAAGGCTGCCATAGCGGCTTCTTTGAGACGGCCAATCATCGGCGGCATACCCGCCGAACTGGCCACAGGAACACCCTTGGCATCGATCAGGCCAAGGCCCGCGACACCAACGCGTTCAATGTTTGCACTGACCACGGCATCAATGACCGGGGGCGTAAAGCCTTTGCGTTGGGCGGTTGCGGTTAAAATATTGCGCAGATACGTGATTTCAGCTTCACCACCGGAACTGCCAAAGGGGTCAGCTTCATCGGGGGGCGTGTCTTGGGCCGAGGCGATTTCGCTCATGTACAGTTGCAACGACGCGTTTTCAGCCAATTCGCGCATGGTCAGGAAATTCGCCTCGAACCAGTTGTTGATATCTCTGGCCCGGGAATCGGCAACGATAGAGAGACGGATTTGCCATTCTTGCTTGGCCCGCGCCCGTTCGTCTTCAACAAAGGAAAAGGCAAAATAGACTGCGCCAGCCATGGCCGAAAGCATAATCAAAACGCCAATGGTGACAAATTTGTTAATAGGGCGTTTGGCATCTTCAAGTTGCTCGTTAGCCTCTTGAGTGTTGTCATCCTTGGTTGCTGAAGCATCGTTCGACACGGGTCTCTCCCTTAAATATCTTCTGAGTGACTGACTTTAAAGGCATTTGCCCGTTCAGGCAAAGAAGAATGTGCTGGCTTGCAACAACCGCGTAAGAGCTTATATACTGAAATAGATAAAAGATCTTCTCTAGGATGCTCTGAATGGTCAACTCAAGTACCGCTAAAAAAATTCAAAAAGCGTGCCGTACAAGTTGTGCTGCGGGGCTTTTGTTTTTGGCAATGGGCGTTGGAAGCGGCGTGTTTGCTGCGGTTCCGTCCAAACCCAGCTTCTTCAACACAACCGAGCAGAAGTCGACAAACTTGAAGGCCTTTAAAAAATGGAACGGAGCCTTGGAGCGCTATACCAAAGAACGCGCCATTTCCGAAAGCGGCAAATGCGGCGCAAAAAAAATGAATGGCTGTAATTTTGGGAAATGGATGAAGTTCCTTAAAGGTCTGAAAGACAAAGACCTTGTCAGTCAGATTCGCGCCATCAACGATTATATGAACCGTGCGCCGTACATCACCGATGCGGTCAATTGGGGCAAAAAAGACTTTTGGGCCACGCCCGGTGWATTYATGGCRAAATTTGGCGATTGCGAAGATTATGCCATCGCAAAATATACGTCCTTGCGGATTTTGGGTTATGCGGAAAAAGACCTGCGCGTGGTTGCGGTCAAAGATTTGAACCTAAAAATCGGCCATGCGATTTTGATCGTCTATTATAAGGGCAAGCCTTACATCTTAGATAATCAAATCAAGCAAGTGGTTCCGGCGGCCAAGGTTAAGCATTACCTGCCGGTTTTTTCTATTAATTCAAAGGCTTGGTGGAAGCATCAGCCGGCTTAAAATCGGCTGATTAAGCGCACAGTTTAGAGGTCTCTGCGATCACTGTCTGTACGGCGCACGCCTTCACGGCGTTGTGCGTCGCGTTTTTCTTTGGCAATTAAGGCTTCTTGAGCGCGGCGTTCTTCTTCCGTCCGACGGTCGGAATCTGCGCGGCGGTCACTTTTGCGAGCTTCAGTCATTTTGTATATCCCTATTTTTTTTTCGAGGTTTGTTCTTTTTATGCCATATTAATAAGCGAATGTGGGCGCATTACAATAGTATCTTCAGACGAACCATTTCTTGCTAGCCTTTTGCAGATAAATCCCTACATTCTCAGCACTCTTTTAAATGATCCGAAGACCATCATGAACAAACTCGCTAAAATCATCGAAAATCGGCGTACTTTTGCCATTATTTCTCACCCAGATGCGGGTAAAACCACGCTGACCGAAAAACTGTTGTTGTTTGGGGGTGCCATTCAAATGGCCGGAGCGGTGAAGGCCCGGGGCAATGCGCGCCGTGCGCGGTCTGATTGGATGAAGGTAGAACAAGAACGCGGCATTTCGGTCGCCAGTTCCGTGATGACCTTTAACTATGATGATTATAGGTTCAATTTGTTGGATACACCGGGTCACGAAGATTTTTCCGAAGACACTTATCGCACGCTCACCGCCGTCGATAGCGCGGTTATGGTTTTGGATGCGGCCAAAGGTATCGAAGCGCAAACGCAAAAGCTGTTCGAAGTGTGCCGTCTGCGTGATATGCCGATTGTCACGTTCGTCAATAAATTAGATCGTGAAGGCCGCGATCCCTTTGATATTTTGGACGAAGTTGAACAGGCCTTGGCCTTGGACGTGACCCCCGCAACCTGGCCAATCGGCATGGGCCGCGAATTTTTGGGCTGTTACGACCTGATTAATGATCAGCTGATTTTAATGGCTCGGTCCAAGGGCACAACCATTGGCGAAGGCATTAAGGTTTCGGGATTGGACGATCCACAGCTCGAAGAATTATTGCCCGAACACGCGTTGGCAAAGCTTCGCGAAGACATTGAAATGGCGCGGGGGCTGTGTCCTGAATTTGACCTTCAAGCGTACCGCGAAGGCCACATGACGCCAGTCTTTTTTGGCTCCGCCGTGAATAACTTTGGTGTGCGCGAATTGTTGGAAGGCTTGGCGCGTTATGCTCCGCCCCCTTTGCCGCAACCGACCACCACCCGAACCGTCGAACCGGACGAAAAGAAGGTCTCTGGGATCATTTTTAAAATTCAGGCCAACATGGACCCCAAACACAGAGATCGCATCGCGTTCATGCGCATTAATTCCGGTCACTTTAAGCGGGGTATGAAACTGAAACACATCCGTTCGGGTAAGATTTTGAACATCCATAACCCGGTGTTGTTTTTGGCCCAAGACAGAGAAGYCGCCGAAGAAGCCTTTGCGGGTGACATCATCGGTCTGCCCAATCATGGCAACCTGCGCATTGGCGACACCCTCTCTGAATCCGAAGACCTGCGTTTTATCGGCATTCCCACATTTGCGCCGGAATACCTGCAAAAAGCGCGTCCGGATGACCCGATGAAGGCTAAACATTTGGGCAAAGCCCTGCAGCAAATCGCCGAAGAAGGCGCCGCGCGGGTGTTTAAACCGACCATCGGTGCCGATTGGATTGTCGGTGTTGTTGGGCCCTTGCAGTTTGAGGTCTTAGCYGACCGTATTCGCACAGAATACGAAATTCCCGTGCATTTTGAACAAACAGAGCTGTTCACCGCACGCTGGATCGAAGCCGATGATCCTAAACTGTTAAAAGAATTTATGGATACAAATCGCACCAGCACAGGTTTGGATCATGACGGGGCTCCCGTCTATATGGCGCGGAACGCTTGGCATTTGAACAAGGCCACAGACGACTTTCCAGACATCAAACTGCTGAAAACCAAAGAACAGGCGTTAACGTAAAACGGGCTTTAACGCGCGCAAATAGACGTCACAAGGACTTTGTTGTTGGCTTTTAATTCGACCCAGATGCGGGTGTCTGATCCCAGCTGGGTGCGCAGTTCTGCAAACATCAAAGGACACGCCAGTTTGGCGACGTGGAGTTGATCCATGCGGGATAATGTTTTGATTCTGTTGACATCTTTTTCTTCCGTCACCAAAACTTGCACCATCACCTTGTCGTCGGGAATGATCGCTTTGACGGACAAAACACGCCAATTGCGGCTGGGTGGGTTTTGACGGTAATGATCGGACACCAGCTTTGCGGCTTTGTTCAGCTGTTCCGTATTATCACCGCACGCACTCAAACCCAACATTAATGAAAATGCTGCGGCCATCGATATAAGCGTCTTTTTAATGTTCATAGACATGATCCTAAAGCACGAGTGATGACGTGGTTTATCTACAGTCTAAGGTCTATAACTTACTGAATCCTTACGTTTTTTGTTTCTCTGTTGGTCAGCGTAAGGATTAAGGCGTTCGGATCAGTATAAAGCCTTTGCAGGGGAGCGGGAAGGGCGATGGTGCGCCGTTCGTCAAGGCCCCCCCCACGGCCCTCATGCTTATTTGGCCCGAACTTTGGCCCGGTTGGTGACTTTGGTGACACCTTTGATGCCTTTAACAATCCGCGTGGCTTTGTTTTTTTCGTCACCAGACAGGGCGCGACCAAACAAGAACACATGACCACCGACAGAGCGCCAACGGAAATTGGTGACGTTCACGCCCTTGCCGTCTAACAACAACGCGTTGGTTTTCTTTTCAATGATGGTGTCATCAACAAAACCTTCGGCGACGCCTTTGTCTTCGTCAGTTTTTTTATGCACGATGATTTCGTTATAGATTTTTTTCGAATCTTTGGCGGTCTTGGCAATTTTACCCGCCTGAGACTTTTGCGCCTTGGTTTCGACAACGCCCGTCAACATCACGTCTTGTTCGTAAACATCGGTGGAAACAGAAACAACGTCGGTGCCCATTTCATCGGCAATGGCCGATACGATGGCGGCTTTCAGCTGCAGATCTTTGCTGATGTCATCGGCGCTGCGATCTTCGGCAATGGCCTCAACCGCACTGGCGATATAACCAAAGGGGTTTAAATCAATGGCATAAGCCGGACTTGTGACAAAAAGTGCACCCATCAGGGCCATCATCGTTTTGGTACGCATAAGTTCGCTCTCCTTTAAGTTTAGGGCATTCTGCCCGTACACTTAAGGGAGCGCAATAGTCTTAAATCACGGATAGCATTTCTGCGACCAACGGATGACGCACCACGTCTTTTTCCGACAATTTGACGACGCCGACAGATTCCAAAGCTTCCAATTTTTTCGAAATTTCTGCCAGCCCTGACATGCCGGGCAACAGGTCGGATTGGTCTGGGTCCCCGGTCACTACAATGGTGGAATGCCAGCCCATGCGGGTCAGCAGCATTTTGATTTGCATGTACGTACAGTTCTGCGCTTCATCAATCACCACAAACGCATTGTTTAAGGTGCGTCCGCGCATAAAGCCCACCGGGGCAATTTCAATTTCGCCATTTTTCAGCATTGTTTTCATGCTGCGCCCGCCCATGCGGTCGGTCAGAGCATCCAGCAATGGTTTTAAGTACGGGGCGATTTTGTCTTCCATGTCTCCGGGCAGAAAGCCAAGGGATTCTCCGGCTTCAATCGCGGGGCGGGTGAGAATGATGCGGCCCACTTGACCTTTGGCCAGAGCTTCTACCGCCTTGGAAATCGCCAGATAGGTTTTGCCCGTTCCTGCGGGGCCAATCGCCATAACCAAGTTGTACTTGTCGATGGCGTCGATCAATTGCTTTTGGCCGTCGCTGCGGGGCGCAACGTTTTTAACGTAGCTTTGATCACGGCGTTCGTCTTCGGGCCGAGTGTCTCGGTTCAAGGGGTCCCATTTGGCATCCTTTGGTCCAGAGCGCAGGGCATGAATGGCAGCAGATGATTTTGCTTGGGGTTGCGAGGCGGAACGACGGCTTTTTTTAGACATGATATTCTCCGCATTCTTTGAGGGGTGAAGCACACATGAAAAACGCCCCCGAGGTGGAGGCGTTGGTGAACATAATGATATGAGGTAACAAGAAAGCAGGCTCTGTAACCGTTTGGTTAGCATCCGGGGCCGGGTCTACTTGCATTTTAGTCTCTCCTTAAACGAATCGACTGATAGCTCATTGTAACAAAAAGGCGTTAAGGAAGTCTGGACTTTCGCAAAGCGCGGGCAGGGATCATCACCAACAGTCCCGTGCTGGTGGTGATCATGGCGGCCCCGATGGCAATGGATTCCACCGCCCAGCCGTTGTCCAACAACCATCCGGCCCACAACGGCGAGACGGCGGTGGACATCACCGCCAGAGACGAGGTGAGGGAACGAATTTTACCCAAATGCCGGACCCCAAACGTTTCGGCCCACGAGGCACTGAGCAGCACGGTTGAAGCCCCGGTGGTGAGGCCGCCTAGGGCTAAATATAAAGGCACACTCAACGGATGGCTGGTGCTGGCCAGAACCATTAAGGCGGCGACCTGAGGCCACACAAAAAACGGCAATATGCGTCCGGGTCCAAAGCGGTCGACGAGGTTTCCAGTGGCGAGCGATGAAATCACGGTGGCGGCGGCAAAGGCCGGGAAACTGGCGGCGATCAGCTCGAAACTCCACCCTTTGGCCTCGGCAATCGCCAGCTGGTGAAAAAACAACCCGGTCATCATAAACGGCCCCATCAGGGACGCCGGAACAATCATTTGAAAACGCCAATCGGTGGCGATGGTGCGGCTGGACAGCGTATCGGTTTGACCTTCGCGGGCCAGTTTTTCTTCTAACGCTTTGTGGCGTTCGCCGTGGCCTTTTAACAACCACAACACCAAAGGAAGGTGGAACAAAAGGATATAGACACTCATCCAGCCCCAAGCTTCCCGCCAGTTCATAAACGCCAAGACCATCAGTAATAAGGCCGGGAAGGTCGCTTCGGCGATGGGAAAGCCAAGGCTGACCAAGCTCATGGCGCGGCCCCGGGTTTTGCTGAAATATCTTGCCTGACTGACCACGGCGGTATGGCGCAACAAACCTTGACCAAACAGGCGAAGCCCCACCAATGCGGCACCCAGCCCCATCAGGGTTTGGGCAAACGCCATGGTTCCAGCAGACAAGGCAAGGCCGATAAAAATGAGGGCGGTATAAAGACGCAAATCCACGCGATCAATCAACCGTCCCGCCCACAAGATAATGACCGCACTGATCAGGGTCGCGCTGGAATACACACCGCCAAATTCGGCGTGGCCCAAATTAAAAGTCGTACGGATGTGATCGCCAAACAACGCGATGAAAAAGGTCTGACCAAAATTGCTGGCCAACGTGCAGGCCAGGCCAAAACCCAAAAACCGTCGGTTTTTATAAAAAAACTGAAAGGTTTCCATTTACCGTGATGCACAATCGATGCAGGTGGGGACGGCTGGGTTCATATCCAACCGTTTTGTCCCGATTTTTTCGTCACAGGCGACACAATATCCATATTCGCCGTTTTCTATGCGTTTTAAGGCGGCCTTTACGCGGTTAAATTCAATTTCACGGCGGCGTTCGGTTTCGACCTGCATGGCCTGAATTTGCAAGGCATCCATGCGCGAAAGGCGGCCAACGCTGGCTTGGTCTAAGGCAACCGCTTGACGGTCCTTTTGCGTGGCTTTGGTATCGTGAATTAATTCGTCACGTTCCGCTAACAGCTTGGCCTGTAAGGATTTGAGGTCAATATCCGCACGGTTTGTCATGTTTTTAGGTCCAAACGTGTTTTCACAAAAATTTTACTGAAAATGACAGCCAACAATACCCATATCTTAGGGGTATAGTTTCAGAAACAAAAGGAGGGTTTTCTTATGTTTGTTAAAACAATTATCGAAGATAAACAACATGGCCTGATCACCATTGATCCCACGGCAACAATCAAAGACGTTGCCCAAATGTTTAAGCGGGAACAAATTGGCTTTGCATTGGTTCAAGATGAAAATAAAAAATTGATCGGTACAATTTCAGAACGTGATATTATTCATACCCTATCTGAGCGTGTTGATTTAAGCGATGTATTGGTTGCCGAAGTTCTCACCATCAATGTTGTGACGTGCGATATTAGCGATACATTGGATACGGTGCGCGATATTATGGCGGCGAAACGGACCCGTCATGTTTTGGTTATGGATAAGACGACTTTGGTCGGCATTGTGAGCATCGGCGATCTGGTAAAACACAGCCTAAACGAATGCCGGGTTGATACCATTGAAATGGTCGATTATATCAATGGGCAGGGTTACCACTGATATTAACATAAAGAGACGCCGTGAATTTTAAGGATATTCGTTTAAGTCTACGTTTAGCTGCCCGCGATATGCGGGGCGGTGCGCGTGCGCTCAGCCTTTTGATTGCAGGTGTATTTGTCGGTGTTGCCGCAGTGGCTTTGGTGGGGGCTGCGTCCGATACGCTTAGAACGGGGGCAAGATCTGGGGCCTTGGACGGTGTTGGTGGCGATATCAGCCTGCGCTTGTTTCACAACCCACCAAATTCTCAACAGTTAGATTTCTTAAAAACTTACGGCCAAGTCAGCGTCACGTCTGAACTGCGCCCCATGGCGAATGGCTCTCTGGTCGAACTCAAAGGTGTCGACGCAAACTATCCCCTGTATGGCATGGCGTCCCTTCAATCGGGTTTGTCGCTTCAGGAAGCCTTAAAAAATAATGGTGCCGTGGCGGATTCCGATTTGGGCTTGAAACTCGGTGATGAACTGCGCATTGGTTCGGCTTCATACCGGTTGAACGGAATTTTGGCGCGCGAGCCCGATCGCGCTTTTCGGGCGTTTAGCCTAGGCCCCCGCGTGATGGTTGGCTTGTCGAGTTTACCAGACACAGGCCTCGTCACCGATGGCGCGGAAATTTATTATTACAGCCACCTGAAACTGACGGCGGATCAAGACGCCGCGCAGGTTCTTTCCGATATTGATAAAGCTTTTCCCGATGCGGGCTGGCGCATGGTCAATGCCCGCGAAGGCGTACCGGGTGTGGAACGGACCTTGTCCATGGCCCACGTGGTCTTGCTGTTTATGGGGCTGGGCATATTGCTGATTGGCGGGGCCGGAATATCATCGGCTGTTCGCGCCCATATCACATCGAAACTCAGCACCATCGCGATCTTAAAATCCATCGGCACACCGCCCACAGTGGTGGCCCTCACCATCGGCTTGGAAGTCATGGCAGCGGCGTCCGTTGGGGCCATTTTTGGCGTTGGTATCGGGGCCTTTGCACCGATGATGGTGGCCTCAAGTTTAAGCGATCATGTGCCGTTTGCTTTGTCCGGAGTACCCGCCGTAAAACCCTTGTTGGCGGCGGCTTTGTTTGGCATTTTGATTGCCTTGCTGTTCGCGTGGTGGCCGTTGATGAGCGTTGGTTCGATCAATGCCCGATTGCTGTTGCGGGAACGTTTTGATCATGTGCCAGGCGGGGCTGGGCTTGTGGGCTGGMTGGGGGCGGGTGTTATTGTTCTGCTGATCTTAGCTCTGGTCTTTTGGGTTTCCCCTATGGCGGTTTTGAGTGCTGTATTCCTTGTGGGCTCGCTGTTTTTGGCGGCATTTTATTTAGGTCTTGGGCGGCTGATTTCGTATGTTGCCAAAAGATTTTCCAAGGGGCGAGGGGCGGGGATGCGTATGGCCTTGGGCAATTTGCACCGGGCCGGGTCACCCACCGGGGCCGTGGTCATGGCGTTGGGATTAACCTTAACATTGTTGGTGGCTTTGGACGGTTTGGGGCGCGCGGCGGATCATCATGTCCAGAACGCACTGCCCAATCAAGCCCCTGACGTGGTGGCGTTTTCTTTAAGCTTGGATCAGGCCCAAGGTTTGCGCCAAAACCTACAAAACTGGGACGGCATCCAAGATGTAAACATCAAACCGTTTTTACATGCGCGGGTACAGGCCTTAAACGGTGTGACGGTTCAAGATTTAGATATTCCAAAATCCCTAAGCTGGGTCATTCGCGGCGACCGGGGGGTGTCTTATGACGAAAATGATAACGGTCCGGCGGGGCTGTCGATGGACGCGGGAATTGCCAAAAAATTGGGCTTAAATCTTGGCGATACCGTAACCTTGAATGTGTCGGGCCATGTGGTCACGGCCCCCCTAAAGGCGTTTTTAGAGATCGATTGGACCGGGCTGGATTTGGTGTTTCCCATTATCGCCAGTAAAGCCACGCTGAGCTCTATTCCCCATACGTTCGCCGGAGCCTTAAAAGCTAAAGCGGGCCGGGTTCTGGACTTAGAAAACCGCATCAAAGCAAGCTTTCCCGATGTGCCGCTGATCCGAGTGGGTGATGTTTTAAGTTCATTGGTCACGGCCTTAAACGCCATGGTGCAAGGCCTAACCATGGCGGCTATGTTGTGCGGCGTGGCGGCGTTGGTGGTGTTGGCGGGAAGCATTTTGCAAGGCCTGCGCAGTCGCACCGACGAAGCCTTGTTGKTTAAAGTTTTGGGGGCGCGTCAAAGCCAATTGYTGGGTCAGCTTGCCATCGAATTTGTGGCGTTGGGTTTGGTGGTGGCGTTGGTYGCCGTGCCGTTGGGCTTAGGKTTAGCCTTTGGCGTGGCAAAAGCCGCTGGCTTGACCAGTGCATCAATCGGCSTTGGCGGYGGCGCTCAATTGGCGGCATTGGCCGTTTTGGTGACGGTTACGGTGGGGGTGTTGGTGACGTCTGGCGCGTACCGGGCTTCGCCGTCGAATTATTTGCGCCGACGTGGGGTCTGATCTTCTGCGGACGCCATTTTACCCTTGGTCTTTTTAGGCGGTTGTGGACGGGCAAACGACCAATCATCGCCTTCACTGGCACCGGGTTGGAACGTATAACCACCAACGTTAAAGTCTTTTAGGTCTTCGGGATTGGTGATGCGGTTTTGGGTGATCCAGCGCGCCATGGACCCGCGCGCCCGTTTGACAAACATGCTCATGGTTTTGATGTCGCCRTTGTCGCGGATTTCTTTGAARTTKGGSGTAATSACRCGCACGCCRTTTTSSGCCARTTTATCACCCTTGGCGGCCTTGAAATATTCRATGCTGGCYARGTTCACCAACGCCTTTGATTTTGTMTCKWTCATTTGCTGGGCAAACGCATCGGAAATTTTATCACCCCAAAATTCATAGAGGTTTTTACCGCGCGGGGTTTTCAGTCTGGTCCCCATATCCAGCCGAAATGGGCGCACCAAATCAAAGGGGCGAAGTTTCCCATAGAGCCCCGAAATAATCATCACATGATCTTGGGCATAAGCTAAATCTTTGGCGCTTAAAGTGGCGGCGTCTAGGCCCAAATAAGTGTCGCCGGAAAACATCAAACACGCGGGCTTGGCGTTGTCGGGAGTATGAGGAAAGCTGAAATTATCGTAATATGCGCTGACCTTGGCGGCTTGATTTTCGCTGATGTGCATCAATTTTTCGTAATCAGAAACATCTAAATTTCGCGCAATGTCGGACAGCTCGGTCACATCCTTGGTCCACTCTGGCGTGCTCAGACCCGCCATATCACGGTCCCAGTCTTTAAGATTCAAACGTTTGGCCGGAGAGATTACACAGAGCATAGCGGGGTGCCTTTTTTAGACTTGTTCTAGAATATAAAGCAGAGTAGCCATAAGCGGAACTGAGGTCAAAGGAACTCCCAAAAAATGCTCACCGTTTATGGAATTAAAAATTGCGATACCGTGCGTAAAGCCTTGAAGTGGTTGGACGCAAATGGCACGGCGTATACCTTTCACGACTTTCGCAAAGACGGTTTAGAGACCGCCACCGTGCAACGCTGGGTCGATGCCTTGGGGTGGGAATCGGTTTTGAACAAACGCTCAACGACTTGGCGCCAATTATCTGAAAAAGACAAATCTAGTCTGAATGACGTAACGGTGGTGCGGGTTCTGGTGGATAACCCTACGTTGGTGAAGCGTCCGGTATTTGAATCTAAAGAGTATATCCTTCAAGGCTTTACAGATGCTGTACGGTCTAAATTGTCATGAAAATTTGGGTTTAACCTTAATTTTTAGAGACAATTGCCAAGTCTTGAAAATGCCCTTATTATCCGCGTTATATAGCGATCGTTTTTTTAAGAATTTAGGAACGCCATTCATGTTTACGCGCCGCATTGCTCTTGTCAGTTTTTTTGTGTTTGCGATTTCCCTTTTGGGATCGCCTTTGAGTGTGGGTTCGGCCCGGGCCAATGGCACTGCGCAAACCTTTGTCGAAGGCATGGCGGATGAAGCCATTCAGGCCTTAACCGCCGAAGGCGTCAGCCGCGAAGATCGCATGTCCCGTTTTCGCGTACTTTTAAATGCAAACTTTGATGTGCCATTGATTGGTCGTTGGGTGTTGGGTCGGTCTTGGCGCAGGGCATCGGACATGGAAAAAGCGGAATACCTGACCTTGTTCGAAGACTATATCGTGGTGACTTACGTTGAACGCTTTGACCAATATTCTGGTGAAAAGCTGAACGTTGTGAAATCCGTTGCCGATCCGGGAAAAGACGCCATCGTATATTCCGAAATCAATCGCCCCTCGGGTGATGGGTTCATTCGCGTTAACTGGCGCGTTCGGGCTAAAGCCGATGTTTACAAAATCATTGATGTTTATGTCGAAGGCATTTCTATGAGCCAGACTCAACGCAAAGAGTTCGCTTCGGTGATCCGCTCGAACGGTGGTAAAATTTCTGCGCTGAATGATCTTTTGCGCAACAAAATCGCCCAACTCAACAATTAAGGTCCAAACGATGAGCGCCAAAGGAGCGGGTGATGAAAACTTCCCCGTTGCCAGTCGTCTGCTGTCTGCAAAATCGCGTCCGCATGTGATGGCTTTTTATGCTTTTGCACGGGCTGCCGATGATGTGTCGGATGATCCCAGCTTAGGCGCGGAAGATAAGCTTGACGTGTTGATGGGCATGAGTAAGCAATTGGCCAGTGGCGCCGAAGACCCCAGCCCCAACGTTTATAAACTGCACCAAAGCCTGAAGGCCACCGATGTCACGCATGCGCATGCGCAAGATTTGTTAAAAGCATTCATGCGGGATGCGGAAAAATCCCGCACCGATGATTGGGCGGATTTGATGTCGTATTGCGAATTATCGGCGGCCCCTGTTGGGCGTTACCTAATTGATTTAGAAGACGGAAAAGCCTTTCACGGTTTTAAAGCCAACGATGCTCTGTGTGCGGCGTTGCAAATTCTCAACCATATTCAGGACGTCAAAGACGATTACCTGTCTTTGGACCGTATTTATGTTCCGGCGGATTGGATGGCGGCTTTGGGGGTCCAAGAAAAGGATTTGGCCGGGGATCGTTCAACACCAAATCTGCGCAAGGTTTTGGATCAGATGTTAGATGGTGTCGATGCTTTGTTGATCGAAGCCGCACCGTTGACCAAAGATATTCAATCCCGGTCCTTGGCGCGCGAAGCCGGGGGCATTATAAACATCGCTAAGGCCTTATCGAAACAACTGCGGGTGAAAGACCCGGTGGCCGTGCGGGTTGAACTTACGAAAGTTCAAGCGGCACTGCATTTTTTATGGGGAGCTTTACGCGCGTGAGCTCAAACGCTGAAAACACTTTAAATGCTTCGGGAAGCTCTTTTTATTGGGCGCTGAAACTGTTGCCGGCGCGCAAACGCGAAGCCATGTTTCGGGTCTATGCATTTTGCCGCGTGGTTGACGACATCGCGGATGGCGACGACCCGGCTTCTCAAAAAATGCAAGATTTAGAAATCCACCGCAAAGCCGTTGAGGTTCTGTTTTCGGGTGGTAAGCCTGTGCCGGCCTGTGTTGAAGACCTGCGCTGCGTGATGGATCATTTTGATGTGGAAAAAGATGATCTTTTGGCGGTCATTGATGGCATGGAAATGGATGCTTATGACACCGTTACCATGAAAGACGAAGCCACATTCGATTTGTATATCGACCGGGTGGCGTCGGCGGTGGGACGGTTGTCCGATAAAGTGTTTGGCCTATCTGGACCCGATGCGGATCAGCTGGCCTATCATCTGGGCCGGGCCTTACAAATCACCAATATTTTGCGCGACATCGAAGAAGACGCCGAACGTGGACGATTGTATTTGCCCGCCGATTTGTTGGCAGCGCATAAGGCTTCGGGCGATAGCCCCCAAGCCGTCATGCAAAACCCAAATTTAGGCGCGGCCTTGGATGTCTTGGCCACCCGTGCGCACAATCATTATGACCAAACCAGAGACGCGCTTAGCCGTTTGGACAGAGCCTCAACACGGCCCGCTCGCATGATGCAGGCGGTCTATAGCCGGGTTTTAGAAGGTTTAGAGGCTCGTGGTCTTGCCAATGTGCATATTCCCGTGAAATTTTCAAAATTCAAAAAACTGTGGTTGGCGTTGCGGTACGGTGTGTTTGGATGAGCCCAAATGTGTACATCATCGGCGCCGGAATGGCCGGGTTGTCCGCTGCTGTGCGCTTGGCAAAATCCGGATCAAACGTCACCGTTTTCGAAGCCGCCCCCCATGGCGGCGGCCGTTGTCGTAGCTTTTATGACAAGTCCTTAGACACCATCATCGACAACGGGGCTCACCTGATGATGAGCGGTAATTCCGACATCATGGCGCTGTTAAAGCTGACCGGAGGGACCGATGAGGTTTATGCCTTGGAGCGCACCCGGTTCGATTTTCTGGACGTGTCAAATGACCAAAGGTGGAGCGTAGATTTGGGCGCTGGGCGCGGGAAAATGGCTTTGTTGGCGTGGATATTTGATGCCCGTCGGCGGCCACCCAATGTCAGCCCTTGGACTTTAATCTTGGATGTTTTGGCGCTCAAACGATCCAAAGGTAAAACCGTCGCGGATTGTTTGGATATTAAAGCCCCCCATTTTCGCAGCTTTTGGGAACCGCTGTGCGTTGGCGTGTTGAATGCCAACGCGAATGAGGCGGCCGCTGAATTGTTGTGGGCCGTGTTCGAAGAAACCGTATTGCGGGGCGGTTATTTTGCCCGCCCGTTGTTAACGCGCCGGGGGTTGGGCGCGGCCTTGGTTGATCCCGCCTTAAAGACTTTAAAGGATTTGGGCGTTGATGTTCAGTTTGGAAAACGTCTGCAAGGCTTGGATTTTAAAGATGGCCGAGTGGCGTGTTTGAATTTTACAAATGGTGCCGAAGTTTTGGGGGCCGGTGATCGGGTGATCTTAGCCATTCCGCATTTTGCGCTCCAAGGCGTGCTGGATAACTTCGCCGTGCCAAAGGGGGCGCATGCCATTTTAAACGTGCACTTTCGCTTAGATGAAGACGTCGAGGCTGGGTTCATGGGGCTGATCGGCTCGCCCGTGCAATGGGTCTTTACGCGGGGCAACATCGCGTCCGTAACCATGAGTGTCGCGGACGATTGGGTCAAAAAATCAGCCACAGACATCGCCACGGCTTTGTGGCCCGATGTGGTCAAAGTTTTGCGTTTGAAAAACGATCAAATTCCGCCGTATCGGGTTATCAAAGAACGCCGCGCAACTTTTGTGCAAAGCCCGAAAGCCCTTACCTTGCGGGCAGACCCCCAAACAAAATACGAAAACTTATTCTTAGCCGGGGACTGGACCAACACAGGCCTGCCCGCCACCATCGAAAGTGCGGTGCGGTCTGGGCGCAAGGCGGCTGAAGCTGTGTTAGGTTAATCGCGCAACTCTTCAGGCAATTTGAAATGCATATTTTCTTCGATGCCGGACAGAATTTGGATCTTTGTGGTGCGAAATTCGGCGAGTTTTTCTAAGACGCCTTGCAATAATATTTCTGGTGCCGAGGCTCCGGCGGTGATGCCGACCGTGTCGATGTTATCCAACCATTCAGGATTCAGAGCATCGGCATCGTCAATTAAGTGGCTGGGGACGGTGCAGTCGATGCCGATTTCCCGCAATCGATTAGAATTCGAGCTATTTTTGGCGCCAATCACCAACAACAATCCGATGTTTTCATGTTTGACCAAATCCCTGACGGCTTGTTGGCGGTTTTGTGTGGCGTAGCAAATGTCTTTTAGAGCCGGGCCTTTAATGGTGGGGAAGCGGCTTTTCAGGGCGTCGATAATATCGCGGGTATCGTCAACGCTGAGCGTGGTTTGCGTGATGTAAGACAGCTGATCCGGTGTGTTTGTGACTAAGTTCTGAACATCTGCAACGGTGCCAACCAAATGCGTGGTGCCATGAATGCGCCCCAATGTGCCGACCACTTCGGGGTGGCCTTCGTGTCCGATCAAGATGACTTCTTTGCCTTTGTCGGCATGTTTTTGGCCTTGGCGATGGATTTTGGTGACCAAAGGGCAGGCGGCATCAATATAGGGTAAGTCTCGGCGTTTGGCTTCGTTTTCAACTTTGTCCGATACGCCGTGGGCTGAAAAAATAGTGTGTCCGCCTTCGGGGATTTCGTCCAGTTCTTTAACAAAAACGGCACCCAAACTCTTGAGCTCGTCGACGACAAAGCGATTGTGAACGATTTCATGGCGCACATATACGGGCGCCCCATATTTTCCCAAGGCCTTTTTGACGATGGCGATGGCGCGGTCAACCCCCGCACAAAATCCGCGCGGTTGGGCCAAGATGATGCGTAAAGGGGCCCGCGTAGAATCGGCGGCAGAGACAGAGGCAGGGGCAGTTTGAGACGTCATAGAGTTTCCAACGGGGTAAAAGTTCAGCTCGAAAGTTTGTTATACGCCATCATAACGGATAATGAAGCGTAATATAACCATGCTAAAAACACAGGTATTACAAGGGTTTTTGGGCAATACCCCTTGACTCCGCTAAGGTATATATGCGAGGGTTGTAATGTTCAGTGCCCTAAAGGGGCTGGGCAAGGGTGGTAGGCTCAAAAAAGAGCTTAGCCGCCCGATTTTCCGGCCACGTTTGGCGGATAAAGTGCTTGGACTTAAGGCCCGTGTGTAGGGGGCGTGCGAAAAAAGATCAGATATCTTAAATCTGCCATTTCTTCGCCGTATTCTTGGTTCAGGTTTGTTGGGACATTGCTTCTACAGGAGAATACCCGAATGACGTATGATTTGCTTTTATCTGATTTAATTTCATATGAAATTTTATTTATAAGCGGCTTTGCAATTGCAATTTCAGCCCTTGTTGTTGCGGTTCTCGCGACACTTTCTCAGTCTATTTCTCAAATGAAGCAGCCCGATCTTAAGCCTATTCCCATCCGGGTTAAACGCGATGATGTTCGTTATCGTCGCCGTCACCCTCGGGATTTTCGCTAAGATCATTTGTTCCGCGCAGTTGATGCGTTTTGCTTAATTTGGGAGTTTCGCTCGCCATGACCACAAATATTTCTACACCCCGTAATTTTTCCGTTGCCAATACCGAAGGCGGCCTTTCTGATTATTTTAAGGAAGCCTGGAAGTATCCCATTTTGGAAGCCAAGGTCGAGCGCGAGCTGGCCGAACGGTGGCGCGATGAAGCCGACCGGGGGGCCGCGCACCAATTGGTGACCAGCCATTTGCGTTTGGTGGTGAAAATCGCCATGGGCTATCGTGGCTATGGTCTGCCTGTTGCGGATTTGGTTTCCGAAGGCAACATCGGTTTGATGAAAGCCGTCAAAAAATTCGAACCTGAACGCGGTTTCCGCTTGTCCACCTATGCCATGTGGTGGATTAAAGCGTCGATCACCGAATACGTTTTGCGGTCGTGGTCTTTGGTCAAAATGGGTACGGTTGCGGCTCAGAAAAAATTGTTTTTCAGCCTGCGTCGTCACAAAAAACGCCTAGGTATCGAAGATACTGGCGAACTTTCTCCGGCTCAGGCTAAATTGCTGTCGGATGATTTGGACATTCCTGCCCGCGAAGTGATCAACATTAACCGTCGTTTGGCGTCTAAGGATATGAGCCTGAACGCTCCGGTGGGACAAGACGGTGACAGCACCATCGAATTTCAAGACCAACTGGTTTACGAAGGTGCATCACCCGAAGAGCTTGCCGAAGTCGGACAAGAACGTACGTTAAACAACGAACTTTTGCAGTCCGCGATTTCCGACTTGGATGACCGCGAACGCCATATCTTTGTCGAACGTCGCCTCACAGAGGCCCCCGTGACGTTGGAACAATTGGGCGTGCACTTTGGTGTATCGCGCGAACGCATTCGTCAATTGGAAGTGCGTGCGTTTCAAAAGGTACAAGCCGCTATGACGGCTGCGGTTAGCCAGCTTGAAGAAGCGGGTGACGCGGCGTTTCTTGAACACACGGCTTAACGAAAGGGCACAACAACGTGTCCGTTCCCATCTTAGCGCCCATTGTTCTGTTTTGTGATTTTGGACTGCCCTATACGGGGCAGATGAAAGCCCAGCTGTTTGCGGGGGCACCTCATGTTCCCGTGATTGATCTGTTTCATGATGTTCCGGCGCACGACATTCAGGCCGGATCGGCTTTGTTGGCGGCTCATGTTCGCGATTTTCCAAAAGGCACCATCTTTGCCTCGGTCGTTGACCCCGGCGTGGGCAGTGATCAGCGCAAACCCGGTGTAGTCTTTGCGGGGGGATGGTGGTTTGTCGGGCCGTTAAATGGGCTCTTTGAACACGTCCTACGCCAGTTCGGGGAAGATGCAAAAGCTTTTGAAATTACCGATCTGCCTCGGGTAACCTCCCAAACCTTCCATGGTCGCGATATCTTTGCCCCACAGGCCGCCCGTTTGGCTTTGGACGATCGGACCGGACTTAAACCCTTGGATATCACAACCATTCGCGAATCCGCTTTTGCCGATGATGTGAAAGCCGTGATTTACAGCGATGGTTTTGGCAATTTGATGACGGGTATACGTGCCAGAACATTATCAGAACGGCACACACTTGAAATTTCGGGGCGTCGCTTGCCAAGGTACCGGACATTTTCAGATGCCGAACCTGGTGAACTTTTTGTGTATGAAAATGCAGTAGGCTTACTGGAAATCTCGGCAAATCAGGGAAATGCACGTGAAATTTTGAAGATTTCAGGATTTCCATCCCTAAAAATCACTGAAGTGTGATGTTCATCACTTTTAAACGATGGTAAATGTAGGATAGTGTTAGCGCACGGCAAAAAGCTGGGGTAAAGTGTGCTGGCTTAAGGGAAAAAACTGTCCTTAAGAGGTTGCGATAAAAGAAGTAGCGGGAATAAGAATGACACTATCCGTCAAATTTTGGGGCGTACGCGGAAGCATAGCGTGCCCGTCGGTTGATCACATTAAATATGGTGGAAATACCAGTTGCATTGAAATTAATGCAAGCGGACGCCGTTTGGTTTTAGACGCTGGAACGGGCATCCGTGGTCTTGGCAAAGAATTCTTAAAAGATGATGTTAAAGATGTGCGGATTTTGTTGACCCATACCCATTGGGACCACATTAACGGCTTTCCTTTTTTCGTCCCCGCTTATGATCCGTCCAGGTCATTGCATATCTTGGCCGGGCACTTAGACGGTGAAGAAAGTATTCAAAATGTGTTGGCCACCCAGATGGACAATCCCATGTTCCCGGTGCCGTTGTCAGCCATGCAAGCCAAAATGACCTTTGAGGATTTTGAAGCGGGCGAGGCGATTGATATCTTTGATGATGTTCATGTGCGCACGGCCCCCTTAAACCACCCCAACGGCTCCACCGGCTTTCGCATCGAACACAAAGGCAGTGCGGTGTGTTATGTGACCGATACCGAACACGTCCCCGGACAAATGGATCAAAACATTTTGGGCCTGATTGAAGGCGCAGATTTGGTCATTTATGACAGCACCTATACCGAAGAAGAATTCCCCTCAAAAATCGGCTGGGGTCATTCCACGTGGAACGAGGGCGTAAAGCTTTGCAAAGCGGCGAATGTCAAATCCATGGCTATTTTCCACCATGATCCGGAACATACCGACGATTTCATGGATGATATTGCGGTTCAGGCCAAGGCCGTATGGGACGGGACGTTCATCGCGCGCGAAGGCGAAGTCTTGGTTTATGGCGACGATTAAGCCCTAGCTCTAAATTCATAAATTAAAAAGGCCGCCCGATTGAGGCGGCTTTTTTGTGTCTGGCTGGTGAGGCTTACTGTGCTGGGGCTGGGGCCGGAGCGGGTTCTGTAGCGTCGAGTGCATCCTGCACAGCTTTCTGTCTAGCTTCTTCTTCGGCGATCCGCAGGCGTTCTTCTTTTGCCAAACGAATGTCTAACAGAACTTGATCCAGTTCTTCTTTTTCTTTTCTGACCATTTGGATCAAGTGGACCACAATGCGGCGGTTTTTAGCCTGATTTTCTTTTAAGGGATTGCCGTCAAAATCGCGGTTTGGCACCTTGGGGTGCGAAGACCCTAAGCCCACGACCTTCAATTGGAACGGCAAGATGTTTTCACTTTCCATCACGCGCACAACGGCCCCGGCGCGCGCCGCAGAAAGTTCCCAGTTTGACGGGAACTTTTCGGTGTTGATGGGGTCGTCATCGGTGTGACCTTCGACTTCGACGAAGAAATATTTAAACTGATCTTTGGTGAGGATGCCGGCCCAGCTGCCAATGACGCCCAAACCTACATCGGTGATTTGAGCCGTGCCGGGTTTGAAAAATGACTTGCTGCCCATTTCAATGACGACGCCTTTGTCGTCTTTTTGCACTTCGATTTCTTGTTCCATGCTCATTTCAAAAGCCGCAGACTCAATCGCCGTGACGGTCTGTTGGGTGATGGATTGCGCGGTATCCTTACCCAAACCGATTTCTTCGCTGATGCCCGCCATGACGGCTTCGAACATGGGCAGATCGATTTTGGAAAACGATACCAGCATCACAAAAAAGGCCATCAAAAGGGTAATGGCGTCAGCATAGGTGACAAGCCATTCTTCTTCATCTGGTTCTTCGGTAATCGGTGGTGGCGGCACAATAAAAGCTCCGTATTATTTGCTGCGTGCTTTGTCGATGCTGAAATGAATGGCCGGATCAAGATAGCTGTTCATTTTATCTTGGATGAAACGCGGGTTTTTATTGTCGGCCATCAAAATCAAGCCTTCGGCAATCAGGTAATTGCGAAAACGGATGATTTGTTCGCGTTGCATGATTTTATTCGCCGCAGGTTTATAGACCAGCTGGGCAAAAATAACGCCGTACAGGGTGGTGATCATCGCCACTGCAAGGCCGCCGCCCAACGCAGAGGGGTCTTCGCCCATGGAATTCAACATCACCACCAGACCAATCAAGGTCCCGATCATGCCAAAGGCCGGGGACGCCGAAGCCATATATTTCAAAATATGAACCTGTACGGTATTGCGCCCAAACGATGTTTCGATCAGGTTGGTCATGATGTCGCGGACTTCAGCACCAGTATATCCACTGATCACCATTTCCACACCGAATTTTAAAAAGCGGTCATTGCGGGTGGCCTTCATGGCTTCTTTTTCAAGAGCAGGTGGCCCGCCTTTTTGCACAATATAAGACCATCGGATCATACGACCGATTTCGGCCTTCAAAATGTCACGGCCAACTTTGGGCGTGAACATGATGCGGCCAATAAGCTTTAGGGAGAGAAGAACATAACGGGGTTCGTAAGAGATAAAGGAGGCCGCCAAGGTGCCGCACACCACGATGATGAAACTGGACAGGGAAAGAAAAATCGTAAAGTCATCGGTTTCCATCATGATCGCGCCGATGAAAAGACCAAAGGCTAAAATCAGAGAAAACAGCGTTGAAATGGATAGTTTCATTAGGTTCTTCCCCCAAGTTCCGCATCTTTGGAACTACGTACACATATTCTATGTGATACGGATTTAATCAGCATATATCATACTTACTAGCATGCGAATCTTATTTATATAGAATGATAGGGTCAAAGTCTTGATTAAAAATAAAGATTTGCAAGGCCTGCGAAAGCTCAACGTTCGCGAAAGGCTTCTTCTTTGAGTTTCAGCACTGGCTTAATCAAATAATCAATAACGGTTTTTTGACCCGTGCGAATGTCAACGGTGGCTTCCATGCCCGGCATAATCGGCAACATGCCCGGCGTCGAGCCCAGATACGATTTTTCAGGTTGAATGACAACACGGAAATATGGATTACCGTCTTCGTCGATGCTGGTGTCTGGGGCGACCAAAATCACTTCGCCGTCCAATCCGCCGTACCGGGCATAGTCATAGGTGGAAATTTTCACCAGCGCACTTTGACCTTCGGCCACATAGCCACGATCGGTGGGGGGCAGGCGGCTTTCAATCACCAGGTTTTCACCCGTCGGCACGATTTCCAAAATTGGTTCACCCGGTTTGATGACGTTGCCAATATTGGTAAAGGCCAGATTGATGACAACGCCGTCGATGGGGCTTTTGATTTCGGCGCGCACGCCTTGTTCTTCGGCTTTTTTCAGCAATTCACTGATGCGGGCGATGGTTTGTTCGGTTTTGTTCAGTTCGTCTTGGGCTTCGCGGCGAAACCGTGTTTCGTCTTCGCTAACCCGGCGCCGGGATTCCGATACGGCCGCTTGCGCCCTTGGAATTGACGCTTGAATAGACTGGATCTCACCGTTTAAATTGGTCATTTCGGCTTCGATTTGTAAATGATCCACCCGCGATGTCAGGCCGTCCTTTAACAGTTCCGTCGAAATGTTGAAACGTTCTTGGGTCAGTTTGATGTTGCCTTCGACGGCTCTTTTTTTAGCCGCCAATTCTTCGACTTCAAGCCTTCTTTGTTTGACCAATTCCCGCAAAATAGCCGTTCCTGCAGACAGTTGACGTTTGCGGGCATCAAAGGCGCGGCGTTGGGCGTTGGCTTGCACGGGGACGCGTTCGACTAACTCGGCCGGAAAATCAGGCTGTTTTTGGCCTGTGGCTTCGGCTTCCAAGCGGGCGCGGGTCAGACGTTCGCTGTCTAACCGCACTTTTAATTCTTCGATGTTGGCCCCGCTGGACCCCAAATCCAACTGCATCAAAGTCTTTCCGGCAAACACCAAATCGCCTTCTCTGATGAAGATATCTTGGATGATGCCGCCTTCTAAGTGCTGAATGATTTTTGACTTGCCCAAAGGAATAACATTGCCCGGAGACACCGCAACTTCATCCAATTTTGAAAAATTAGCCCACGTCACAGCCAAAATCATCAACGCCATGACCGGCCACGCCGCTTGACGCCACGTTGGCACGGGGTGTTTTTCTAACATGTTGTCTAAGGGATCAGTGTCTTTTTCCAAGGTGTCTTTTTCCAAGGTTGATGTCGTTTCTTATTCAGCGTTATTGCGAAGACGAATAGAAGCGCCAACTTTTAAGGCGGGGCGAGATTGGCTCTGCCCAGACCGAATGCCCGTATTTTTACGGGGTGGCGAGAGTGTGACAGTTGGTTTTGCTTGACGCAAGGTCGGTGTCGCGGCTGGTTTTACAAAAGTTCTTGTTTGAGCCTTTTGCGGGGCCGCGCGGGTGGTGACCTTGAGAATGGCCTTGGTCCCGGATTTCGGAGCTCTTAAAACAGCGGCAAGCTTAGCCTTTGCAACGGATCTGGGTTGTAGGCGGCGTGTCACTGTGGCCTGTTGAGGGGGGGCACCAGCGGGGCGCGGCGTGACCGCAGCTTGCAATCGCGGTGCGCTGATTTTTGCTTTAACTGGCGCTGGAGCTGGAGCCTCAGCTGGCGTTGCCTCAACCGGCTTAGGTGTTGGTGCGGCTTTTTGCGCAGGGGTGGTCATCAACGAAGCCAAGGTTGCGCCCGCAGGTTTGGCGGCAACGGGTGTTGCCTTAGCGGAAATACTGGCCGGACCTGCCTTTGCCACAACACCTGATGGAATAGGTACGCCCATATCTGGGGCTTTATTAGGAATGGGCTGTGCTGTTGGTTTTGCGGCTGGTTTTGCTGTAGCCGTGGGTTTGGCGGCAATTGTTGCTCCGCCTTTTTGAGCGGCGCCCGCACCCTTGTCTTTTTGAGCGGTGCCAGCACCTTTGCCTTTTTTACCAGCTTTGCCGCCAAACAGGCGCGGCAGGACTTCGCTGGACGGTCCGGCAAGGGCCAAACGTCCACGGTCCAGAGCATACAAATAGTCACAGGCCGAAAGCAGGGTCGGGCTGTGGCTGACAATAATGACGGTCCGGGTTTTGGCGATTTCAACCAGTGTATCTTTGAGCTCATGTTCGGCATGGCGATCAAGGCTGGAAGACGGTTCATCCAACAACACCACAGGCGGTGATCCCACCAAGGCGCGCGCCACAGCAATACGTTGGCGTTGACCGCCCGACAAACGAGACCCGGCTTCACCAATGTCGGTGGCGTATCCATCGGGCAAATCAATAATAAAGTGATGCACGCCGGCTTCGGTGGCGGCTTTGATGATATCTTCGTCCGACGCCTGTGGCATACGCGACGCAATGTTGTCGCGCACCGTGCCGGTAAACAGCACGCTTTCTTGGGGCACATACCCCAACCAATCGGCCAATTCTGATCGCGTGAACTGGGCCATATCCGCATCGTCCATCAACACCCGACCTTTTTGGGGCGTATACAAACCTTGGATAATTTTCAAAAGCGTTGTTTTTCCGCAACCATTTCGGCCCACCATGGCGTGGATGCCACCGGGATTGATTTCAAGGCTGATGTCGGAAATGACCGGGGCCAAATCTTCGGAATAGGAAAAAACCACGTTTTCGATGGTGAGCTTACCCTTGGGTTTTTTCAGCTTCACTTCGCTAACGGCCCGGTCCGCATCAGAGGCAAAAATTTCACCCAAACGGTCGGTGGCTTGCAAAAAGCTCGAATAGGTCCGCCACATACCAACCAATTGGTTCAGCGGGCCGATAATTTTCCCCGACAACATGTTGGTGGCAATCAACGCACCCATGGTTAGGTTCTGATCAATAATCGCCAGCGCGCCAACGGTGGTCAGCAACAAAGACGTCACCAAAGACAATGACGAACCAATGTTGGAAAAACTATCGGTTTGGGTGCCGCGGTGGATTGCGTTTTCAATGTTTTGGGCGTGTTTTTCTTCCCACACCGGTTCCATGGACCGATCCAGCGCTAAGGCCTTGATGGTGGTCCGTCCGGAAATCATTTCCGCAACCAGCGAGTCCCGCGATTGAGACGTTTGACGTTCTTCGCCACTGGCTTGGGACATAACGCTCGAAGACCGCCAAGCCACCAGCATGAACACGGGCAACATGATCAGCAAAACCCAGGCCACCGGGGCGGCAATCACAAAAATCAAAACCAAAAAGAGAATGGCAAACGGAAGATCAGCCAGCAACAGGGCACTGGCGCCCGAAAGTGTATTGCGTACGATGTCAACATCGCGAAACAAAGCCGACCAGTGAGCGGATGTTCGGCTTTCTAAGGTTTGCAAGGGCAGGCGCATCAATTTGCGAAACAGGCGTCGCCCCAATTGTACATCAACGCGCAAAGCCACGGTTTGCAAAATACGCGCACGCGATTGACGCAAAATAAAATCGAAAATCAGCACCAAAATCATGCCGACAAACAGGCCTTGCAGGGTGCTGATGCCACCACTGCCCACAACACGGTCATAAACTTGAAGGGAAAAAACAGGAATAGCGAGCGCCAAAACGTTGACGAAAAAAGACATCGCCACGACTTCACGGAAGACGCCTTTAAAAGGTTTTAAAAACGGTTTTAACCACCGTCTGTGTTCTGGGTTCGGCGCTTCAGGCAACCAGTTTCTCCAGTTAGCTCGTTGTTTTTAGGCCTGTTATTGTTTTTATGGGCCTAATGATATGGACTCGATTCGAAAAACCATATCGCTTCGGGGCTGTTAACTTCTGTCAACATAGTTCAATTTTCTGACTCGATAGAGTGAATAAAAAGTCTTAAATTCACACCCAGCCTTCTCATGCAATCACTCACTATAATATTTTAAACATTAATATAGCATGAATATGTTGTAGCCGTGTTCGTTTTTTAGTTTGATTCCAATGCCTTCAGGGCAGACTCTTAACCTACATTGTAAGGATATCAATTCGCAAAACAACTTGACGGTACACGGTGCAACCTTGTCTAGTTAATTTTCAGGATTCACAGAGGGACTTTCGGGGATGACGGGTTTTTTAAAAAAGGCGTTTAGTTTTGATCGCGTGATTGGTTTGATCTTGCTGGGCGTGTTGTTAACCGTATCCAGAATGGACCCGTATCCGGTTGAATTTATGCGCGAAAAAAGCTTTGATTTTTATCAGCAATTCAAACCCAGAATCCCCCCCAAACCCGAAGACCGCATAGTCACCATCATCGATATTGACGAACKCAGCCTGAAAGAAATTGGCCAGTTCCCGTGGTCGCGCAAAATCATGGCCAAATTGGTGATGAACTTGCACGAAATGCGAATCGGCGTTACGGCATTCGATATTGTGTTTGCGGAACCCGACCGTATGAATCCTCAGGGTATTGCTAAATCTTTGGACGGACTTGATGAAGAGACCCGTAAGAAAATCAGGGCTCTGGACAATTATGATGAAACGTTTGGACGCATTGTCGGTCAGGCCAACGTGGTTTTGGGTCAGGCCGGGTATTGGGATCAATTGCCCAATACGGCGGGCAAGCCGTTTAAAAAATCTGTGGCGGTTCGAAAATTATCCAGAACGGCACCAGACCCCACCGAATTTCTGAACGAAATCCCCACCTT
>NVSZ01000037.1 GCA_002732845.1 Rhodospirillaceae bacterium
CGTGGTGATTGGTCAGCGCGATGGCGTGGAAGATATCAGTTTTAAAGAACGGACCACACCCTTGGTCAGCAGCCTATTCTGTGGCAACGGGTTAACAATCGATCATGGTGATGGGTTGGTCACCCAATACTGTCATATGAAAAAAGGCAGCGTCTTTTTCTTTAAGGGTGACCGGGTCAAACAGGGCGACTTTTTAGGATATGTCGGCCTTTCCGGGCAAACAGAATTTCCTCACCTGCATTTTCAAGTGACCAAGGATAAACAGGTCATCGACCCGTTTGCCGGGCTTGATCGGCAGAAAAAATGCGGTGTCGGCAAACAACCGCTTTGGGACGCAAAAACCCTTGAACGTTTGCCTTACGGTCCAACGGTCCTTTATAACGCGGGCTTTTCGTTTCAAAAACCAGATTACAAAGCCATTCGTGCGGGACTGTATAAAGCCAAAGTCGTCAGCACTAAAATTTCCGCCTTGGTCGCCTGGGCGGAAATGTTCAGGGTCAAAGCCGGCAATAAAATAATTTTTGAAATATATGGTCCCGGTGGTCAAAAAATTCACCAAAAGACCGTCAACATCAACGCCGATAAAGCCCACTATACGGCCTACAGCGGTTTGCGGCGCCCCGGTAAAGAATGGCCATCCGGCACATACCAAACCAAAATAACCCTCAAGCACATCAATGGAGAAAGCAAAATCATTCAAAAAATCAAAATGAACTAGGATGAAATGCTTTTTTATGAGGACTCACTGTTGGTCAAACGGAATGACGGGTTTAAAAGGCGTGTCTCGCCAAAAGGTATTTTGATTCCAGCCTTCGCCCCAGGGACGATCCTTGGTGGCTTTGTTTTTGCCACGATCCGGATTGCAGGTTGTCCCGGTGTTCCAAAGATTAAGCAGATAGTCTTTGCCTTTCAGAAAGTCTTCTTCTCTAAGCCAGCCCCAATGTTCCTCGGCAAGTTTCGAATAACTTGAGCAATACGCAATGATCAAACTGCCCTGTTTGTTGGGGTGGATGTATTGAAACTTGTAATTGAAACCATTCCCAGAGACCATTTTCGTCACAATAAGAATATATTTTTTATTCTCAATCAGAACGATGTACGGCGTAATGGGTCCGATGTCATCTTGAGCATAAACATACATCATGCCGTCTGGTGTGAAGGTGTAGGTACCCCCCTGTTGGTGGTTGCCGATCCATTTACCATAAAAATAATCCATGCCGTACCCGTCGGGTATGGACGGCCAATCCATTTTTACCGGATCGGCCCACGTTGTTGTTGGCGATAGTATCGCGAACAGCATTATCACCGCACTTAATGTTGAGTGCATTTTGTTGGGGGTGTTGGCGGTATGATTTGAAGGAAAGGAGGTTTTCATTCAGAGGTAATTCACTGTTGGTCAAAAGGAATCACGGGCTTAAAAGGGGTATCTCGCCAATAGCTGAAAGGGCTCCAGCCTTCACCCCATGGGTAGTTTTCAGTTGCCCTATTCTTTCCAAGCTCTGGGTTGCAGGCTGATCTCGTCTTCCAAATATTAAGCAGATAGTCTTTGCCTTTTAACATTTCTTTTTCGCCAAGGCGGCCCCAATTGCCTTCGGAAATTTTATAAAAACGTGTGCAATACCCGATATCTAAGGAACCACTATCGTTTGGGTGAAGATATTTGAAGCCGTAGCTAAAGTGGTCCCCAAAATCATTTTTTACAAAAAGTAGAATGTATTTTTTTCTCTCAATCAGAACGATGTACGGCGTAATTGGTCCAATGTCATCTTGAGCATAAACATACATTACACCATCCGCTGTGAAGGTGTAGGTGCCCCCCTGTTGGTGGTTACCTATCCATTTACCGTAGAAATATTCCATGCCCTGACCATCGGGTATGGACGGCCAATCCATTTTTACCGGATCGGCCCACGTTGTTGTTGGCGCAAGTAGCGCGAACAGCATCATCACCGCACTTAATGTTGAGTGCACTTTGTTGGCGTTTTGACCAGATCGGTCAGAACGCCTTTTTTTATATGAACATAAGGAATAATATACCATGGTAAATTCAACCATAACGACAATTGCGAACCACATCAAGAAATTCGAAAAACCCGTCAACTATCCCTATTTGGACAATAAGGGGAAGGTCACAGCGGGGGCTGGATTTTTGATGGATACGGAGGCCGCGTTTTTGAAGGCTCCGTTTGAGGTTATAGATCAAAAAACAGAACAAACTCGTTCCGCAACGGAGGCCGAAAAACGTGCGGGTTGGCAGGCGATGCAAGCTAAAAAGACAGGTCAAAAGGGCGTGTTTAATAATAATGCTAAAGTATATAAAAAAACCACCACCCTCATCTTCTCCGATACCGAAATCGACAAGCGGGTGAATTTGGAGGTGACGTCTCGCATCGCCATCATCAAAAATGATGTCGGGGACAAAGCTTGGGATAAATTAACAGATGGGCAAAAAACGGTGTTGGTGGATGTGAGTTACACCAACACCGGCGGCAGTATCAAAAGCTATGATAAATTGGTTAAAGCCGTGAAGGCAGGGGACGCCGCAGGTATGGCTCGGGAAAGTCATTATCACAGCACTCCAAAAGGTTCAGATGGGCCGAAAATTCGCAATTGGGGGCGTATCAAAGCCAATCATTGTGGGGCCTTGGGCTTGGATACGGAAGGTGCGGCCTGTTACAAATCGGTGGCGGAGCATTACAGTGATGACAAAGGCAAGTTAACGGAAGATTTGCCGGCGTCCTATGATGCTCATATCGCCAAGGATGCTCGATCAAAGCTTCCGGCGAAGGGTCAAGAGGACAAGGTTTCTGCGGAGCCAACTAAAACCGTAGGTGAAGAAAACGCGGCCTTTCAGGAACAATTAAAGGCCCCCGAAAACAGCGTGGTCGAACTGGCCCGCAAACAACCTGACCAGTTAACCGCAGACGAACGCAAAAGCTTGCATCAACAGGCCGTTGCCTTGCCCTTAACCGATCCCAAACGGGCAACAATCCAAGACAAGGTCAAACAATCGTATGTGCAAGAGCACGGAAATGGAGCCGCCGAAGTCGATGCGTCGGGGCGTATTCGTACCGATGCGGCCCCGCAAAAAGCGTTGCCCACAGTCCCGCAACCGGCCAAGGATATCAACGGTCAGGACGTTGCTAAGGGGGTGCTAAACATTGGTGGTGAAGTCAGCCGGGTGGCTCAAAAAACCGCGATGGTTCCGACCGTGGCCTCCTTGCAAAAAGGCATAAACGCCTTAAATAAACCAGAGAGCGTTCAGCCTGCTTTGAAAGTTGATGGAGCCTTTGGTCCCAAAACCAAAGAAGTCTTGGGCGATGCGGTGGCAAGTTTTGGGGCGGATAAAGTCGAAAAATCCTTTGGCTTGGGGCAGGTGGAAAGCTTGGCTGAACAGGCGAAGAGCGAGCAACTTGAGCCCGGCACCTTGGGCGAYACAGTCAGCGGAGCCTTTGACGGSTTTGCAGAGGAACCYGAAAAAGCCCTGCAAAACGGACTTAACGCTTTATCCGAGGATGGGGCAGAACCGTTGAAAGTCGATGGTTGGGCTGGTCCTAAAACCGAAGACGCCTTTGCTCAAGCCGCAAAATCTTCGAATGCTTTTGATTTTTCAAAAACCCTAGGTTCGTTCTTTGGATTGTCTTAAAAAAAGCGTACCATGCCCTCGCTGGTCGTTTTGGCTCAGCGGGGGTAGGAGACTTTATATTTATGATTGACCTTTATACATGGGGCACGCCGAATGGGAAAAAGGTGTCTATAATGTTAGAAGAACTGGGCTTGGACTATACGGTTCATCCCATCAATATTACGCAAAATGATCAGTTCACACCTGAGTTTTTGGCGATCAATCCAAACAACAAAATTCCCGCAATTGTTGATTCCGATGGACCGATTTCGGTTTTTGAATCCGGGGCAATTTTAATGTACTTGGCGGAAAAGGTCGGTAGCGATCTTTTGCCAACGGCGGGGCCTGAACGCTATGCCACCTTGCAATGGTTGATGTTGCAAATGGGTGGCGTTGGTCCGATGTTTGGTCAAGTGCATCATTTTTATAAATTTGCCAAAGAAGACGTGCCGTATGCCAAAAAACGCTACAGCGATGAAATGCAGCGGCTGTATAGTGTGTTGGACAAACGTTTGGACGAAGTCGAATACTTGGCGGGCGCGGCGTATTCCATTGCCGACATTGCCATGTATCCATGGGTGGCAAGACACGAATGGCACCCGTTTGATCTGAATGATTTTGGCCACGTCAAGCGGTGGTATGATCGTTTAAGCGAACGCGAAGCGGTGCAACGGGGAATGAAGGTGCCAAATGAGTAATCTGGAAAAAAATACAGTTAAACGGGTCGTTCAGGGCTTAAGCGATTTGGACCTTGCGACCACCGTACAAGATTTAGGCGAAGCCTCGGCCCCGGCGGCGGCCTTGGGCGTAGACGTCGGTGCTATGGTTCAGACCTTGGTGTATTCGGTTGGCAATCGCTACGTGTTGGTGTTGATCGCGGGCGGCAGCACCTGCCAAGAAGACCAATTGTCCAGAGCCTTTGGTTTGGACGGCAGCGTGGTGCGCCCCACCGGGGATTTGGTGCGCGCCGTCACAGGCTTTTCCATCGGCGGCGTATCGCCCGTGGGCTTGGTCGCAAAACTGCCCGTTGCGATTGATGGAAACCTCAAAAAATATGAAAAAATCTATGTTTCGGCGGGCGATCAGGCGTGCGTTTTTGAAAGCAATATGGATGAATTAAAAAAACTCACGGGCGGCGTGGTCTCGTACGCTGTGGCAAAATGATTATTTTCAGGAATACCCCTTGATCAAGACCCAAACCCCGTCTATGAAAGGGGCGTTCGGAGCCACCCGARCACCTGTGGAYAGATGGGTGAGTGGCTGAAACCAGTGGATTGCTAATCCGCCGTGCGGKTTNATWCCGTACCGAGGGTTCGAATCCCTCTCTGTCCGCCAATTCTGAGGCCCTGCAAGCGATTGCAGGGCCTCTTTTGGNTTTAYCCACGTTTGTCCCCACGTTGTGAACGGTGGCCGTGCATTCARGGACTAGGTTTTTCAGTTCTCATTTCCAAACCAAACCAAACCGTATGGCCGTAGACGCCATACCCACATGCGGCGCTTTGCCCACGCCCACGCCCACGCCCACGCAACAAAAGTCCACATCACACCGTCTGCTGCTCTGCGGAAACGTAAATGCTCTGTTATTGATTTGGTCTAACCTAACGCGCGCCCGCTTCAACAAGCATCGCTTCGATATCGCTGTAGCCATTTTTTCGCGCCATGATGAGGGCCGTTTGGTCGTAATCGTTGGCGAGGTTTATGTTGGCTCCGGCGCTTAGCAACAATGAGACAATTTTTGTGTGACCTTGGTTGGCGGCCCAGATCAGCGCGGTTCCGTTGTCGCTTTTTCGGGCGTTGACATCGGATTTGTAGTCGATCAGCATTTTGGCGATGTCAAAATGTCCGCGAAACGAGGCAATCATTAACGACGGAGCCTGGATGTCATTGCGTTGCGTGACATCGGCTCCGCCTTTTAACAGAACTTTGACCACAGCCGCATGGCCGTTAAAGGTGGCGTGCATCAGGCTGGTCCAGTGGTTTTTAGGAACCACATTGGGGTCGGCCCCGGCGGCCAGCAAAGCTTGTACGTTTTTTACATCACCATTTTGAGCCGCCTGTATGAGCGTTTCGGCCTGCGCGGGAAAGGCCCACAAAGTCATGAGGATCAGGCTGGACAGCAGGGCCTTCATTTTTAAAACAGGCCTTCGATTTCTCCGGCCTCATTCACGGAAATACCCTCGGCTGATGGGGTTTTGGGCAGGCCCGGCATGGTCATGATGTCGCCGCAGATGACCACGACAAATTCGGCCCCGGCCGACAGTCGTAYWTCWCKWAWAGGYAMMRCRTGWYYGSTKGGMGCWCCYWWNAAGWCYNGGGTCKGTRGAAAAACTGTATTGAGTTTTRGCGATGCAGACGGGCAAATCGCCAAAGCCCGCGTCTTGATACATTTTGAATTTCGCACGGATTTTTTTGTCGGCGATGACGCCCTGGGCCCCGTACATCATGCGCGCCACGGTGCGGGTTTTGTCCCAAAGGCTCATGGTGTCGGGATACAAAGTATGGAAATCTTTTGGTCCATGTTCGGCAAGGCCAATCACCGCATGGGCCAAATCAATGGTTCCGGCCCCGCCATCGGCGTGGTGGGTACACGAAATGGCTTCGACTTCCAATTMGGCGCAGTGCTGACGCAGCAAATCAATTTCTTCGTCGGTATCTTCGCCAAAGCGATTGATGGCGACCACCAGTGGCACGCCAAAGTGACGCAGATTTTCAACGTGGCGCGATAGGTTGGCAAAGCCCTTCATCAGAGCGTCTTCGTTGGGTTTGGAATATTCGCCCTTAACCGCGCCGCCCTGCATTTTTATGGCGCGCAAGGTGGCGACCAGAACCACCGCATCGGGGCTAAGACCGCCTTTGCGACATTTAATATTAAAGAATTTTTCAGCACCCAAATCGGCACCAAAGCCAGCCTCGGTGATCACATAGTCAGCAYATTTCAGCGCGGTTTTGGTGGCGATAATGGAATTACAGCCGTGCGCGATGTTGGCAAACGGGCCGCCGTGGACAAAYGCCGGTGTGCCTTCCAGAGTTTGCACAAGGTTCGGCATTAAAGCGTCTTTCAAAAGCGCGGTCATGGCTCCTTCGGCGTTAATTTCATGGGCGCGYACGAAACGGCGTTGTTCCATGTCTTGGCCAATGATGATGTTGCCCAGACGACGTTGGAGGTCTTGCAAATCGGTGGCGAGGCACAAGATTGCCATGATTTCGCTGGCCGCCGTGATGTCAAATCCGCCTTCGCGGGGGGCACCGTTGGGCACACCGCCAAGGCTGGACACGACTTGACGAAGCGAACGGTCGTTCATATCTACGGCGCGGCGCCAACTGATGCGACGATTATCAAGGCCTAAATCCCGGCGCCAATACACCGCGTTGTCGATCATCGCCGCCAGCAAATTATTGGCCGCCGCAATGGCGTGAAAATCGCCGGTGAAGTGAAGATTAATGTCTTCCATGGGGATCACTTGGGCATGACCGCCACCCGCGGCTCCGCCTTTCATGCCAAAGCATGGGCCAAGGCTCGGTTCACGCAAACACAGCGCGGTATTTTTGCCAACGCGTGATAGAGCATCGCCAAGCCCCACCGTGGTGGTGGTTTTGCCTTCGCCCGCGGTGGTCGGTGAAACTGCGGTGACCAGAACCAGCTTTGCGTCTTTACGGTCCGGCTGAGACAATGCCCAATCAAGCTTAATTTTGGCTTTGTCCTCGCCATAATGAATTAAAGAGTCGTTCGGGATACCAAGCTTATCTGCAATTTTTCCAATGGGTTGGGGGGTGACGGAACGAGCAATATCTAAGTCTGATGTCATGGGGAGCCTCAATTTAATTTTGTGTAGGCATAACTATAGCCTGATCTTTTCAGCAGAGGAATAGGCGTTGTCTGTTTGCACAAGCATGAAGCAATATATATTTTTGGCGGATTTTTAGGCATCTATTGTGCGGGGGATTGAAAGGTGCATCGTGTATTTTGCTTATGACATTGTTCGCCGTAATGCTTATATTAAGTTTACGTTGGCAACAGCGTTGTATATGTGTTGGTCGTAAAGAGGCCTTGTTACTTCTGGCTTTGCGTAAAGGCTAATTTGAACGGATTTTATTGATGCCCCAAATACCTGAAAAAATCGAAAAAGAAGACGGAACCATCGAGTGGATTCTTAAAGGAAAGCTACACTGTGAAGATGGCCCCGCCGCGATTCGGCCAGATGGATCGCAAGGATGGTTTTTGAACGGTGAGCAACATCGCCTGGATGGTCCTGCTGTCGAGCTTGCCGATGGAACCATCGAATGGTGGGCGAACGGAAAATTACACCGTGAAGACGGTCCGGCTATTATTGAGGCCTATGGAACGGAGGAATGGTATGTCAGCGGTCAGCTCCATCGTGAAGATGGTCCGGCTGTTGAACGAGAGGATGGCGCTTTGCAATGGTGGTCACATGGCGTCCGTCACCGCGGTGATGGGCCAGCGGTGATTGAACAGCATGAAATGCAACAATGGTGGATCAATGGAAAGTTACACCGTGAAGACGGACCCGCCATAGTCTATGAAGATGACACGCAAGAATGGTATCTGTTGGGCATGCTTGTCACCCAAGATGTGGTCATGGATGCGAAGAACCGCGCCGATTTTATGGAAATGCAGATAAACCCCATTTAAGTCATGTTTGATTGTGTCTCGCGCTAACTGTCAGGTAAAACAACCGTCAGGCAAAAGAAAAGGGGGCGATGGACGCCCCCTTTTGTGTCCCGTATAGGGATTCGTGTGTTTGTTTGAAAAGTGCCTAAAAAGCGTCAGAAAGCTTACGGTGCTTTCGGCGTTTCGTAGGGAATTTCCGTCTGCAACTCGACCCATTCGGTCTTATAGCCAACGAAACCTTTTTCGTTTTCTGGCTGTTGCTTGGTGGTGTAGTACTCGGTCTTGCCATCCGGAACCGGATCTTTAGCGTTAACGTTACCCATAATTCAATTCACCTATTGTCTGGTTACAAGTCATTGTTTAGTTACAAGTATTGTCTAAATTACAAACCGAGACAGTCCCTTGCAAAACGGCAAAGTATTTCACCCGGCATATGATTCTCTCATATTTCATAAAATGAATATAGAGGAGGATGTCGCTGGAGGGAAGCAACTTTTTACAGATCATAGCAGCATGGCCGGACAAGTAAGATCATGATCTCTGGAAATTTGGCACCGCTGCAACGGCACGGATTCTGTGGATAGATTATGGAAATTGTCATGAAATTGGACAGCTAAATGGGTTAAAAATTGTGTGCAGCATCCTTTAAATCTTGAAAATAGGCTTTTCATATGTGGGTACGGATACGGTATTTGATATGCCATAAATCATTCCTACCTAATATTTAGAACGATTGTATATAATATTATATATAGTTGAAATATATAAAAATAATATGGGTAACGGATGTGTATTTTGAATGAAATGTATGCGTGCGGGGGCTGGATATCTTGGGCTAAAACAATTTTTTTTGTATGGGTTTAATCATTCTGATTGTCAAATCAGAATTCCTTCATATAATAGCTCTCTAATGAATAAGGTTATACATTAGTCAGTTCTATTAAGTTAACGATTGCGACGGGGAGGAATTTATGTTCGCTAGTAATCCATTCGCTGATCTTACGACGATCATTCCGCTTAACGTTATCCAAGGGTACGTCATTTTGATGTTCATCTTGGTAATTGGCGGCACAATTATTGACATGATCCACAAGAAAAGCGCCAAATATTTTTTCGCTAAAGCCAAAAAAGACGCAGCCTCACGCACCCGTGAGTTGGGTGCGGGCGACAAAGTCGGCATCGCCGTTAACACGGTTGTTGTTGATATGATGACGTCTGGAGAATTCTGCAATCCGGTCCGCCGGATTTCGCACTTGTTCATCATGTATGGCTTCGTCTTGTTTAYTCTGGCGACGATCGCCTTGGTGTTCGCGTATCCGACCCACGAAGCTCCGACCATCGTGTCTCAGCTCTGGCGTTTAGGTGCGGCAATGGTCATGCTTGGCGGTTACTCGTTCTGGTTCTTCATCCGTGTTGATGTCGCTGCCGAGGGCGTTCCTTTTTACCGGATCGTCAAAGCAGACCTGTTCATCCTGTCGCTGTTGGGCACCACGACCTTTGGTCTGGTTTGGTCCATCCTGCAGGACAAAGGTGTTGAAACTTGGACGAACGTGTTCTTAGGCCTGTTCATTATTGCCGCGACGGTTCTGTTTGCGGGGGTCTTGTGGTCGAAGTTCGCTCACATGTTCTTCAAACCGGCTGCTGCGTTCAACAAACGCATCGTCAAAGCCGATGGCTCTCGTGAAAATCTGCCTGAACCTGTCGATCTGACAGATCCCGAGTTGCAGAAACGCTTTCCCGATATCCCTGAATACATGGGCAAAACACCGCCCAACATGGGTCAGGGCATCAAGCGCGAGAAGCCTCAACACTATTAATTTAAGCCTGCAAGATATTTTCTAACGGGGAAGGAAACGAAATAATGCCTACTTTCGTATATATGACACGATGTGACGGTTGCGGACACTGCGTTGATATCTGTCCGTCCGACATCATGCACATCGACACGACCTACCGTCGTGCTTACAACATCGAACCGAACATGTGCTGGGAATGCTATTCCTGTGTGAAAGCGTGTCCACAGAACGCGATCGATGTTCGCGGCTACGCAGACTTCGCACCTCTTGGCCACAGCGTTCGCGTTGATCGCGATGAGGAAAAGGGTGTTATTGCCTGGCGGATTAAGTTCCGCAACGGCAAGAAAGACCTGAGCTTGCTGGCTCCGATCACCACGAAGCCTTGGGGCTCCGGTATCCCTAAAATCGCTGACGGTCCTGCTCCGTCACAGGAACAACGCGACAGTGAGTTGCTGTATAACGAGCCGAAATACATCCGCATGGATGATGGCGGGTTGCACGATTTTAAAACGAATAAACTCAAGATGCAGAAAGGGATTCAGTACTAATGGCTTATAAAACGATCGTCGAAGACAATATCGACATTCTCGTGGCTGGTGCTGGCCTTGGTGGTACGGGTGCAGCTTTCGAAGCCCGTTATTGGGGTATGGACAAGAAGATCATCATTGCCGAAAAGGCTAACATTGATCGTTCCGGTGCTGTGGCTCAGGGTTTGTACGCGATTAACTGCTATATGGGGACTCGCTTTGGTGAGAACAACCCGGAAGATCACGTGCGTTACGCGCGTATCGATTTGATGGGCATGGTTCGTGAAGATTTGCTGTTCGACATGGCGCGCCACGTCGATTCCGCAGTTCACCAGTTCGAAGACTGGGGCATGCCGATCATGCGCGATGCGGAAAAGGGTTCTTACCTGCGTGAAGGCCGTTGGCAGATCATGATTCACGGTGAATCTTATAAGCCAATGGTGGCCGAAGCCGCGAAAAAATCGGCTGACAAGGTTTATAACCGTGTCTGCATCACCCACCTGTTGAAGGACGAAGCCAAAGAAAACCGCATTGCGGGWGCCGTGGGTTTCAACGTTCGCACCGGTGACTATCACGTCTTTAAATCTAAGACCGTGATCTGTGGCGCGGGTGGCGCGTCGAATATCTTTAAGCCGCGTTCCGTGGGTGAAGGTGCTGGCCGTGTTTGGTACGCACCTTGGTCTTCTGGTTCCGCTTATGCGTTGATGATCAACGTTGGCGCGAAGATGACCCAGATGGAAAACCGTATCGTTTTGGCTCGTTTCAAAGACGGTTATGGCCCGGTTGGTGCCTACTTCTTGCACCTCAAGACCTACACACAAAACGCCTATGGTGAAGAGTACGAATCCAATTGGTTCCCCGGCCTGCAAAAAATGGTTGGTAAGGAATACTTGGATCCGGAACTTTCCCATGCAACTCATCGTCCAATTCCGACGTGCTTGCGTAACCACGCAATCATTAACGAAGTGAACGCGGGCCGTGGTCCGATCCACATGGTGACCATGCACTCGTTCCAAGATCCTCACCTAGAAGAAATTGGCTGGCACAACTTCCTTGGTATGACCGTTGGTCAGGCTGTTCTCTGGGCGGCTACGGATGTAGATCCGAAGAACGAAAACCCGGAATTGACCACGTCTGAACCGTACGTCATGGGTTCCCATGCCACGGGTTGTGGGGCTTGGTGTTCCGGTCCGGAAGACTTGTCTCCGCCTGAATACCAATGGGGCTATAACCGCATGATGACCGTCGAAGGCCTGTTTGGCGCGGGTGACGCGGTCGGTGGTACACCGCACGCGTTCTCGTCTGGTTCCTTCACCGAAGGTCGTATTGCTGCGAAAGCTGCTTGTAAGTACATCGACGACGGCAAAGCCGAAGGCATTCGTGTTTCTGACGCGACCATCGCTAAGCTGAAGGAAGAAGTCTTTAGGCCGCTAGAACATTATAAGGTGCACCGTAACGAAATCGTTGCCGGTGATGTTAACCCGCACTATCACAACCCACGTCAAGAACTCGATCGCTTGCAAAAGCTGATGGACGAATACTGTGGTGGCGTGACAGTCAATTACATGACCAACGACAAGCTGTTGAGCATTGGTGTTAAGAAACTCAAAATCATGGAAGAAGATCTTGAGAATATTGGCGCCAAGGACCTTCACGAATTGTTGCGGGCTTGGGAAGTCAAGCACCGTCATCGTACGTCCGAAGCTGTGATGCAACACACCTTGTTCCGCAAGGAAACACGTTGGCCGGGTTACTACTACCGTGGTGATGCCATGAAGTTGGATGACGAAAATTGGCACGTTCTAACCGTGTCACGTCGTGATCCAGAGACCGGCAAATACACCATGGAGAAAGCTCCATTGTATCACTTGGTTGATACAGACGAAGCTGCTGCAGCCGAGTAATCTTCAAATCCCAGCAGATGTTTATTTTGAACGTCTGCTGGGGCTTAAAAAAAGATCAGCATTCACGTGTTGATCTTTTTTTATGCGCCTGTACTATCTCTTTTTCAATATGACTGAGGACACACTGAGGATACACCATGAATATTATTGAACTCTCAGATGACGAAATTCTAAACGGTGCCGAGCCCATGTGGACGGAGCTCATTCGGGCTTCCAACGATGGTAAATACGGAAAATTTATCCGCAATTTTGACTACAGCCTGACCCAAGGCCTCAACGAAGTCGAAGTCGGACGGCAATTCGCCCACAGCGAACTGACCCGCAGCCTTTCCGAAGTCTATGATTATCTTGGCATGATCCGCCGTGGTGAACATGTCAGCATTCTGTATCGGGTCAGAAGCACTAAGAAAGAAGGCGAATGGCTCGGCCGCTTGGTTCTTGGCTATAACGATAAGGATGAGGTCAAGATTTTCGGGGCATCTATTTTCTAAGAATTTGATGGACGATTGATATGACAGAAGTAATCCAAGAAAATAAGTTCGTAGAACTGACGTATGAAGTGACGGACCAGAAAACGGGCCATCGCCTGAGCTATGTCGAATTCCCTTTGGGCTATGTCCACGGTGCCAGTTCGGTCATGGCCAGTGCGGTGACGGATGAACTGGAAGGTAAATCGGCGGGTGACGTTATCGAGGTGCCGATTGATTGCAATGCAATTTACGGTCCTCGCGATGAGGCCCTGGTCTTTACTGACCGCCTTGAAAACGTCCCCGAAGACTACCGCGAAGTCGGCATGACCATCACCATGGAAAATGAAAAGGGCGAGCCCCGTAACTTCATCGTGACCCGTATGGACGACAAGACCTTGACCGTCGATGGAAACAACCCGTTGTGCGGTCGTCAAGCGATCTTCAAGCTTGAGGTCATATCTGTGCGCGATGCCACCGACGAAGAAATCGAAGTCGGCGGTGCGATTGTTGCAGAACCGGATATTGACGCGTCCCTCAAGGTCCCAATCTAGGTTCTGATCCTAAACCGTTAAGCTTTACGGGCTTCGCTGACAAATCCAGTATCTTTGTTAAAGCGGTGGACCAGATACACCGGGGTGTCGCTCATGGTGGCGGGGTAGCCGTCCCCAAGGCGCAGGTCTAGCGCCGTGCTGGGCAATGTGCTGGCGGGCGCAGTGGCCACGTGGGATTCATAAAACCGATGGGAATGCCCACAGAATACGCGGATCACTTGGGGGTGCGACCTGACAAGTTCTGTCAACTTTTCAACAGGTTCCTGATCGACAAATTGAAATGGATATTTTGACGTTGATATCTCAAAGGGCGGATGGTGCATAAACAGCGCCGTTGGCGTGTGTGGGGCTGCGTCTAAGGTTGCCTTTAGGGCCGCCAGACGCTCGTCATTCAAATCACCCATGTTACTGTTATCGGCAAGGGTATCGACCGCCACCAAGCGAACCTCGCCTATGGTCTTAGCGTAATGAATAAAGTTGGCATGTTCGGACATATAACCCTCGTCGGCAAACACGTCTTTAAGCAGAGCCCGTGAATCCCGATTGCCCGGGGTGATATAGACGGGCATGTTCAGCTCGGCCAAGATTTCGCGGGCCAAAACGTATTCTTCCCGACGTGCATGGTGGGTGACGTCGCCGGTATGAATAACCGCGTCGGGTTGAGGATCTAACGTGTTGATATCTTCGACACAACGGCGCAAAAAAACGGCCCGAGGATGGTTTATGTCCGCCACATCATGGTCTTCGGATGACGCAATTAAATGCGTATCGCTGATTTGCACAAGGATCGTCATTCCCTAAACCCCATCGTCAAATACCCCTTAAGTCCATAAGGGAATGAAGAGATTTCATACTCTCATGTCAATTTTTTTCATGTGTATATGAAAGAAATTTTATATTCTTGTAAACTAATATTGACGGACAACTCAAATCATTTTTTAATGACGCTGGAAGTTTTTTCAAAATAGAAAATTTAGGGGGAAGAAAATTATGTCACAACTCGTACCGCCACACGGCGGAGAAGCTCTTAAGCCCTTGTTAATACCCGAATATGAGCGGGCTGATGAGATTGAACATGCTAAAAAGTTAAAATCTTTGACCATGACCAGCCGGGAAGCATCGGATGTGCTCATGTTGGGCATGGGCGCTTATACACCGCTTGATGGCTTCATGGGAGAAGCCGATTGGCGGTCCGTATCGGTGGATATGAAGCTCGAAAACGGGCTGTTTTGGCCGATCCCCATTACCTTGTCGTGCACCGAAGAACAGGCTGCAGATTTTGACATCGGCAGCGAAATTGCTCTGATTGATCCGGACAGCGGTGACATCCTTGCCGTGTTGGATGTGCAAGAAAAATATTCACCCGATAAAGAGCTTGAATGCGAACATGTTTTTCGCACCACCGATGGCGCGCACCCCGGTGTGGAAAAAGTCATGGATCAGGGTAATGTTAATTTGGCAGGCATCGTTAAATGTCTTGGCGAAGGCGAATACCCTGATTTGTATCCAGAACTTTACCTGCGCCCCGAAGAATCCCGGGCGAAATTTGCGGAAAAGGGTTGGACCACGATTTCGGCCTTTCAAACCCGCAACCCCATGCACCGTAGTCATGAATACCTGACCAAAATTGCCGTCGAAATTACCGATGGCGTGTTTATTCACCAGGTTTTGGGCAAGCTTAAACCGGGTGATATTCCGGCTAAAGTCAGAACCGAAGCCATTCAGGCGATGATCGATCATTATTTTGTACCGGGAACGGTTATTCAGGCGGGCTATCCCATCGAAATGCGCTACGCGGGTCCACGCGAAGCTTTGTTTCATGCTTTGATCCGGCAAAACTTTGGCTGTTCTCATTTGGTTGTTGGACGAGATCATGCGGGCGTTGGGGATTATTATGGTCCGTTTGACGCGCATCATATCTTTGACAAGATCGAACCAGACAGCTTGCAAACCCAAGCCTTGAAAATCGATATCACCTTTTATTGTAAAAAATGTCACGGCATGGCCACCGGGCGCACCTGTCCACATGGTGACGAAAGTCGTTTGAATATTTCCGGCACACGGTTGCGTGAAATGTTCAGCAATCACGAAAAAGTCCCCGCCGAATTCGGGCGACCCGAAGTGGTCGAAGTGCTTCAACGCTATTACGACAGTCTGGATTAAGGTTGAGGCGAAGACCTTCGTTTTTTCTGAATATTCATCCTATAAATCCTAAAATAGCTCTCGTGTAATAAGCGCCCCCACAAGCAAATATCAGCTTGTGGGGGCGCTTGTTTGGGACTTGTCTCACCCTGAGTGGCGCATATATTTCAGGTACAGTTCATAATATTTTCAGAGGCTTATAGGCTTATTTTAAACATCCATAAAACGACATATTTGGTGCGTTCTGGGAACAATGTTTGCAAAAAACGTTGACTTTATGCGGCGGAATGTGTCTTTTATATTAGTAACTGTAAATATTCAAAAAAAATAAAATTAGGGTGCTTCATTTATGTCTGGCTTTTTTTCAACGGAACAGGAGAGGGTTGATACCTCTCCTAAGATATCTGACGAGGTCAAGGAAACCACATGTTATATGTGTGCGTGTCGTTGCGGAATCAGAGTTCACCTGCACGATGGTGAAATTCGTTATATCGAAGGTAATCCGGATCATCCGATCAACAAAGGTGTTCTGTGTGCCAAGGGTTCTGGTGGCATTATGCAACACCATGCGCCATCGCGTTTGCGCAAACCGTTGTTGCGTGTTGGCGAACGCGGTGCGGGTGAGTTTAAAGAAATCGAATGGGAAGAAGCCCTGTCGCTGGCCACCGAATGGATGGGCGACGTTCGCAAAACCGACCCTAATAAGCTGGCCTTTTTCACCGGGCGCGATCAATCTCAAAGCCTGACCGGGTGGTGGGTAAAACAATTCGGCACGCGTAACTTTGCCGCGCACGGCGGTTTTTGTTCGGTTAATATGGCGGCTGCCGGGCTGTACACCATCGGTGGATCTTTTTGGGAATTTGGCGAACCCGATTGGGATTTGACCAAATATTTCATTATGTTCGGCGTCGCCGAAGATCACGATTCAAACCCCATTAAGGCTGGTTTGGGTCGTTTGAAAACCCGTTCTGATGCAAAATTTGTATCGGTTAACCCTGTGCGTACGGGCTATTCTTCGATTGCCGATGAATGGATTGGCGTTCGTCCGGGTACCGATGGCTTGTTTGTCTTCTCGCTTATTCACGAATTGCTGAAAGCCGAAAAAATCGATTTTGATTATTTGGTGCGTTACACCAATGCCCATTGGTTGGTGATCGACGATGAAGGTGCTTCTGATAACGGCCTTTTTGCACGCGATAAAGACGGCAATCCATTGTGCTATGATGGTAAGGCCAAAGCGTTGGGCAATGCCAATTCACCAGATGTTTCCCCTGTTTTAGCGGGTGATTATAAGCTTGATGACGGACGCAATGCGGTTCCCGCGTTTCAGCTTATGGCGGCGCGCTATATGGATGATGCCTATGACCCAGACAGCGTTGCCGGAACAATCGGCATCGAAGCGGCCACCATTCGCCGTATTGCTGCAGAAATGGCCGAAGTGGCGTTTGAGCAAGAAATTGAACTGGACATTGCGTGGACCGACTGGGCTGGACGCAAACACGATAAAATGATTGGTCGTCCCGTAGCGATGCACGCCATGCGTGGCATTTCGGCGCACTCCAACGGCTTTCATACCTGTCGCGGCATTCACCTGTTGCAAATGATTTTGGGAAGCGTTGATGTTCCGGGTGGCTTTCGCCATAAACCTCCGTTCCCCCGTCCGTGTCCTCCGGGGCCAAAGCCTGCGGGTCACGAAACGGCACCAAATACGCCGTTGACCGGTATGCCGATTGGCTTTCCGACCGAACCTGCGGATTTGTTGGTGAACAAAGACGGTTCGCCGCAGCGTGTGGACAAAGCTTACAGTTGGGAATACCCACTTTCGACCCATGGCTTGATGCACATGGTTATTCACAATGTGTGGAAAGGCGACCCGCACCCTGTTGATGTGCTGTTTTTGTACATGGCGAACATGAGCTGGAACAGCACCATGAATACGTCGGGAACGATTAAGTATCTGACCGACAAAAATGAAGATGGCGAATATAAAATTCCCAAAATTATTTATTCCGATGCCTACCATTCTGAAATGGTCAATTATTCGGATCTGATTTTRCCCGATACCACGTATCTGGAACGTTGGGATTGTATTTCCTTGTTGGATCGCCCGATCAGCAGCGCGCATGGTCCGGCGGATTCAATTCGCCAGCCAGTGATTGATTTGAAYCGTGATGTCCGTCCGTTCCAAGAAGTGTTGTTGGATTTGGGKGTTCGTTTGGGGCTTCCGGGTATGGTTGATGATGAGGGCAAAGCCGTTTATCCGGGTGGCTATCCCGATTATATGGTCAACCATGAACGCATGCCCGGTATTGGCCCACTGGCCGGTTGGCGTGGTGAAGACGGCGAAAGCGAAGGCGTCGGCGCGGTCAATCCAAACCAGTTGRAAAAATATATTGAAAACGGCTGTTTCTGGAGCAAGGAATTCACGCCGGAACAAACCTATTACAAACATGGCAATCGGTCGTACCTAGATTATGCTCATTCTATGGGTTGGATTCCCAATGCTGAACCGATCGTGATGCAGATTTATTCTGARATCATGCAAAAATTCCGYTTRGCCGCCGAAGGYCATGGYGACATTCAGCCGCCCGAACAAGACCGCGAACGCGTCAAAGAATATTTTGATCCGTTGCCGATCTGGTACGCGCCTTTGGAAGAAGAAGGCTTGGACGAAGAAGCTTTCCCGATGCACGGGTTAACCCAGCGTCCGATGCATATGTATCACTCTTGGGGATCACAAAATGCGTGGCTGCGCCAAATTACGGCCCAAAATCGTATGTTTATTCMCAGCCGCAAAGCGCGTGAACTGGGCGTCGAAAATGAAGACTGGATTTGGGTGACTTCTCCTCATGGTCGGGTTAAATGTCAGGCGCGCATTATGGATGGTGTTAATCCAGATACCGTATGGACCTGGAATGCGATTGGTAAAAAACGRGGCAACTGGGGCTTGGACGCGGATGCACCTGAAAGCAACAAGGGTTTCTTGCTGAACCACGTTATTTCCGAACTTTTGCCGGCGAAGGGCGAAAAATATCGCTATTCAAATTCTGATCCTGTTACAGGTCAGGCGGCTTGGTTTGATTTGCGGGTTCGTGTGGAAAAATGTACCGAAGCCGAATGTGCAGACAATGTCACGGCGCCTTTGTTTGACGTCACGCCGCCGTTGCCCAATCATCCCGAAAGCCCGAAAGTCCAACGTTACGGTGAGGCCTTTATCAAAGAATCCCACATCGAGGGCGATTCGGGCGTCAGTGACGGTTCGCATCGCGAATGGGTGGGTAACCGCCATGAGAATTCAAAAAGTGGAACCGGCGTTCGAGATGGTTATCGGAACTTCTTGAAAAGGGAGGACGACAGATGACATGTCTGCCCAAACACCCTTCGCAAAAGAAACTCGGTCTGGTGATCGATCTGGACATCTGTGTGGGCTGTCATGCCTGTGCGGTGAACTGTAAAGAATGGAACACGGGTGGCCATTCGGCCCCGTTGACTGATATTGACCCCTATGGGGCAGAACCCTTGGGCGTGTGGTTTAACCGGGTTCACAGTTTTGAAATTGTTAAAGAGAACGGTCAAAGCTGGACCCTAAATTTCCCCAAAAGTTGCCTGCATTGTGACGACGCGCCTTGTGTTCCTGTGTGCCCAACGGGGGCATCTTATAAACGCTCCGAAGACGGTATCGTCTTGGTCAATGCGGATTATTGCATCGGTTGTAAATTGTGTTCATGGGCTTGTCCTTATGGTGCCCGTGAATTTGATACCGATCAGGGCGTGATGAAAAAATGCACCCTGTGCATTGATAAAATTTACAATGAAAACTTAGAGCCCCAATATCGAGTGCCGGCTTGTGTATCGACCTGCCCGTCGGGCGCGCGCAGCTTTGGTGATTTGGGTAATCCAAATTCCGATGTCAGTAAATTGGTTGAAGCCCGTGGGGGCTATGATCTGATGCCGGAACAAGGCACCAAACCAACCAATAAGTATCTGCCGCCTCGGCCTCGCAATGATGAGAACGAGCATAATGGACAACAAATGAAACTCACTGAAATTGATACCGATGGCGCGAATATTATCGCGCGTTGGGTCGATAAAGTGTTGTCTCGTTAAAAAAAGTTAAGAGGAGAGCAGAACATGCATCCAGCAAAATCCGTCATTGCCTTTACCACCTCGACAGGGGCGGGCTATGGCTTGTTGATTTTCATGATCGCCTTGAACATGTTGGGCTTGTTACCAACGGACGCGACCTTTGCCTTAATCGGTTTTGGGTTGGCATTTGCCATGATTACGATTGGCTTGATGGTTTCAGCCTTGCATCTTGGCCGTCCCGAACGGGCATGGCGGGCTTTCACGCAATGGCGTTCATCGTGGCTCAGCCGTGAAGGTGTTTTGGCCGTAATAACTTATGGACCTACGGGACTGTATGGTTTGGTTTGGTATGTTTATCCCCAAAGCATCGGTACGCCGTTTATGATGGCGGTTGGCCTTTTTGGCATATTGTGCTGTTTGGGGACTGTGTTTTGCACATCAATGATTTATGCCAGCTTAAAAGCTATTTGTACTTGGGCAAATCCTTGGGTTCCTGTGTCTTATTTGTTGTTAAGCCTGATGACCGGTGCGTTGTTGTGCGCTGCCCTTGCGTATAGTTTTGGCTATTCAACCACCGTTTTGGATATTTCGGTCTTGGTCTTGTTGGGTCTGGGCTTGGCTGTAAAGCTGGTCTATTGGAAATGTATGCGCGAAACAACGTGTATCAGTACACCTGAAACCGCGATTGGACTGCCTACGACACAGGGCGGTATGGTGCGCTTGTTAGAAGCCCCCCATACTCAAGATAACTATCTGTTGAAAGAAATGGGCTTTGTGATCGCTCGCAAACATGCGGCAAAACTTCGTAAGATTTCGGTCGCTACGGGCTTTATTCTGCCCGTGTTTTTGGTTTGGTTTAGCAGCGTTCTGGACCCTTCAATCGCAGGCTATCCTTTGATGAGCGCGGTGTTTTTCTGTGCCGTGGGTGTTGTTGTTGAACGGTGGCTGTTTTTCGCCGAAGCCCATCATGTGGTGATGATGTATTACGGCCATCGGCCTGATGAATTTAAAACATAAAAGCTGAAGAAATTAAGACACAAAAAAGCCCGGAAGTGAAAACTTCCGGGCTTTTTTGTTTGCGTAAAAAGCGCTTAGGATTTTTTGATCAAGTACTTATAGATACCGTCAGCTTCAGAACTTTCGACCATTTCGTTGCCCGTTGAACGGCACAAGCTTTCCAAGTCTTTGATAGAGCCAGGATCGGTGGATTCGACTTCAAGTGTGTCGCCAGCGCTCAAGCCTTTTAAAGCTTTTTTAGTTTTAAGAACGGGCATAGGGCAGTTAAGACCCTTGGTATCGAGAGTTTGTGTAGCCATGTGGATATCCTCTTCCTTGTAACTTAACATTTTCGGCATCTAGCATGCCGTTTCCAATATTTATTCGTTTTAAAAATCTAATAGGTTTCGGACCCATTATAACGACTAATGTATATTTTTCTAATATATTATATTCTTTTCTTGCGAATATGCTAATGTATTTTTGCTTCTATAACAAAATACCCCAAAACGGGCTAATTAAATTCTCAGGGAAGCTAAAAAAGGGAACGTAATATGGAAGAAATGCCAATTGGCGAAGTGATCGCTATCTGGGGCGTTGTTTTAGGGGCCGTATTTGGCGCCGTCGCTCAACGCACTAACTTTTGCACTATGGGTGCACTTTCGGATTGGATTTTGATGGGTGAAAAGAACCGGCTACGCAGCTGGTTCTTGGCAATTGCTGTGGGCCTGATCGGCACACAAATCCTTCATGGTTTAGAAATTGTTGATATGAGCGCGGCTATTTACCTGACACCAAACTTTGGTTGGGCAGGGGCTGTATTGGGCGGGGCTATATTTGGTTATGGCATGGTCTTGGGCGGCGGTTGCGGGAACAAAACCATCGTTCGCATGGGGGCTGGAAACTTAAAATCTGTTGTGGTCTTTTTGGTTTTGGGCGTCTTTGCTTATATGACTGTGCGGGGTTTTATCGGCCCAGCACGTTTAATTTTAGAAGGTTGGACCGTTGTCGACCTGACACAAATGGATTTAGAAAACCAGGGTATCCCCCACATTTTATCCTCCCTTTCAGGTCAATCTGAAGAAATGTTGCGTTGGTTAATTACCGGACTCTTGGGCGGTGGCTTAATTGTTTATTGCTTTAAAGATGAAGAATTTCGTTCAGAAACCGGACTTGTTGTCGGTGGCATTATTTTGGGCCTTGCCATTCCTGCTGCATGGTACATCACGGGTGTCCTCGGCTATGACGATTTTGATCCGATTGCCTTGAATGCGATTAGTTTTGTTGCCCCGTCTGGTGACAGCATTCAATACATGATGACCTTCACGGGCTCGACCATTAACTTCGGTATTTCCGTCGTTGGCGGTGTGATCTTGGGATCATTCTTGATGTCTAAAGCGACCGGAACGTTCCATTTCGAAGCGTTTAACGGGGCTGATGACATGATCCGTCATATGAGCGGTGGAGCGTTAATGGGTGTCGGCGGTGTGTTGGCCTTGGGTTGCACCATTGGTCAGGGCATGTCGGGAACATCAACCTTGGCGTTGGGGTCATTTATTGCCCTCTTCGGCATTTTTATCGGGGCTATCTTTGGGCTGCGTTTAATGGAAGAAGGCAATGTGCCGGACGCCATCAAAGCAATGTTCACGGGATCAGATTAATTTTAATCGAACAGAGCGTATAAAATGGAATCACAACCCTTATATATTTTACTGTGTTCCGAGCAGCATGAAAAAATTCAGATGGCGGCCATGATGGCCGCCGTCGCTGCCGTTTCTGAACGTAAAGTTTATGTCTTTGTCAGCATGGGGGCAATTATACCCTTTGGTAAAACAACGGACCTAGCCGATCGCTATAAAGGCGGCGTGTTTTCTGATTTGTTGATCGAGAAAAAAGCACCGGATGCTATTGAGCTATTCAAACAGGGAAAAAGGTTGGGAGATTTAACGCTAAATCCTTGTTCTATGGTCATGGACATCTTGGCATGGGACGACGGTGATCTTATTGATGATCTGTTTGACGAACCCTTGGGTTTGACCAAGTTTTTGTCCGATGCTGAAACCGGGCAATTCATTACTTTATAAAAACCAAGAAAGGTTATCTGTATGGCCGAAAGAACAGCAATCGACGCGCGTGGCGCATTTTGCCCAGAACCGTTGATGAAATTGATCGCGACTTTTCAATTGATTGAAATTGGTGATGAAATTGAAATTTTAACGACCGATAAAGGATCTGTGAACGACATCCCGGAATGGGTCAGCAAGGTTGGACATACCATGGGGGACGTTACGGAAATGGGTGACCATTGGAGTGTCGTCGTTATTAAAGCAAAATAAAGTATGCATTTGGGCGTTATGGATTTCTCTGAATAAAGTAGACAGCACCTTCGAGGTTTTTAAAAGAAGCTTTTATTTCGCGCCGCCCACATGTCGCGGGCTTTGTTCAAGGCATCGTCAACACCATCAGCGCGGCCCAAGAGGCGCAACGCTACGGCCAGCGTTCCGGTGATGGCGGCGTGGGCGTATTCGCTTTCTTCTTTACCCTGCCAAGTCCACACCAGACGATCCAAATTCAGGTCGTCATCGGTGCGGTGCTGGCCAGCATCGCCGAGTAGGGCGGGCCAGTGTTCGTCCCATTTTTCACCAGCGCGCAGGCTTTCGACCAAAACAGGTTTTTGCGGACGACGTTCGATTTCGCCGCCTTCACCTTTAAACACCGCCATATGAGGTTGACCCAGCAGCTGGGCGGTGTCTCTGTGAATGTCACGGTAAGCGGGGTGGAAAACATTTTGAATTTCATGCGGAGCCTGAAACGGGTTCAACATACGTGCAAACGTATTGACCGGAGTCCGCAGGCCCAAGATCGATTTAAGATCGATGATGTCTTGTAGCGGCTTACAGAAATTGCGCAGCGGCAGGTAGGCAAAGTTGGTGTCGCGGATTTGGTCTGCGGCCTCTTGCATTGACCCCGCCATGGGAATGCCCATGTGCGTTAAAGCTTCACTGGAAAAGACACGCCCTTCGGTGTGGCCTTCGGTACCCTGCATGCAAATCTTTACGCCATTTTGCGACAACACCAAAGCCGACAGCAAGAACCACGGCAAGTGACGAACTTTGCCGGAATAAGTGGCCCAATCCAAATCAACGGCGGGTGCATTTTCTGGGATCGTGAACGTTTCGCGCGCGGCTTTGACAAAACCAGCGCCTTCGGCCGGGACTTCGGCGCGCATGCGCAAAATGCACAACAAGGCCCCCAATTGCAAAGGTTCAACCTCGCCCTTCATAATCATGCGGGCGGCACCCAACATTTCGTCTTCGGTCAAGGGGCGAGAAAGTCTCGGACCGCGACCGATAATGCCGATGTATTTTGCAAAGGGATGTATTTCGGTCATACCGACTCCTGAATTSATAATGTCTGCAAGAGAAGGTTAGTCCGAGGATTCTTCCCCGCCTGCAAGACTATCGGGGAAGAACGGTAAAAACTTAAGGGCTACGGCTGTTAACATGAATGTCACACCAACACCACCAAAACCAAGCAGGAATTCTGCGAGGGTCGGAGAGTATTCACCGACTTTGCCATCAAAGAAAGCGCCGCCTGTGACGTCATAGCCGGGGAAGATTTCCAAAGGATAAGCTTGCCCACCAATGATGATCACATAGATCTGTGCGAAGCCACCCAAGATCACTAACGCAGCTGCCGTAGCAATTGCCGGGCGAGATTTTCCGGTGCCAGAGCCATACAGCAAGATCAATGGCAAGATGCCACCGACCAAAATCTGACCGCCCCAAAACAACGTGGTGATGATGCCACCATTAAACAAGATAAATTGTTCAACGCCCGCATGTTCAGGGGCATATAGKTTGCCCAGATGTTTGACCGTAACAAAATACATAACCGCAGCGACAAAGACGCCGAGCAGGTTTTTCAAACGATAAAGCGTTTCATCACCCAATTCACGTCCGGTGCCATTGCAGGTGGTCATCACCACCAAAAGGAAGACGGCGAGACCAAACGAGAACGACATGATGATAAACATCGGCGCCATGATTGTGGCGTCATAACCTTGACGCGCCACCAAGAAACCAAAGATAGAACCAGTACCCGTGGTCAGTATYAAGCGCCAGATAAACGCGGCCAGGCCAGCCATTTTTGTATATTTGACCAAGCTGCGTTGCATCATGGTCCACAAATAAAGGCCGACAATCACAAAGAAGCCGGAATAGAGAATGATGTTCCAAGCAAAGATCGATTTGAAATTATACATGGTCATGGCAATGATCAAACGATCAGGGCGACCCAAATCCAACAACAGAACCGTCAAGCCACCGGCCAACAATGTCAACGCCAACAGGCCAGACATACGCGCCAGAGGCTTATATTCGGTGCGGCCAAAAACCGAAGCAATAGAAGCCACGTTCAACGCACCAGAAGCGGCAACAATTAAGAAAATAGCAAACACATGGGGAATGCCCCAAACAATTTGATTGTTCATGCCGGTCACGTGGTGGCCGTTGGATTCCATGTAATAGGCAGCGCCCAGGCCCATAGCGATCAACGTACCCAAACCCACGATCAAGGAGATGTAATTGGGGCCTTCGCCTTTGATGGTGCTGAAAGAGGTGGCTTTGCTCATCTTATAGGCCTCCGTATAGAACGCCGGGTTCTAATCCTAAATCGTCACGCAAGCGTTGCGTGACGTGCTTGGCAAGCTGTATTGAAATGTCGCTGTTTTTGTCGTTCAAATCACCAAACGTCATAACCG
>NVSZ01000038.1 GCA_002732845.1 Rhodospirillaceae bacterium
CTGGGCATCGACTTCGCCTTCCCCGAAGCGGATATCTCCAAGCCCATGCACGCTACGGGCTTGCTCGATGGTGTCGGCGAGGGCGTGTTCGGTTGACCAGCGTACGTTCTCGAACGGGTTGATGATGTGCGGGCGTCGCTTGGCACCGACCAGCCAATAACCACCATCGGTGGCGGGGCCGTACACCAGATCATTTTCACCCAGGGCTTCAAACGCCCCGGCATGTGATTGGCGGTGATGTCGGGGATGTCGGAGCCGACGATCACCACCGGTCCGGGCGAAAGCTCCAGCCAGGGCCGCAACATGCGCTGGCCTAAATCGCCACCGCCTTGGGGGATGAGGTTCCAGCCCCGTGGCCATTGCCCCACATTGAAACGTGATCGATCCGGGGTGATGGACAGCCAGCAGGTCCAGCGTTGGTCTTTGAGCTTTCGGGTGGTGTTAAATAAGGTCTGGCGGTGAAACGCCCATGCGCCGACCAATCCGATGTCGCGCGCCAGCCGGGATTTTGTGCGGCCGATGCGCGGCGCTTTGCTCATTAGGACCAAATGGCGGGCTTTGGGGGGGCTCATTTGTACAAGCTTTCGATCCAACGGTTGGGAGCTCCGGCTAAGAACAATCCCAAGCACAACAGATTGCGGGCGGGGCGCGCCCACCAGCCCCCGGCCCGGTATTTAGCGGCCGATGTGATGACAGAGGGGCGCAAAGATTTCAGGCGCATAGGGCCAAGCCTTTGGACCAAATCCACGTCTTCCATCAGTTTCAAATCAGGATTATAGCCGCCGACCAAATCATAAAGCTCGCGGTGGATTAACAAACCTTGGTCGCCATACGGAAGCCCCCAAGCCTTCGCCCGCCAGTTGGCCATTGAGGCCACACGATTGGCCCCCCCGGAACGATCATCAAAACCAAGTTTGAAATAAGCCGCGCGTTGAATGTTGATGGGGTCCGTCATAAAACGCCGCACATCATCGTCCCAATTTTTCGGCAGCCGCGTATCGGCATGTAAAAACAAAAGCCAATCGCCAGAAGTCTCCGCCGCGCCAAAAGCCAACTGCCAACCCCGTCCGGGCTCACTTTTTAAAACAGAAGCCCCCAGCTCAGCCGCAACCTCACAAGTCTTATCAACCGACCCCCCATCAACAACAAAAACCTCTAGACCCTCTAAGTCCTGCAACAAAACAGACTTCAAGGTGGCAGGAAGAGTAGCTTCGGCGTTTAGGGTTGGGATGATGATGGTGAGCATTTGGGGAGGATAACACAAATTTGAGATCAGCCATTCCTTTTGCCACAATTCATCGTTAGTTTGCGGTTATGGAACAAACGGTTGTGGATACGGTTGAGCAGGTCTCGGCGCATACGGATTTGACGGGCATTGCTTTGGTGGTGGTGGCGGCGCTTTTGTGTGGCTTGGGCATGGAACGGTTAAAGCAGCCGGCGATCTTGGGTTATATGGTGGCCGGCGTGCTGCTGGGGCCATCGGCTTTGGCGGTGGTCAACGATCTGGCGCAGATTAATATCTTAGCCGAATTGGGCGTTTTGATGCTGTTGTTTGTGATCGGCATGGAATTGAGCCTGCGCATATTCAAACGCATTTGGAAATTGGCGGCCGCCGTGGCGGGGCTGCAAATCACCGCATCCATGTTGATGTTTTGGCTATTGTCGTTTGTTTTTGAATGGCCGTTGGAAATGGCGGTTTTGATGGGCTTTGTGGTGGCGATGTCATCGACCGCTGTGGCGATCAAAATCTTGCAAGACGCCGGGGAACTGAAAACCCGAGGCGGACGCATTGCGGTGGGTGTGCTGATTGCCCAAGACATGGCGGTGGTGCCGATGATGTTGACCGTGGGCGTGATGGGCCGTGGTGGATTTGATTGGATGACGGCGGTGAGCCTGACCGGAGCCGTTGCGTTGTTGGTGGGTTTGGTTTGGTATTTGAGCCGGGGGCGCACCTTGAACCTGCCCCTGCCCAAACTGGTCGGCACAAAACGCGAAGAACTCGGCCCCCTGATGGCGATTGCGTTTTGCTTTAGCGCGGCGGCGGTGTCCGGCTTGTTGGGCCTGAGCGCCGCCTACGGGGCCTTTGTCGCGGGCTTGGTGATTGGCAACTCAAATCTAAAAGAAACCATTTTTGCCGAGGTCAAACCGATTCAAAGCATCCTGATGATGGTGTTTTTCTTGTCCATTGGATTGCTGATTGATTTGCAATATGTGTGGGATAATTTAGGCGCGGTGCTGGCGATTTTATTTATGGTTACGGTGTTTAAAACCATGTTGAACGTGGGCGTGATTCGCATGTTGGGGCAACCGTGGCACATCGCCGTGATGTCGGGCATCGTGCTGGCGCAAATCGGTGAGTTTTCATTTTTGCTGGCGGGCGTGGCGGTCACCAGCGGCGTTATTCCGCCCGAAACCTCGCGCTTGGTGATTGCGGTCACGGTGATGAGTTTGTTGATGAGCCCGCTGTGGACTTTAACCGCCCGGCGCCTGCATGGCATGGCGACAAACGGTGCCGATACGGTGGGCGATATTTGGACGATTGCGTGGGGCAAAGAAACCGAAATGGCGGTGCGCGGCTTTACGGTTGCCAGCGACCAAACCGCCAGCCTCTATCGTCGTTTGGTGGAAGCCAAAGAACACGTCAAAACAAAACGCGCGTTGAAAAAATTACCCAAACCCGATTCCAAACCCGATCCTAAGGATGAGCCTTAATGCCAGATTTTTCGTTCGAACTTAAACATTCGGGCCTCGTGTGTGGTGTGGACGAAGCCGGGCGCGGACCGTGGGCGGGGCCTGTGGTTGCCGGAGCGGCGATTTTAGACCGGGCGCAATTGCCCGATGATCTGGTGCAGGGCTTGGATGATTCCAAAAAACTGAAAGCCGCAAAACGTGAAGCCTTGCTGGAACGCTTGCAGGAGTGTGATGCCGTGCAATTGGGCCTAGGGCTTGCGAGTGTCGAAGAAATTGATGAGCTGAATATTTTGCAAGCGACGTTTTTGGCGATGCACCGGGCCGTCGAAAACTTATCTCGGGCTCCAGACTTTGCGTTGATCGACGGCAATCATATTCCGCCGGGTTTAAGCTGCCCGGCAGAGGCGGTCGTGAAGGGCGATGGCCTGTCTTTGTCCATCGCGGCGGCGTCTATTCAGGCCAAGGTGGCGCGTGATTTGATGATGGTTGAATTGGGCGTTTTGCACCCGGGATATGGCTGGGCCAACAATGCCGGATATGGCACAAAACAGCATCAAGAGGGCTTAAAAAGGCTCGGAATTACCCCGCATCACCGAAAAAGTTTTAAGCCAATTCGCAAGATATTGAGTCTCGGGGATTCCTAAGACTCAACATATAGCATTAGGTATCTACTATAAGTTATTGATTCCATTAAATTCTTGACGCGGAGTCTTCGGTCGTTCACCCTACGGCTATGACAAACATCAAATTACCACTCAATAAAGTCCTTTTGGGCGACTGCATTAAATCCATGGACAGCCTTCCCGAAGGCTCGGTCGATATGATCTTTGCGGACCCCCCCTATAACTTGCAATTGCAGGGGGATTTACATCGCCCAAACAATACAAAAGTCGATGCGGTTGACGATGAATGGGATCAATTTGAAAGCTTTGCAGAGTATGATGATTTCACCAAACGCTGGTTGAAAGCCGCGCGCCGTGTTTTAAAAGCGGACGGAACGATGTGGGTGATTGGCAGTTATCACAACATTTTTCGCGTTGGTGCGACGTTGCAAGATTTGGGCTTTTGGATGCTGAACGACGTGATTTGGCGCAAAACCAATCCCATGCCAAATTTCCGTGGACGGCGTTTTACCAACGCCCACGAAACCATGATTTGGGTGGCCAAAGACAAAGACGCGCGGTACCGTTTTAATTACGAAGCCATGAAAGCGTTGAATGACGATTTGCAAATGCGGTCCGATTGGACCTTGCCGATCTGTTCGGGCAAAGAACGTTTGAAAAATGACCAAGGCACAAAAGCCCATCCGACGCAAAAACCGGAAAGCTTGTTGTACCGTGTGATTTTAAGCTCTAGCCTGCCCGGCGATGTGATCTTGGACCCGTTTTTTGGAACGGGCACCACTGGTGCCGTTGCGAAAAAATTGGGGCGCAATTGGATTGGCTGTGATGAAAGCAAAACGTATGCTGAACTCGCCACCAAGCGGATTGCTAAAGTTCACGCCGACAAAGATTTAGATTTGTTGCGCACCGAAAGCAAACGCAGTCTGCCGCGGGTTCCCTTTGGGTCCGTGGTTGAACGCGGTATGTTAAAACCGGGTGATGTTTTGTATGACGGACGGCGCAGGTATTCGGCAAAAGTTCGCGCCGATGGCACCTTAGTCACCGCTGATTTTAAGGGATCAATCCACCAAGTCGGCGCATTCGTGCAAAAGGCCCCCAGTTGTAACGGTTGGCAATTTTGGTACGTCGAAAAACGCGGCAAATTGGTGCCGATTGAAAGCTACCGCGAACAAATCCGCGCGGACATGCATTAGAGGCCCGTCCTCGCCATAAGAATGAGGGCCATGAGCCCTTTGGCTCCCAAAGCACTCAAGTTCCAGGTCGCACTCGAACACCGCTTTGGGGGCCTTTTTTGTTCCAAGACTAACCTGACTGGGTTCTGTTCAGTTGTTCCAGAGCTTCTTTAATCTCTGTTTTTTTACCCTCAGCATACGGCGCAATCGTCGTATCTACTTTTAAGATATGGTTGTACAGCCAGTTCCGTAAAAAGACACGGAGCTCGTCTAACGTGATCAATCGGGGTTCTGCGTGCCACTTGTCAGAAAGCTGTTGAACCTGTTGGATTAGGGTTGCGTGGATTTTGCGGTGGTTTTCTAGATCCGGATAATCGCAAGCCTGCATTAAGGCTTCTTCACGCTTAAAGTGATAGAGGGTGTAATCAATCAGGTTTGCGATGACGTTATCAACGTCGATGTCATCGATTTGACTGACAGATACCTTATTGAGGAGTTCGATAAGGCGCTGATGATCGTTGTCGATTGCATCCACACCAACCAGCATGACGTCGGTCCAAATGAGTGTTGTTTCATTTGAAACCAGAGGAAGTTCAAACCAAAATGTGCTGCCTTGTCCTTCTGTACTTTCAAAGCCTATTTGCCCCCCCATTCGATTAATAAGAAGCTTGGTGACCCGCAAACCGATGCCGATACCGTCTCTGGCCCGCATGGGGTCGGATTCTTGTTGGTGAAATTCGTTAAATATTCTGTAGTGATTCGATTTGGCAATGCCGATGCCTGTGTCTTTAAGGGATATACGCAAAAAACCATGATCGGTTTCATAACCCGAAATTGTGACGAGGCCCTTATCCGTATTGAATTTAATGGCATTGTTGATCAGGTTTATAAGGACTTGTTTGAAACGACGATGATCGGTGCGGATACAAGATGTCGTGTTTTGACTGAATTCATTGATAACCGTAATGTTTCGTGACGTTCCAAGGGGGGCCATTAATAAAACACTATTTTTTACGACTTCATTGGCGTTGACCTCTTCGATGTAGAAGATCGATTTGTCGGCTTCTACACTGGTTAAATCAAGGATGCTGTTGACGAGGTCAAGCAGATGATTGCCTCCATCTAAGATGTAATTGAGATAATCTTTTTGCGAGTCTGCTAAAGGAGGGTCTTGATTAATTTGCAGCATTTGCCCAAAGCCAAGAATGGCATTTAAGGGCGTCCGTAATTCATGGCTCATCGCGGAGAGAAATGCTGACTTTGCCCTGTTGGCCTTCAACAGTTTTTCGTGCTGAGTTTCCAATTCATCTCGGGACTGTTTAATGTTGCCAACCATGTTGTTTATGGAATTGCCCAGCACCGTAATTTCCTTGGCCCCGGTGGTGGGCACATCATCAATAGGAACGCCTTTGTCATCGCTTTGCAAAAGCGCCTGAACGATGTCCGAGATAGGCTCTAAAACAATGCGGCGTATCATGAAAAATAAGGAAAAGATCAGAAGAATCGAAATTAAGATGGTTTTTATGGCATCTTCTTTAATGGTCTTTTGCAGTTCTATTTTAATAAAGTGATCTGATGTACAGATCAAGACGGTGCCAATTGGCGTGCCAGAGGTTGAGTTAATCGTTGTCGTGATCGGATAAAAACAACGGTCTAATTGTGTGGCGTGTTGTTTATTTTTTGGGTCATAATCTATGGCGTTCCACTCGGCATCCCTGATTTTTCCCGAAACATGATTTTGAACACCAAGAATGCTTGCCAGATTATAATCGGTTATGATGATGGCCAAGAACTCTTTGTGATCCATCTCATTTAAAATCAGAGTTTCGTATTCGTTAATCGCATACGCTTCAATGTAAGTTGCGATGTTTTTCTGCAGGGTATTTATGGTCAGATCAGCGTACTGTTTTGTGGTTGCTGTAATTTTAGATTTTGCAGAAAAGTAAGAAACAGACGAATAGAWTGCCATTACGGAAACAACCGTGGCGATGACGATAAAGCCGAGAACTGTGTAAAGAGATAACTTCGCGTGTTTCATGGTATCTCAAGTCCAAGAACATTTCTGTTAATTGCCGAAAGATTTTCAGAGATGTTATCCGTAGAAATGGTGAGAACAGGTAATTGTTGGTTCTTTTTGGTTGGAATGCCCTGTAAATGATTGTGCAGGGCATCAACTGATTTTTCCCCCATCAAGAAAGGCTGTTGCATACCAGCTCCGACAAGAATGCCTTTGGGAATGAGGYCCACAAATTCGGGYTCGGCATCAAAAGWTATTAAAATAATCTCATTTGTTTTGTCTGCATCTGCAATCGCATCCAGCGCGCCTTTRTACTTGTCAGAGCCCTGAAGAAAGAGCGCGCGAAGGTCTGGATTRYTTTTGATGAGGTCCTTTGTGTGATCAAACGTTTCTTGGTATGAAAAAGTAACCTGTTGACGAATTCCAGCGGCTTTAATGCCCGCCTCCTCTAAGGCTTGCATAAAACCGGCCGTTCGGGCTTGGCCGTTGGCTCTTTTTTGCGGTATGGCGACAATGCCAACCGTGCCATCTTGCCAACCCAGTTGACGCATTTTTTGGGTAAGAATTTTTCCGATTTCATAGGCGCCCCCTTTGTTGTCGGAAGAGATAAAAGAGACATAATCTCCGCTATCAGAGCCAATGTCGGATATGACCACGGGTATTCCAGCATCTTTTGCAAACTTGAGAATAGTTACGCAGGCCGATGWATTTGTCGGCGAAACGATGATGCCCGCGACATTCTCTTTTATCGCTTTAATCGTAAATTGAAGCTCGTTTTTTGCGTTGTTTTCGGCACTGTAAGAAATAATCTCATAGCCCAAGTTTTCGGCTCTTGTTTTAATGCCGCGCCACATGATGTCCCAAAACGGTATTCGTATATCCGAGACCAGATAAACTAATTTTTTCTGTGGAGTTTTAGGCAGTTGGGGTTCAGATGCGAAGCCCGGAGAGGCTAGAGTTAACAAAAAACATGTCAGGATGATACCTTTAACAAGCCTCATTGTTTTACCCCTTTTGCCCCTTTTAAATCAGAGTAAAATGATAAAACATAAATCCATTGGCTTCCATCTCTTTTATGGGCTTTTTATCCCCAAATCAGAGTGTTAAAAAAAAGTCGTAAAATTATTTGCTGATGTGCAGGTTTTTAAGCTCTGCGCCGATGGCCCGAAAGGCCAAAGACAATGTTGCAGCATCTGGGGATTCAAAATAATGGCCTGTGCTGCTGGCACAATCGGACAACATTGAGGCCGTTGTGGAAGCAATAGAAGTGCCAAAGGCGATGGTATAAACAACAATGCCTTCGTTTTTCATGCCATCACAGACCTGAATGAGGCGGCTGTCCAATTCAGCTTGAGCAACGCTTGAGCTGCTGGTGGTGTTTAAGTTTCCATCGGCGATGACGCCATAGGCCGAATAATAACTGTCGATCATGCGATTGTCGCCGTCGGTGAGGATAATTGCGACTTTGTTCCAATCGGGATCATCGTATTCTGCACCTTCGGAAAAAGGTGCCGCGGGAGAAAGCACCCGCCAACCCCATGCCGCGCCCAAGTTAATATGGGTGCTGCCCAATGCCGACATGGCATCGATTTCAGAGTCCAATGTGCTGCGACTGTTGGTGAGTGCTGTGATCGGACGCGGACAATATTTGTTCCGGTCGCTTGATTTTGTATTGTAAAACGGCGTCCATAATCCATCCACGGCAACGCTGGAGTCTTGAATGTCTGCGGGATAATTTCGAGCCATCACGCAGCCTTCCCAAGTTGCGGAACTGCTGGAGCCGCCGCCCCACCAGTTTCCGCTATATTGTGTGCCGAGCCCGAGAGAAGACGCTGTGTTCAGCCGGAGCGTTTGTGGAACAGAAGCATATCCCCAACGCAGGCTTTGACGTCGGGCCACTTTTATGGGCGCGGGGGGTGTTTCTAAACTGGCAAATCCAACCGCCGTTGGGTCGCTCACAAAAGCCGTCATGGCGGTGCCAATGTTGACGGTGTTGTCAAACGGCACCAACGCGACTTTGAGCAAGTCCGGGGCCGTTTCATTGCCAAAGATAATGTCGATAAGTTCGTGGGCTGCCGTTTTCATATCGGTCATTTTATTGCTGCTGCCCATGGACCCGGTGTTGTCCAATACCATCACCAATTCCAACCCGTTGGTTTCCACGATGATTTCAGCCGACGACGATACCGTAATGGAATTAACGCCGATGATGCTTAAAAAGACCGTGTTGACGGTAGCTTTTCCGGTAACCGTAATGACACCGCTCACATCTATAAAGGTTAGGTCATGGGTGCTGCCAACATCTGTATTGGCGTAATTTGCAGTCACAAAATCAGAAAATTTTGCTTCGAGATAGATTGTGTCTGACGATATGCTGCGCATCGATCCAACGGCAAGTGCCGCCGCATCCAGCGCATGAGATAACCTTGCCTTGACCAAATAAGCCTGAGACACATCCACGGCGAGACCGCCCAGAATCATCAAGGGAATAACCATGGTGGCAAACATAACCATTACCGCGCCGCGTTCACAATTGTGAAAACGGTGAAGAGCATTGCGCAAAAAAGTTGATTTGTTTTTGGTTTTGTTTTTCATGAGAGGTTCCTTAATATTTCAGGACATAACTGACTTTTCTTGGCCTGACATAAGATGTTTCCGTCATGGTAAAATCGACGGGAACAATCAATCTGACGAGGGGGCGATAGGTATAATGCCCGGTCACGATTACGATGCTGGCTCCGGCTTCGCCACGGCCATCGGCCTTGATTAAGGGGTCAACGACTGTGCCGCCGTTGCTGCTGTCTGCCCAATCTAGGGTCGGCGTACCAGTGGCATCATCAAAACGCACGCTCGCAACGCCGATGGTCATTCCGGTCGTGTTGAGCGGATTCATAGTGAGGTGAGCCGCCAAGTAAATAGAGTCCAGATCCGTTGACGTAATATCCGTTTGTTGGCTGATCAGATCAGATGCCGTTTGCACCGCATTCAGCAATTTTCGTTTGGCCTGCAAACCGTGACTGAGTTCAATCACACCCATTAAAATCAGTAATAAAAACGGCAAGATCAAGGCAAACTCTACGGCGACAACACCCTTGTCTTGGGCGCTGATAGACTTCAGCGCTCGTATTAACCCATGTTGCGGCGGTGAAATTTTAAATCTCATGATCAGGACTCATACGGCTCGTTTTGAAAGACGACGGTGGTTGTTAATAAACGTTTGTTGGTGCCGGGGGCGGTTTCAAAAAAAATAGAAATCATAGGTGTATTGATGGTCCACCAGTACATGACCCGCACAACGATAATGTCGCCACTTGTCCCAGCTGAAAATCCATAAACAATGGGTTCCCCTGTGGCAGGGTCGTATTCGGTGTTTAAGGTTATTGAACCATAATTGGTCATGATGCGGGCGTCATAAAGCAATGCGCCGCAATTTAGTGTCGACCCCAGATGGGAACACATTGCCGTAGAAAAATCACCCATAGCATCGCCGGATGCTTGGGCTTGCCCCGTGCGGATTCTCCGCGCTACATCGATGGCGGCCCCATCTAAATTGATGGCGGCAAACGTCATCATGGATACTTCGACAATCGCCATCAGAACAAAAATCAAAACCGGGGCAACCAAAGCAAATTCAATGGCGACTATACCGTTGTTTGATCTCTGAAAGCGCTGAAATACGGATCGATAAAACATTTCATTTGTTCCTTGGGGATGCTCGATTATAGACCCCGGCATGGTACAGAAACCTTGTTGGAAGCGATCATCAGTGTTGCCACGGCCCCGCCAAAGGCTAACGCTGCACCCATCAGAACGACAAAGACATTCAGGTAAGCAATATGTGGGGCTGTGTTTGCGTTATAGGGTAATAACAGTCCGCACCAAAACAACGCATTGGCCATAAGGCCATAAGCGACAAGTCCGTCTGGTGTGACAAAATTTGAAAACTTTGGGACCTTGGGGGTGTCCATTTGTATCGGGTGGAAATCGGCAATCATAACGAAACCTCATCTGTGGTGACCGTCCTATAGGGTCTCAAGAATAAGGCGCAGACGCAGTGATTTTTCGCACAACTCATTTTAGCTGTGTTTAGAAGGGCTCTGAATTTGGTTTGGTAGGCAGGGTAAAATGGAACCGTGAACCTTGACCGGCCGTACTTTTGACCCAGATGCGTCCGCCATTTTTTTCTACCATTTCCTTGCACAGGGGAAGGCCAAGTCCGGTGCCTGTTTCGCCGTCGGTACCGGGTGTAGACGTTCTGAGGTCAAGGGCAAAAATATTGGCAAGGTGTTGTTCGGATATTCCAACGCCATTGTCGGTGACGGTGATTTTCACCATGTTATTTTCGATCTGAGACGACAGGTCAATGGCCCCTCCCGCGGGCGTGAATTTAAGAGAATTCGCAATCAAGTTGCGGATAACGGTTTGCACCATGTCCGGGTCTGCAAATGCCATTTCAGTATCGATTGTATTGGTCAGAATGATGTCTTTATTTAACGCCATGGGGCTTAAGATATCGACACAGGCTTGCGAGGCGTCGCGGAGGGAAAACATATCAGGATTAATTTCCCCACCAGTCATTTGCAGGCGGGACCATTCGAGCAGGTTTTGCAAAAGGTCAAAAAACACTAGTCCAGAATCATTCACCTTGCCTGCGTATTCGGCGAGTTTCTTTTTGCTGATCTTATCGGGCATATCGGCCATCACTTGAGTCATGCCCAAAAGAACCGTAAAGGGACCTTTGAGATCATGCGCGATAATGGAAAAGAATCTGTTTTTAACATCGACTTGATATTGCAGCTGGGCTTCGGCCTGTTTGCGCAATTGAACTTCTTTGGATAACCGCCGATTCCAAATGATGAAGATGATAAAGATAATGGCCCCCGTCCCCCCGGCTTGCAAGGCAACCCTGCGCACAGTGGCAGCGTTGAGGCCAATTTGATATTGTGAAGCCCCCCATTTGCTGCGAATGGCGGCTTCTTCTTGGGGAGTGATGGTGGCCAGTGCTTTATCGATGATCGGCACCAATTCAGCCCAATCCTTGCGGACACCAAACGACAATCCCGGCATGTTGAGATTAGCCGGGGCGGCAACCACTAAATTAGTAATTTCATGTTTATTGATAAAGTATGTGCCGACACCAAGGTTTTGTACGCTGGCATCGGCCTTGCCTTCGGCGACGGTTTTAAACGCATCTAACAAGGTTTCGTTCAGGATGATTTTGATCTCTGGGTAGTTCGTGCGGAAAAATTCGGTTGTGGCATAGCCCTCGACAAGCGCGAGTGTACGACCTTGTAAGTCGGCCAAGCCTGCGATTAAGGGATGGTCCGTGCGCATGAAAATGACATCGGGAAAATTTAAATGTTCCGTTGAAAAATTCATAAATACATCGCGGTTCGGCGTTTTGGTGACGGCGGGCACCACGTCTACGGTGCCTTTTTTGACTCCTTCGATTACTTGCGCCCAAGAAAGCCCAGGTACAACCTCTAAGGTGACAYCCAGGCGGTCCCCAATCAGGCGCGCGTAATCAGACGCCATTCCTGAATACGTTCCATCTTCGGCAATGAAATCAAACGGAGGGTAGCTTGGATCAACGCCCAAGCGGATGTATTTATGATTGTCCAACCAGTCTTTTTCGGTGTTGGTCAGGCTGATGTTGGTGTTTTTCAATTGTGTAAGTGTGGTGACATTGACCCAACGTTGCCTCAGGCGCTTAAGTTCATTTTGCGGCACGTTCGTCACGGCCTTGCGCAAGATAGAGGCCAAAATCGGMARGKTCTTGKGRGYCGCAATATTAAGCTGRCTGTATTTSCSRTCGCCCATTTTGATYTCYCCGGAAATGACCNAGCCCNGTCATCATTTCTTGGGCCTTGATRTCATTAAAAACGGTSAGCTTTCCAAAGGTCGCATSRGCYTSTCCRAAAGCCACMGCYCTCARKCCTTCGCGYACATTTTTGACCAAAAGMAWRTTGATCARGGGGTGATCTTTWTTRAGAACTTCGGCGTAAAARAARNCCTTTNGGCAAAGCGACGGTCTTGCCATAAAGCTGTTTTAAGGTGCTGTAGGGGGCGTCTTTGCGGCTCAAAATAGAATTTGCGTTATAGGCATAAGGTTCGGTGAACAGCAGGAACTCTTCACGCGTTGGGGTTTTGGCGATGTTCAACATGACGTCAAGCTCGCCGGTTTTGATCATCCCCATAAATTCGTCCCAAGTCGGGCCGCTGATATAGTCAACTTTGATGCCGATCTGCTTGGCCAGCAAATTCATGTAATCAATCGAAAACCCTTTTGGTTTGCCGTGTTCAAAATAATTGAAAGGGGGCCAGTCCGTTTCGTTATGGACGCGGATGACAGGGTGATCTGCCACCCACTGGCGTTCTTCTTGGGTGAGGTCAAGCTCCGTCGACTGGCGCGCGTTTGGGGCCGTATCCTGTGCTTCTTGTGCGTTCAGTCCAGAAAGGCTGAACAGGCCCGTCAGGATGAACAAAAGCAGAAAAGAAAAGATTTTGCGCAGCATCATTCAAAATTCCAAAAACACCGTTGGCCCTAAAGTTACCTTATACAGGTTCCAGTGTACGGGGCTATATCTTTCAAGTTAATTTTGTACGTTAAGACCTGTGGTGCTTTGAATATGCACACATTTCCTTGCTAAGCGTGCGCACGTTGCCTAAACATAAGGGAATGTTTTTTGATTGTTAAAGGAAAGTCGATGTCAGAGAAATGGGATTCCCGGTTTATTCGTTTGGCGCGTGAAATTGGCTCTTGGTCCAAAGATCGCTCAACCCGGGTCGGCGCGGTGATTGTCGCCGAAGACAAAACGCCAAGTTCGTACGGTTATAACGGTTTCCCCCGTGACATTGATGATGATGCGGCCGAACGCCACGAACGCCCCGACAAATATGATTGGACCGAACACGCGGAACGCAACGCGATTTATAATGCAACGCGCACCGGGCAAACGTTGATGAACAATACTATTTATGTGACCCATGTGCCGTGTCCAGATTGCGCGCGGGCGATTTTGCAAGTGGGAATTAAACGGGTCGTGGTCGACCGCGCCTCTGTTTCCGATGCAGACTTTCAAGCCCGCTGGGACGAAAAAGGCAAGTTTTCAGAACGCATGTTCAAAGAGGCCAAAGTCAAAATGGATTACGGTGAAGCCAAAACCGAGGACGAATTGCGGGAGAGCTAGAGGCTTCGGCCTTACCCCTCATTTTCCATATGTTGGTGCGCCCAGTCTTTGATAAAGGTGGAAAAGAGTTTCATTTTTAGGGGCATGTAGTCTCTGTGTTGACGGATCAGGTAGAGCTTTAAATCGTCGATTTTATAATCTTTTAAAATGACCTTGATCAGGCCTTCTGCGGTCTCTGTTTTGTGGATGTAACAGGGCAAAACGGCAATGCCCAAACCCTTGACCACGGCGGCTTTGATGAACAATGGGTTGTTTGCGCGATAGTTCCCGGTGACGGGCGTGGGAAATGTCGTGTCTCCTGATTTTAAAAACCAGACGTCAGACCCGGTGCGGGTATGCACATACCGTAAACAATTATGATTTTGAAGGTCTTCAGGGATTTTAGGCATGCCGTGTTCTTTGAGGTAGGACGGGGCTGCACAAATATTTAATTGTACGCTCGCAATTTCGCTGGCGATCAAGCTGGAATCGGGCAGGGACGGGGCAACGCGCAGGGCAAAATCAATGCGGCCTTCGGTGAAATCGACAATTTGATCGGTCACCTGGGTTTCCAAAGTGATCGCGGGGTAGGTCAGGGCAAAGTCGGCAAAGGCTTGGTTGAACACGGTCACTCCCAAACCTGATGGGCAACTGATGCGCAAGCAACCTTGGGGTTGGCMGTGCATTTCGGCAACGATGTTTTCCGAAACTTCGGCTTCGTTGAGGACTTTCAGACTTTGTGTGTAATAGGCCTCTCCGGTTTCGGTCAGGCTTAAGCGCCGGGTAGTGCGATTTAAAAGCTTGGCCCCCAAATGCCGCTCTAACCAAGAAATTTTCTTGCTGGCCAATGACGGTGAACAGGCTTCTTCGCGGGCCGCCTTGCTGAAACTTTGCAATTCAACCACCCGAACAAAGGTCCGCATGCAGGTCAGGGTATCCATCGGGTTTTCTCCATTGTCGACTTCATTTACGGCTCTATTGTTTCCAATATGGAAAATATACTGTGAAAAWTTAAGTATATAAATGAAAAACTGGAATGCTAGGGTCCTGCTATCTTTTGTTGAACAAATATAAGGAAATAAAWYSRTGAAGAAAATAACAGGTTTGGCGTTCGCGCTCTCTTTGGTCTCTACAGCTCTATCCACGGGGGCCTTTGCCGGGGCCGGACACAATCATGACAACACCCCCAGCTCGGACGTCAGCTTGGCGTCAACGTTTGTCGACGGGAATGTATCGGTGATCATGGGCGTTGGCGGTTTTGCGGGCGGCAATGTTGCGGTATCTGCGGGGCCGGATGGATTGCTGATGGTTGATGACTTTCTGCCGGGCTTTGCGCAGAAACTCGAAGCCGCACTGGTTGACTTGAAAACCTGCCAAACGTGTGGAGATTTGAAATATCTGATCAACACCCACTGGCATTTTGATCATGCCGGAAACAATGAACATTTTGGCGGCGCTGCGGTTTTGATCGCCCACGATACGGTGCGTCCGTTGTTGAGTGCTCCGCAAGACCTGAAAGCGTTTAATCTGAAACTTCCCGCAAAAAACCGCGATGGTTTGCCTGATATTACCTTTGCTCAAAAATCGTCGGTGTATTTTAATGGCGAAGAAATTGAATTGACCCATTTTCCGCAAAGCCATACCTCTGGCGATATTAGCGCGTACTTTAAAAAATCAAACATCGTGCATTTGGGTGATTTGTATTTCAACCACATGTTCCCGTTTGTCGATTTGCAAAATGGCGGCAATGTGAAAGGCATGATTTCCAGCATCAAAGCTGCGCTTAAGCAATACCCTGCGGACGCAAAAGTCATTCCCGGTCACGGGGCCTTGTCGAATATGGATGAATTGAAAACCTATTTGGGCATGCTGCAGGCCACCACCAAAGTGGTTGAAGCGGGCAAAAATAAAGGCTTAAGTTTAGAACAAATTCAAAAGCAGGGATTGGATAAAAAGTGGCAATCTTGGGCGTGGAAATTTGTATCCGTCGAAACGTGGATCGCCTTAGTTTACGGAAGCCTATAAGGAGGTCGCGGCCCTTTACCGTGTTGGTACAGGGTCGCCATCACCCGTATAATCGTAAAAGCCTTTTCCGGTTTTACGCCCCAGCCATCCGGCTTCGACGTATTTGACCAACAACGGGCACGGACGGTATTTGCTGTCGGCTAAACCTTCGTGCAACACGTTGACCACCGCCAAAAAAGTATCCAAGCCAATAAAGTCAGCCAATTCCAACGGCCCCATGGGATGGTGCAAACCCATCTTCATGGCGTTGTCGATGGCGGCAACCGATCCGACGCCTTCGTACAAGGTATAGACCGCTTCGTTAATCATCGGCATGAGAATACGGTTCACGATAAAGGCCGGGAAATCTTCGGCGGCCACCGGGGATTTGCCCATTTTTTTGGACAGTTCGGTGATGGTATTAAACGTATCGGGATCGGTGGCAATGCCGCGAATGGTTTCGACCAGTTCCATAGCCGGCACTGGGTTCATAAAGTGCATGCCGACAAATTTTTCCGGACGATCGGTGCCTGCGGCTAAACGGGTGATGGAAATTGACGAGGTGTTGGTGGCGATGATGGCCTCTGGCTTTAAAACCGGGCACAGCTGGCGCAAGATCGCCTTTTTGACCTCTTCATTTTCAACGGCGGCTTCGATCACAATATCGCAATCGCCAAAGGCCGACATTTCGGTACCTGTTGAAATACGGGGCAAGGCTGCGACAATTTCCGCTTGGCTCATTTTGCCTTTTTCCACGCGGCGGTTCATGTGGGCTTCAATTTTTTTCAAAGCGGCATCGGCCTGGTCCGGATTGTTGTCCAAAAGGTGGACATCATACCCCGCCAAAGCCGAAACATGGGCGATGCCGAGGCCCATTTGACCCGCACCGATAACGCCAATTTTTTTGATTAAATCCACAGACATGTCGTTTCCCTATAATATTAAGCGTTTATGTTCTCATTGTTTGAGCGCTTGGGCAAGCTCTGGTAACACATCAAACAGATCGGCCACCAAACCATAGTCCGCAATTTTAAAAATCGGGGCGTCGGGGTCTGAATTAATGGCCACGATGGTGCGTGAATCTTTCATTCCGGCCAAATGTTGAATGGCCCCGGAAATGCCCACCGCGATGTACAAATCGGGGGCAACGACTTTGCCGGTTTGCCCGATTTGGTGATCGTTGGTGGCAAAGCCTGCATCCACGGCCGCGCGTGATGCGCCAATGGCCCCGCCTAAAATATCGGCTAAGGTTTCTAACAGGGCAAAGTTTTCGACCGAGCCTAAGCCGCGTCCGCCCGATACAATCACGGCTGAAGAGGCCAAGTCGGGGCGGTCAGACGTGCTGAGCTCAGCGCCGACAAAAGTCGAAAGCTGAGGCGTATCCACCTTGTCGATATTTTTAAGGGTCGCAGATCCGCCGGTTGGGTTGGCGGGCTCGAACGTCGTGGTGCGCACGGTGATGATTTTTTTTGCGTCCCGGCTTTGCACGGTTTGTATTGCATTTCCAGCGTATATTGGACGCTTGAAGGTATTTTCATTCACCACTTCGCAAATGTCAGAGATTTGTTGAACGTCCAAAACGGCGGCCACGCGTGGCAGCACATTTTTACCAATACTGGTGGCGGGGGCCAAAATAGCATCGTAATGTTCAGCCAAGCTGACCAGCAACGGTGCCAAAGTTTCCGCCAGTGCATGGGCCAACATTACATCATCGGCAATCAAAACGGTTTGAACACCTTCAATTTCGGCGCAGGCTTGTGCCACATCGCCACAATTTTTTCCGGCAACCAAAATATCCACACTGCCCAACGCTTTGGCACAGGTCACGGTGTTGAGCGTTTGTGGGTTAAGCTCAATGTTGTTGTGTTCGGCTAAAACAAGGGTTCGCATTATACCGCCTCCTTGATTTTGTCGGCCAAATCTTGAACCGAGCTCAATATCTGTCCGGCTTTGCGCTGTGCGGGTTCTTCGACCGCTAAAACGTTCAGATGGGGGGTGGTATCAAGGCCTAAATCTTCCAGCGCCACGGTTTGGATGGGTTTCTTTTTGGCCTTCATAATATTGGGCAGTGACGCATAGCGGGGCTCGTTCAAGCGTAGGTCGGTGCTGATTACACAGGGCAGATTGAGCTTTATGGTTTCTAAGCCCCCGTCAATTTCCCGGACGACTTGGGCGGCACCTTCTGTAAAGTCGATGTGTGAAGCAAAGGTGCCTTGCCCCCAATTTAACAAAGCCGCCAGCATTTGTGCGGTTTGATTGGCGTCATCATCAATGGCTTGTTTGCCCAAGAAAATCATATCTGGATCTTCTTTATGGGCCGTGTCTTGCAAAATTTTGGCAATGGCGAGGGGCTCAAGATCGGCCTCTGTTTCAATGTGAATACCTTGATCTGCGCCCATGGCGAGCGCCGTGCGGAGGGTGTCTTTGCATTGTGCGGGACCGATGGATACAGCGATGATTTCTGAAACGGTTCCCGCTTCTTTTAAACGCACGGCTTCTTCGACGGCGATTTCGTCAAAGGGGTTCATGGACATTTTCACCCCCGCTGTGTCGACGCCCGAACCATCGGAACGCACGCGAATTTTAACGTTAAAATCGACAACCCGTTTAATGGCCACCAGAACTTTCATCGGCTTTATTCTCCACCCGGTTTCCACAAAATATCAAGCTTACCATCTTGATTTTGTACGCGAGCCATTTGAAACAACATATCGGAAAGACGATTGAGGTATTTTAAAATTTCAGGGTTTAAGGGCTGAGCTTCGGCGAATGTGGCAACGGTGCGTTCGGCGCGGCGCACGATGGTGCGGGCTAAATGAAGTCTTGCCGCCCCTTCTTTTCCTCCGGGCAGAACAAAACTGGTCAGCGGTTCTAAATTTTCGCCCAGCTGATCAATGGCTTGTTCCAGCCACACGATGGCGTTGGCTTCGATGCGCAAAGCTCCATCTATGTTGGTGGGGGTGGCAAGGTCGGCGCCTAAATCAAACAGATCGTTTTGCACTTGTTGCAAGACTTCAAAGGCGGTGCTGGATTTGTTGAGCACGGCACTGGCAAAACCGATGGCAGCATTGGCCTCGTCCACGTCACCGATGGCCGAAAAATGCAGGTCAGACTTTTTCTTGCGGGTTCCGCCAACCAGTCCGGTTTCGCCATTATCGCCTGTGCGGGTATAAATTTTTGTGAGTTTGACCACGGTTGTTTCTCATCATTGAATTTAATTGAATTTGATTACGACTTAGGCTGAAGTTTAGGCTTCGATTTGGTTTTAGCTGTTGGAGCGGTTATGGGGACAGCTTGGGTATTATTGCTGTAACTGCCCGCATTTTCCACCAGTGTTGTAAAAAATTCTTCCATATATTTGACCGCCCCTTTGCGAAACTCAGGCTTGATCAACGCCCAAGCCACAAATAAGCCGCCGCTTTGCTCATAATAGTTGATGTCTGGGTTTTGCCCCGCATCGTGGAGATCCGTGGCTAAGTTGGTTGTTTCTCCGGCAAAAACCCATTCAGGATGCACGCCGCCGTGCCAAATTAAATAAATGCCCCCCGCCCCATTCAGGTTGGATGCTTCTGGATCTAAGTCTAAAAAAGAAAAAAAGCCGCCGTTGGGTGTCAGCACCCAATCGGGATCAACCGGCTTTAAAAAAACCGGACCTTTGGCGACTTTCTTGTCGTCATCTGAACCAAACAAACCCATAAAGTAACCTCATGAAGACACTATGATCTTGAAATGACACTAGATTATAGCACTGAAGCCTACAATTTCGTTAAGGTTTTGGGGTTTCAGGCTTTGGCGCTAAATCTTGAATCAGGAAGGCTTTAATTTCCGGTGCGTCCCATTCCAATGTTCCCATGATGCGGCCTAAAAATACACCTTCTGCATTGATCAAAACGGTAGACGGCAGGCCGATGATATCCAGCCGACGCGAAAGCTTTCCTTTGGCGTCATAATAAGGCTTTAAATTATCCCAGCCATGCGCTTTTAGGAACGGTGGCACGACTTTTAAGGCCTTGCGATCTTCGGAAATGGTGATCAATTCGACGCCCGTGCCTTGTAACGATTTGGCCAAACGGTTCAATGATGGCATCTCGCGAATGCACGGGGCGCACCACGTGGCCCAAAAATTCACCACCAATCCCCGACCTTTCAGGCTAGAAAGGGTTAGAGGCTCTTTCTTTGCGTTGAAAAAAGGTGTATCCAAAGCTCCTTCGCCGGCCTTCGGTGCACGCATTTTTGCCGCCATTTGCGGGGGCATAGGCAAAACATTGGTCGTTTCAGCACTTGCAAGACGCGGCGATATAACGACAATAGCTGTAAAGGCGATCACACAGCTGAGCAGTACAGAGACTTTAACGTACTTTAACGAAATTTTACGGTTCATTTTAGGTCCAAAAAATATGAGCGACGATACAAAAGACAATACACCTTTAAATTCCTCCACCAGCACGATGTGGGGCGGACGTTTCAGCGCGGGGCCTTCCGCCGTGATGGAAGAAATTAACGCGTCTATCGGATTTGATCAACGCTTGTATGCCCAAGACATTCGAGGCTCGCGCGCGCACGCCCGGATGTTGGTGGCCAATAACATTATTCCTGCCGCCGATGGTGAAGCTATCTTAAAAGGTTTAGATCAAGTCGAAGGCGAAATTAAGGCGGGTGACTTTAAGTTTTCCAGGGCGTTGGAAGATATCCACATGAACGTCGAAAGCCGTTTGCGGGAAATCGTCGGCGATGGGGCCGGACGGTTACACACCGCCCGGTCGCGCAACGATCAGGTTGCTACCGATGTGAAATTGTGGGTGCGCGATGCTTTGGACGGTCTGGATGGGGCTTTGCAAGACTTACAAGCCGCCTTGATCAATCGGGCCGAAGAGCACGCCGCGTCGGTGATGCCGGGCTTTACCCATTTGCAAGCCGCTCAACCTGTGACCTTGGGCCATCATTTGTTGTCGTATACCGAAATGATTGGCCGGGATCGTTCGCGGATTTTTGATTGCCGGGCGCGTTTAAATGAATGCCCGTTGGGCGCGGCGGCCTTGGCGGGAACATCGTTCCCCATTGATCGCGTCGCCACGGCGGAGGCCTTGGGCTTTTCGGGACCAACGCGGAATTCTTTAGATAGTGTTTCTGACCGTGACTTTGCTTTGGAATATTTAAGTGTACTGTCCATTTTGGGCGTGCACCTGTCGCGCATGGCCGAAGAAATGGTGCTGTGGACGTCGGTTCAGTTTGGCTTCATGCGGGTGTCGGATGATTTTTCTTCCGGAAGCTCGATCATGCCGCAAAAACGCAACCCCGACGCGGCTGAATTGGTGCGGGGCAAAGCCGGACGCGTGTTTGGCGCTTTGATGGGCCTGTTGACCGTCATGAAAGGTCTGCCCCTGACGTATGGCAAAGACATGCAAGAAGACAAAGAACCCGTGTTTGATGCGTCCGATACCATGGAACTGTGCGTCAGTGCCATGACAGGTATGTTTGCGTCTGCGACGTATAATACGGATCGCATGAAAGACGATGCGGGCAAGGGCTTTACCACCGCAACCGATCTGGCCGATTGGCTGGTGCGGGTGTTGGCGATGCCGTTTAGAGATGCGCACCACGTCACCGGAGCTTTGGTCAAGATGGCCGAAGACAAAGGTGTGGGCCTTGAAGATCTGTCGCTTGCAGAACTGCAAACGGTCGAAGCCAACATTACGGATGATGTGTTTAAAGTGTTGGGCGTGGACAATTCAGTCAACAGCCGATTAAGCTTCGGTGGCACGGCTCCGGCCAATGTTTTGGCGGCCGTGAAGGATGCTCGGGAAAGGTTTTTAACATGAGACGCTTGTTCACCTTTGCAGTGTTAGGTTTGTTTCTGTCGGTCAGCTTAACGGCTTGTGGTCGTAAAGCGATGCCTGAGTACCCACCAGATTCCACCTATCCAGCTTCCTACCCCTATCAAAAATAAGGCTCCGCAACATGGACTTTTTTAATTATAAAAACGGTCATCTTCATGGCGAAGGTGTGGCCCTGAAAGACATTGCAGATGAAGTCGGCACGCCGTTTTATGTCTATTCAACGGCCACGTTAACGCGCCATTTTGAAGTCTTTTCAGATGCCCTTCGCGGTATGAATGCGATGGTTTGCTTTGCCGTTAAAGCCAATTCAAATCAGGCCGTGCTGACCACCTTGGCGGCCTTGGGCGCCGGGGCGGATGTGGTGTCGGGTGGTGAATTAACCCGGGCGTTAAAAGCCAACATCAAACCGCACCGCATTGTTTTTTCCGGCGTGGGTAAACAAGACGATGAAATTGAATTCGCCTTAAATTCTGGCATTAAACAAATTAACGTGGAATCCGAACCTGAATTGGATCGCATCAGCGCCATCTCAGTACGTCTGGGCAAAACCGCGACGGTGGCGTTGCGGGTGAACCCCGATGTCGATGCGGGCACCCACGAAAAAATTACCACGGGCCGTAAAGGCAATAAATTCGGCATCGATTGGGAACGTGTGCCCGAAGTGTATCAAAAAGCCACAGACCTTCCGGGCATTCATATTGCCGGGCTGGCAATGCACATTGGCTCACAGCTTATGGATCTGGAACCTTATCGTCAGGCTTACAGCCGTGTCGCTGAACTGGTTGAAACCCTTCGGTCCCGTGGTTTGACGGTCGAAGTTTTGGATGCGGGCGGTGGCTTAGGCGTTCCCTACGGCGAAGCCGATGAAGTTGAAAACCCACATCCCGAAGCCTACACGGAAGTGGTCCGCAATACCTTGGGCCATCTTGGAACCGAGCTGATTTTCGAGCCCGGTCGCATGATTGCGGGCAATTCCGGCGTGCTGGTGACCCGTGTGATTTATGCTAAAAAAAGCACCGATAAAACGTTTTTGATTGTTGATGCGGGCATGAACGATTTGATCCGCCCGACCCTGTACGGGGCCTTTCACAACATCATCACAGAAACCCAACCCCCACCGGGGGCCGATTTGATCAATGTTGATATTGTTGGCCCGATTTGCGAAACCGGCGATACCTTTGCCAAAGACCGTAAATTCCCAGAGACCAAAGCCAACGATTTATTGGTGGTGCGCACCGCCGGAGCCTATGGCGCGGTGCAATCATCAACTTACAACACTCGGGCTTTGATTCCCGAAGTGATGGTCAACGGTGATCGCCATTGTGTGGTGCGCAAACGCATGAGCGTTGAAGACATTATTGCCTTGGATCGCTTGCCAGATTGGTTAAGTGAATAAGTTTAGGGGGTGAGGCGGCTTTAGTTGCCGTCCGCCGCCGGAGCGCCATTTCCATCACCACCGTCAGCGCCAGCTTCAGGTGCGATAAATTTCACAGACATTTGACGCGCGGTTCCCGGTGGGTTTTCGAATTCAACCTTAAACGATACCGTATCGGCAGGTTTTAGGGTTTTCTTGTGCAATTCGATAATCTGCGTGGCGACTTCTTTGCCCTGTGGATTGGTCAACGAGACTTTCAACGGTGGCACATCCAAGGTTTCTTCGGTGATGTTGACGACATTGCCTTCAACAATCAACAGTTCCACGCCATTGCGCACGTCCCGACGTGGTTTGACATCGCGGGGTGCTAGGCCTTCTCCGGGTTCCGCATGATACATGCCTGCTTTGATGTAAAGTTCTTTAGCGGGTGGATAAATTTCAATAATTTTCTTTTTCGCCAAAACGATGCCTGCACCCGAGCCAATCAGCAAAATCGCAAAAACGATCATGATGGCTTTCAGTGCGCCACCTTTCTTTTTAGGTGCTGGACGCTTGAAACGTGTCCGGGCGACCGGAATTTCATCGTCTGGATACGGCTGAGAAAGGCTTGCTGGAATAGGATCTTCGTCCGCATCGGCATCAAGCAGATCGCCAATATCAATAACTTCGGCATCTTCTTCGTCAATATTGTCGCCAGACATCGAATCGAACGCACCCGATTCGGTCTCGGATTCGTCAAAGACGTTGTCTAATTCATCTTGAGAAAGCGGATCAACTTCGGCCTCAGATTCGGGGACAGGGGCTGGTGCTGGTTCGGGCTCAGGTTCTGGTTCCGGAAGGGGCTCAGGCTCTGGTTCCGGCTCAGGAATGGGCGCTGGTTCCGGCGCTGGCGCTGGTGGCGCTACAGGCTCAAATGCAGGCGCCGCAACGGTTGCGGGGGCTTGGGCGGCCATAAGAACGGGTTCGGGGAAGGTGACTTGTTGCTCACGAACTTCAATGGCATGGACAACTGACTGCTGCCAAGCATATCCACAATGGGAGCACCGGATCATCGTACCCGTAGGTTTGATGGCGTGCGGAGGAACGTCGTAATGCGTTCCGCAATTGGGACAAGTGATGATCATCAGCACAACAATTTAAATGTTAACCTCAATTATTTATAAGCGTTTGCGTTGTGCAACGCAAGTAAGTGGATAGAATCAAACAAATTATAAGGAGGTTTTGTCCGGTTCTCCCCACTTATCCATATCAATCAGTAGACTTTTTGCCCCTGCCCGTGGCATCGTAGGGCTCTCGAATCTGATGTTTCGGCCACGTGAATAGAAGGAATGTGTCTTCTTGGACTCAAAAACACCCATTGCCCGCTTTGAAAATGTTGGGCTTCGTTATGGCTTGGGGCCAGAAGTTTTACAGGATGTCTCGTTTTCCTTAAAGCCTGGGTCATTCCATTTTTTGGTGGGGCCATCGGGGGCTGGTAAATCTTCATTGTTGAAATTGATGTATCTGGCGATGCGTCCTTCTCGGGGGTTGGTGCATTTGTTTGGACACGATATCCAAACCGCAACCCGTGATGAATTGCCCGCGTTACGCCGTTCCATCGGTGTGGTGTTTCAAGATTATCGTTTGTTGGATCATCTTTCCACGTTCGATAACGTGGCGTTGCCGTTGCGGGTCGCCAACGTTAAAGAACAAGACATCAAACGCCATGTCGAAGAATTGTTGGCGTGGGTGGGCTTAAAAGATCATATGCATGCCCGTCCACCGACCTTGTCGGGTGGGCAAAAACAACGTGTATCGATTGCGCGGGCGGTGATTTCTCGCCCTAAATTGCTGATGGCCGATGAGCCCACGGGTAACGTGGATGATCGCATGGGCTTTCGGTTGATGCATTTGTTCGAAGAACTCAACAAACTGGGCACAACCATTGTGGTCGCTACTCACAACGAAGCCATGGTGACCAAATTGGGTCATCCGGTGATGCGGATTCAATCGGGCGGGTTGACGGTTACGCCGGGTGCGCGCGCCGAAGGTTTGCTGCAGGGGCTGTCATAATGTTTTCGCAGCGCACGGATTTACCTTTAGATAAAGACCCATTGTCAAAATTTTTGCCGTGGCTGATTGCCTTTATGGTGTATCTGGCGGCTTTGTCTCAAGCGGGCTTAATTGGGCTTGATTCATTGGCAAATCGTTGGGATACGGGCATGGCCGCGACCATGACCGTGCAAATCCCAGCCGATCCCGACGCCAACGCAGCCACCAATACCCGGCGTTTGCAAATCGCCATGAACATGGTGTCTGAATTTCCCGGTGTGCTGAACGCCAGCGTAATTTCTCAAGATAAGGTCTTAGAATTGTTAAGCCCTTGGTTGGGCTTGGTCGAAGCTGCAGATGTGCCGTTGCCCATTTTGATTGATGTGGAAACCAATCCCGACGTGGATATAGACGCGCGGGTTTTGCAACAAAAACTCGCCCAACGCATTTCTGGCACACAAGTGGATGACCATGGTGTGTGGTTGGCGCGCCTGATTGAAATGGTCCGCACGTTGGAAGGTTTAGCGGCGGGCTTGTTGCTGTTTATTTTATTGTCGGCGGCGGGGACCG
>NVSZ01000039.1 GCA_002732845.1 Rhodospirillaceae bacterium
CTTCTTCATCAAAATCATCATACGCGCCCAAAAGCTCTTCTGCGGGGACTCGATAACCTCCGTCCAGCCACTTGCCCAGATCTAAATCCGCACAGTGTTTGGAACAAAAAGGCTTGAACTTTTGATCTGTTTTTTTCTGGCACAGCGGGCATTTAGCCGCCTTTTTAGCCGTTTTAAGCTCCACCACGTTTGATGGTTTTTCGGTTTGATCAGGCATGGTCTTTTGTAGCCTCCACTTGAAAGGTTCCGGCGGCTATATTTTCATCCGCAATGAGGTCTAAGGCTTGGCCCAGCTTGATTTCAATGTCTAGCAAGGCCTGTGCGCCTTCAATTTCCAAAGCCTTCACCACGTTCGGGCTTGTGCGCAACGCTGGGATCAAGGACGGAGACGCCCAAACTTCGGCCAACACACGGTCTAAGCCAGCCAAACCCACAGTCAGTGCAGAGGACGCACCGTTGCCGCCACACGTTGAACACGCGCCGTGAAGAATATGGCTTAAGGGTGCGCGCCTGCGCGGCCGGGTGATTTCCAACAACCCGCCCTTGGTGGTGCCCAAAACCTGTGGTCCGGTTGGGTCGTGGCTGAGCGCCTTTTTCAGGGTGTTGACGATTTTTCCCACGGCTTCTTGTCCGCGCACCGGCATCAAATCCAAAACGATCAGGCCCGCCAAGTTTCGCAAACGAATTTGTCGGGCGGTTTCCCAAACGGCTTCGATGTTGGTCGCCATCGCCAAATCTTGACCGCGCGTGCTGTTTTGTGCCGCCGCCGCCCCGCCCGCGTTGATATCAATCGACGTTAAGGCCTTGGTTTCTTCAACAATCAGTGAGCCACCGGATTTTAGGCGCACGACCGGGTCCAGTATGCCCGCCACCGCATCGGCCACGCCATATTCAACAAAGACATCGCTTCCCCCTGGGTGGCGCACCACGCCGCCGGGTGGCACCATGCCCAGGGCCTGCAATTCAGCCTCAACCGCCTTGGTCAGAGCCGGATCATCCACGACCACCTTCGCCAGCCCCGTAAATCCACATTCTGACAGAAATTGAACTGGCGGGGTGTCTTCGCCACTTAAAAAACTGGGGGGATCGGTATCTTTGGCGCGGGCTTGCAAATCTTGCCAATGCGCGCCCAACAGCTTGATTTCACGCATCATGATGTCTTCGCCAACGCCAATGGACGACGACCGCACAACACAGCCCAAATCATCCGCAAGTTTGCCCACCACCATGGTCCGCAACCGATTGCGTTCCGTATCATCCTTGATGCGTTTAGACAGCCGCACACCGGGATCACCGGGGGTTAAAATACAATGCGCGCCGGCAATCGACAGGCGTCTGGTGATTTTACAGCCCTTATCGTCCCGCGCGGCGGCCAAAACCTGAACCAAAATCTCTTGGCCTTCGTGCACATGATCCGAAATGCGGTCGCCCGCAGATTTTCCGCCCATATGCGGTTGCGGTCGGGCTTCGGACAAGCCTAAAAACCCGTTACGTTCTAATCCTAAATCGATGAAGGCGGCTTCTAGGGCGGGGACAACTTTTTTCACACGGCCCACATAAATGCCACCGACTTGGCCCCGGTCATCGGTCAACGCCGTGCGGTATACGGCAAAATCTCTGAGGTGAGCATTCCCATCAACCCGCGCAATACGAATTTCACCGGGGCGCACGCGTACAGCCAAAATATCCGTCGACATGGCTTAGGGTCCAAACACTTTTAAGGCATTGGCGGTCTCGAAAAGACTGAGACCCACCACGTTAGAATACGATCCATTGATACGGCGTACGAAGGCTCCGGCGCGGCCTTGAATGGCGTATGCCCCGGCCTTGCCCTGCCATTCGCCGCTTTTTAGATAAGCGTCGATTTCAGCGGTATCTAAACGTTTGAAGGTCACCGCCGTTGTAATGGTTTTGAGAACTTGCTTTGCGTCCGGTGCCAATACGCACAGCCCGCCAATCACTTTATGGCGACGCCCCGACAACATGTTCAGCATGCGCTTGGCGTCTGCTTCRTCTTGTGGCTTACCCAACACACGCCGCCCAACACAAACCACGGTATCGGCAGCYAAAACGCAACTGTTTGGGTGGTCTTTAAAAACTTCTTGAGCYTTTAACARGGCCAAACGGCGCGCCAATTGCAAAGGGCTTTCGTCCTTTAGGGGCGTCTCGTCAATGTCAGCGGGAATGATTTGGTCTGGTGTCACACCAATTTGTGCCAAAAGATCGACACGYCTGGGCGACGCGGACGCTAAAACAAAAGGAACAGTCATGTGCTGAGGTTCAGACATACCTATCCCTTTCCTTCAAAGCCCAAATACGCGACGCTTATTTAAAGCGGAACGTAATCCGGCCTTTGCTCAGATCATACGGTGTCATTTCGACAGTAACCTTGTCACCCGCCAGTACGCGAATGCGGTGTTTGCGCATTTTGCCAGCGGTATGAGCCAAGATTTCATGACCGTTTTCCAGCTCTACACGGAACATTGCGTTCGGTAAGAGCTCGTTCACGATCCCGGAAAATTCGAGTACTTCTTCTTTAGCCATCAATCTCTCTATATTTTATGTGCTTATTTCGCCCTTTAAGTGCCGTGTTGCGCACCAAAGGTCAAGGTTTATTCATCCTCTTGGGAAAAACGATCCTGAATGCGTTTGACCAGCTCATCACGAACTTTACGGTATGCCTCTACACGCACCTCCCGGCTGCCTTCGATAATGCTGGGGTCAAAGGTGTTCCAAAACTCGACTTCGCACGCCATGTAACGGGTTAAGTCTACGGCTTTGTGTTGCGCTTCTGGGGATAAGGATATCACCAAACCATACGAAGTGTCTTCTAAATCATCAAAAGTCTTGGCCTTGTGCGCCGTAATATCGATGCCAATTTCGGCCATCACAACAATCGCAAAGCCGTCTAATTCTTGGGTTCTGGTGCCCACAGAATCGACAAAAACTTCTGCGCCGTAATAATGCTTCATAATCGCTTCGGCCATGGGCGAACGAATGGCATTCATGGTGCAGGAAAAAAGGACGGCGCTGGGCAGGGACATCTCCGTACGCTCCCTCACCCTTTGATGTGCAAAACGCACACCAATGTAAACAGACGCCGGGCCGTGCTTTTGTCCAGTTCGACCTTATCTTTGAGACGTTCTTTTAAAATATCAGATCCATCATTGTGCAGACCGCGACGGCCCATATCGATGGCTTCGATTTGTGACGGGCTGGACGATTTAATGGCGGTGTAATAGCTGTCACACACCATCAAATATTCGCGCACGATGGACCGAAAAGGTGACAGCGCCAAAATAAACCGTTTTAAGGGTTTGTCGTGTACATCCCGTACATCAAAGGCCAARCGGTTYTCTTCGATGCTGAGRTGCARSACRTAWGGYCCGTYCGGYCCACCGAYCAGGCCAAAGCTGTTGTCTTCGATCAAATCAAAAATCGCGACCTTGCGTTCGTGTTCAACCTGCGCCGTGCGGTTCACCACCGTGCGTTCATCTAAGAAKATATTTTGAATGCGAGATGTATCCGTCATGGAACCCCCGCCCGCCCGTTACGATTTGCTGTTCAAACGAATGGAAACCGATTGCCCGTGGGCTTCAAGACCTTCGGCCTTGGCCAATTGGACCGCCGCCGGGCCAATTTTACCCAGACTGTCCGCATTACAGGCAATAAACGTGGTGCGTTTCATAAAGTCCAAAACACCAAGACCCGATGAAAAACGAGCGGTGCGCGACGTTGGCAACACGTGGTTCGGCCCCGCCACATAATCGCCGATGGCTTCGGGTGTATAGCGCCCTAAGAAAATCGCCCCGGCATTGGAAATTTGATCCGACAGAGCATCGGGGTGTTCAACCGCTAATTCCAAATGTTCAGGCGCAATGCGGTCGACCAAAGCCGCCGCGTCCGTCATCACATCCTTCACCACAAGGATCACGCCGTAATCGTCCCAGCTGGGCCGGGCGATGGCTTCGCGGCTTAAGGTTTTCAGCTGGCTTTCGACGGCCTGTTCTACGCGGTTCGCAAAATCAGCATCGTCCGTAATCAAAATCGATTGCGCGGCTTGATCGTGTTCGGCTTGACTCAACAAATCAGCGGCAATCCACGCCGGATCGTTTTGCCCATCGGCAACCACCAAAATCTCGCTGGGTCCGGCAATCATATCGATGCCCACGGTGCCGAAAACTTGACGTTTTGCGGCCGCGACATACGCATTTCCGGGGCCGACAATTTTATCGACGGGCTTAATCGTTTTCGTTCCATAAGCCAAAGCACCCACGGCTTGTGCACCACCGATGCGATAAACTTCGGATACGCCTGAGATTTTTGCCGCGGCCAAAACCAAGGGATTCACAATGCCGTCCGGTGTCGGCACGACCATCACCAAACGTTTCACGCCCGCCACGCGGGCCGGAATAGCATTCATCAATACAGACGACGGATAGGCCGCCAGGCCGCCGGGGACATACAGACCCGCAGCGCCCACCGGGCTCCACCGATACCCCAAACGCACACCGACATCATCGATGTAATCTTCACCGGACGGAAATTGGCGTTTGTGGAATTTTTCAATGCGCTCTGCGGCCAGCTTTAAAGCGTCCAACAGTTCAGGTTCGATACTCTGTTCGGCGGTGGCGAGGTCTTCGGCACTGAACGCCAAATCTGCGGCCGTAAGATTTTGCCGGTCAAAGCGGTTGGTGTATTCGACCAAAGCCTGATCGCCGGTCTTTGCCACGGCGGCTAAAATTTCAGATACGGTTTGGTTAACGTCTACGTCGCTTTCGCGCTTTGCCGACAACACGTCGGCAAATTGGCTTTCAAAGTCAGCAGTTCCGGCTTCAAGACGCTTGGGCATCTATCGCCTCCTTAAACTTTTTAATCCAACCGCCAATTTCGGCGGGGCGGGTTTTCCACGCTGTGCGGTTCACCGCCAAACGCGAGGTGATTTCGGCAATCACTTCGACTTCGACCAAACCGTTGGCGCGGAGCGTATCCCCCGTCGAAACCAAATCAACGATACGATTGCACAGACCCAATGTTGGTGCCAATTCCATGGCCCCATTCAGTTTGATGCATTCCGCCTGCACGCCGCGCTTGGCAAAGTGCTTTTTGGTGATTTCCGGATATTTTGTAGCCACACGCACATGGCTCCACGTGCTGGGATCATCTTCACCCATCAAAGATTTAGGTTCGGCCACGCTGATGCGGCAATAGCCAATGCCCAAATCAATGGGCGCATAAATTTCGGGACTGTCAAATTCCATCAATACATCACCCCCGGCAACGCCCAAATGTGCGGCGCCAAACGCCACAAAGGTGGCCACGTCAAAACTGCGCACGCGGATGATTTCGATGTTGTCATGGTTCGTGGCAAAGGTTAGCTTGCGCGATTTTGGGTCGTCAAAGTCGGCTTCGGGCTCGATGCCTGCGGCGCGCACAATCGGCATCACCTCTTTTAAGATGCGCCCTTTGGGCAAAGCCAAAACCAATTTTTCGTTTGCAGTGTTCGTCACGTTCATTCTCCAATGCCGAGGATCGCACCTCAGATTGTGCATATATAAAGGGTTTTAGAGAGGATTTCTAGCCTTCGCCGCGTACCCGTTCAATTTCAGCACCACAGTCCGCAAGCTTTTTTTCCAGACGTTCATAACCACGATCCAAATGGTAAACCCGATTGATCACGGTTTCACCGTCGGCCACCAGTCCCGCCAAGACCAGCGAACTGGACGCGCGAAGGTCGGTCGCCATCACTTGGGCTCCAGATAACTTTTCAACGCCACGCACAATCGCCGAACGGCCATGCACATTAATATCCGCCCCCATACGCACCAATTCCGGCACGTGCATAAAGCGGTTTTCAAAAATAGTTTCGGTCAGCATAGACGCTCCACCTGCGACCGAAGCCAGCACCATCATTTGCGCCTGCATATCGGTGGGAAAGCCCGGATAAGGCTCCGTCATGGCATCAAAGCCTTTAAGGTTGCCCGGCGTACATTGCACCCGAAGACCTTCTTTTTCGTCTTGAATATCCACGCCGGCTTCGCGCATCACGTCGATCACGGATTCCAGCAAATCGGCCCGTCCGCCTTGTAAAAGTACGTTGCCGCCGGTGATCGCTGCAGCCACCGCATACGATCCCATTTCAATACGATCGGGAACCACCGCATGTTCAGCGGCGTGAAGTTTTTCAACACCTTGGACTTTTAAAGTATCGGTGCCGATGCCTTCGATTTTTGCCCCCATGGCAACCAAGCAATGGGCCAGGTCGGTCACTTCGGGTTCGCGCGCCGCATTGGCAATCACGGTTTCGCCCTTGGCCAAAGTCGCCGCCATCAAAATATTTTCGGTGCCACCGACCGTAATGTTGGAAAACAAGACATGCCCGCCCTGAAGTCCATTTGGCGCGGTGGCGTCAATGTAACCTTCGGTCAGCTCGATCTCGGCGCCCATGGTTTGCAGGGCTTTTAAATGCAAATCCACCGGACGCGTGCCAATCGCACACCCACCGGGCAAAGACACCCGCGCATGACCATGACGCGCCAACAATGGCCCCAACACCAAAATCGACGCGCGCATACGGCGCACCAATTCATAAGGCGCGGTGGTGCTGTTTAAGGTCGACGCATCCAAAGCAAACACCCGGCCCATATGACCGCCATCCGGCGCGTCCCCGTCCATGGCGATAGAAACGCCCATATCACTGAGCAGGTGAGCCATGGTGGAAATGTCGGCCAGATGCGGCAGATTGGATAAGCGCAAAGGTTCATCAGACAGCAACGCCGCCGCCATCAAAGGCAGGGCCGCATTTTTTGCGCCGCCGATGGGAATAGTACCGACAAGGCGATTGCCCCCACGAATGATAATTTTGTCCATATCAGATACCCTAAAATGTTGCCAAGGCCACAGCCTACATGGCTTTTAGACTAAGCACAGAGCCCCCACAAGCGTTTACTTTTGATCAGCATCCGCGCGTTTACGGCTCTGTTGCTTACGCTTTTTCAGATTCGCCCGCAAAGCCTCATCCAGCCGCTCTTGGCGTTTTTGGCTCTCGTCTCGTTTTTGCGTATTTTTAGGTTTATCCGTCACGAAAAAGGCCTTCCTTGAGGTCAGAGTTATAGGCTCCAGCATGATTGGTAAAAAAAATGACGTCAAGAGCGCTTGTCCCCTTGCCTTTATGTAACCTCTGTGGCATCTTCCGCGCGCTTTCTAAAAAGCAGGCCGCCGTAGCTCAGGGGTAGAGCGCACCATTGGTAATGGTGAGGCCGTAAGTTCGATTCTTACCGGCGGCACCATCATCACCCCTAGGGAAACCTTGGGGTTTTGTGCTTTTTGGGGCTCACCTTTTTCAAGCCCATTTTGACCAACTGTGCCAATATTGTGCCTTAGTTCGTATAGAGGCCTAGCGTCAAAGGTTCTCGGCGATCAATATCTCAATTCTAACTCTTTCCTGAGATGTGACGGCGATGCGGTTTAAACATTTTGCCCGTAAAATACGGACCGCACTGCGCACCAGATGCCCCGTATCTTGCGTGATGACAGCCGCTAATTTCCCTTCGTTCAGGGCGCTTATTGTCGAGGGAGTACGCTCATGGGCGAGCACCACCAGATCTCTGTTTTGAGCAAATTTCTCCATGGCCTCTAAAGGTACTCTGGCCTCAGAGCCAACGATATAAACGCCAAGAAGATTGGCGTTCGCTTTGAGCATTGTGCCGACAATTCGGTGGGTACGTTCCGGATCTCCAAAGGTTTCAAGCGACGGCAGAACGGTGAGATTCGGAAAGAACGCATTGCAAATCGCATCAAATCCCAGACGACGYTCAAGRCTRTCRSSSGATTGCATSGTATCGKTRATMACKGCAAYYGWRCCKGKWKTYYYGCAKGARAAWCGCCCCATCARRCGSCCCGCMGTSGMMCCTGCGGCYCKRTTRTYAATCCCGACRAAKSTRTCKGWKGSKKYGYCTKRWTRGTWGRYGAWGAAGGGAATGGTGTTGATGCCACGCTCTCGCATTCGTTTTATCGCATCCCGAATTTGCGGTGTTTCCGGCGCCATAACAGCGATTCCATCAAAGTCTTCTGCGTTCAGTTTAGCGAGTGCGCGCGCCGCTTNGTGCGGATCGTGATCATCGACTCTGATCGCTTTGACTTGGACCATCTCTGCGCGCCCGGCGCTATTTTCTTCACGAATACGGATGAGGATTTCTTTAAGAAACTCATCCCCTTCTTTGGGCAAGACAAAGCCAAAACGGTAGCCGTGTTTGCGGGCAAGCGTCGCCGCCAGCTGATTGCGTTCAAAACCAATGTTTCGAATCGCCGCATTGACGGCCTCTACTGTTGTTTTTCGAACACCGGTGCGTCCATTTAAAACGCGATCAACCGTTGCAAGGCTTACGCCGGCAGCTTTCGCAAGATCTTTTGTTGTTGGGCGCACGCTGCTCAGCTTCTTTCTACAAATGAGTTTCCAATGCGCCTATTCTTGCAGCTTTGTCCGGAACGCGCAAGCGTTAAGAGGTACGTACCTCAAAAAAAGCTTGACTTGAGGTACGTACCTCACCAAGATATTACCTTTCTGAAATCGTTCGTGGCTGAGACGCCGCGTTTAACACTTGGGAGAACTTAAGCCATGAACAAAAAAATCGCTTTAACCGTGGCGGCTATGACGTTATCAGCTGCTGCTAGCACAGCTCAGGCAGAAGAGTTGACACTCTGCTGGGCCGCTTGGGACCCGGCAAATGCTCTGGTCGAGCTGAGCAAAGACTTTGAAGCACAATCCGGGCACGACATGAACTTTGAGTTCGTGCCATGGCCAAACTTTGCCGACCGKATGCTSAACGAACTGAAYTCCGGYGGYAARCTKTGYGAYYTGATGATYGGCGAYAGTCARTGGATCGGYGGCAGTGCTGAAAATGGCCATTACGTAAAACTGAACGACTTTTTTGAAGCCGAAGGCATCACAATGGATGACTTCATCCCGGCTACGGTAACGGGATATTCAGAGTGGCCTAAAGGCACGCCGAACTACTGGGCTTTACCGGCCTTTGGTGATGTCGTTGGCTGGACTTATCGAAAAGACTGGTTCGAACGCCCCGCACTTCAGGCGAAGTTCAAAGCCAAATACGGTCGTGATCTTGGCGTGCCCGCCACCTTGGCAGAACTCAAAGATATTGCTGAATTTTTCCAAGGCCGCGAAATCGACGGCAAAAAAGTTTATGGCGCAGCCATTTATACCGAACGTGGTTCGGAAGGCATCACCATGGGCGTGACCAACGCGCTCTATAACTATGGGTTCCAATACAGCAACCCGGACAAAGCCTATGACCTCGAGGGTTTTGTGAATTCTAAAGGCGCCATTGAAGGGCTTGAATTCTACAAAGAACTCTATGACGTGGGTACCCCTCCTGGTTCGTCAAACTGGTACATGGGCGAAAATATTGACGCCTATAAATCAGGTCAGGTTGCTCTGCAAATGAACTTTGCGTTCATTTGGCCCGGCGTAAACGCTGATCCTAATGTGGGTGGTGATAAATCTGGATATTTCCCAAATCCGGCTGGTCCAGCGGGACAGTTCGCACAGTTGGGCGGACAGGGAATCTCTGTTGTGGCCTATTCCAAAAAACAGGATGCGGCTCTCCAATACATCAAGTGGTTTGCCCAACCTAAGGTTCAAGCCAAGTGGTGGGAACTGGGTGGTTATTCCGCGCTTAAGGCGGTGGTTGAAGACCCCGGCTTTGCCTCCAGCCAACCCTATGCACAGACTTTCCTCGACTCGATGGCTATCGTCAAGGATTTCTGGGCAGAACCTTCCTACGCAGAACTGTTGTTGGCGATGCAAGCACGTGTACATAATTACGTGATCGCTGGCCAAGGTACTGCAAAAGAAGCTCTGGACGGTCTTGTTAAAGATTGGACGGAAACTTTCGAAGACGAGGGCAAGCTCTAAGGTAACTTTTAGCTCCTCGACTGGCATTCTTTCTCCGGCACTACTGGTCCCCCTCGTTGTGCCGGGGGAAGAATTCCTCTCCAATTATACATCCGCAAATAAATGGCAACGCTGAACAGGTTCCGTTTCTGTAGTGTAGGATCATAAAATGACAGACTCACCGATTGACAAAGTGGCYAAGGCAACCCCCGAGCCTGTTGCCAAGCGCATACGCGGATTATCCGATCGCACGATCGCGTGGCTGTTTGTTGCTCCTTCGGTCTTTTTACTGCTCGCGGTGAATATTTTCCCCCTGATCTGGACCATCCGCCTCAGCTTCACCAACTTTCGTGTAAATCGCCCGAATGCAGAAGAAAAGTGGGTCGGCCTCCGCAATTATGAACGCATCCTAACGGACAGTGACATCTGGCTAACGATGCAGGCCACCGCACATTTCCTCCTGTGGACGATTTTTTTGCAAGTCTTGATCGGTTTTGCTCTGGCTTACCTGATTAACAAAAAATTTAAGGGCAACGATATGTGGACGACCATTATCGTTTTGCCGATGATGTTGAGCCCGGCAGTGGTTGGAAACTTTTGGACATTCCTCTACCAGCCGCAAATTGGCCTCTTCAATTATGTCGTCAGCTTTTTTACCGGTATCGACCCATCCAGCTTTTCGATGATTGGTGATGTGAATCTGGCCCCTTGGGCGATCGTGATTGCCGATACATGGATGTGGACGCCGTTTGTCATGTTGATTTGCCTTGCCGGCCTGCGCTCGATTCCAGACAGCATCTACGAGGCGGCTGAATGTGATCGTGCCAGCAAGTGGCGCCAGTTTTGGACCATCACAGTCCCCATGGTTCTGCCCTTTTTGATGCTTGCGGTGCTCTTTCGCGGTATTGAAAATTTCAAAATGTTTGATCTCGTTGTGCAGCTTACAGGCGGCGGCCCGGGGTCCATTACCGAGTTGACCTCGATCAACCTTAAACGTGAAGCCTTCGAAAAGTGGCGCACAGGCTATTCGTCAGCTTATGCGGTGATTCTCTTTGTGACTGTTTTCGGACTAGCCTCTGTCTATGTGAAAGCACTGAATAAGGTAAAAGAAAGATGAGTTATTCTGTAACAAACCCATCCAACCGTACGAAGTGGTTCGCGGGCATTTTGGTCGTGGGTTACGCGGTAATTACCCTGATGCCCCTCTTGTGGATTGTTGCGACGGGCTTCAAATCCCCGGCCGATGCAATTTCTTACCCACCTAAAGTGGTCTTCGAGCCGACCATGGAAGGCTATGTGAACCTTTTCACCACCCGCACGCGTGTGACCGATGAGAGACGCGCCGAGTTGGGCGAACCGACCACTTGGTATGATAAAATTGTGCGCAAGCAAAACATGTATATCTCTGGACCTTCCCGCTATGGAGAGCGCTTCCTAAACTCGGTCATCATTGGCTTTGGCTCGACCTTTCTGTCCATGGTGTTGGGAACGGCCGCGGCTTATGCCTTTTCGCGTTTTCGGGTGCCGTTAAAGGATGATCTGCTGTTCTTTATCCTCTCGACCCGCATGATGCCGCCCATCGCCGTTGCGATTCCGATCTTCCTGATGTTTCGTAATTTGGGCCTCAATGACACCCATTTAGGCATGATCTTGCTTTATACCGCGGTGAATTTATCGCTGTCTGTATGGCTTTTGAAAGGCTTTATTGATGAGATACCCATCGAATATGAAGAAGCCGCGCTGATTGATGGATACACCAGATTTCAGGCGTTTTACAAAATCATATTGCCCCAAGCCGCGACCGGCATCGCCTCCACCGCTATTTTCTGTTTGATTTTTGCCTGGAATGAATATGCCTTTGCCGTGTTGCTAACGTCGGGAACCGCACAAACCGCACCGCCGTTTATCCCCACAATCATCGGTGTTGGCGGCAAAGATTGGCCTGCTGTTGCCGCCGGGGCGACGATCTTTCTTGTGCCGGTTATGGTTTTCACAATTGCTCTGCGCAAGCACTTACTGCGCGGCATCACCTTTGGAGCCGTACGCAAATGAGTACCTTCCTTAATGAATTGATGCAGTTTCGTCGTGGTGCGTGGGAAATGTTGGCGTCCATCCTGATCGGCGTAGGGGTTGTCATGATGATGCAACCTTTTGCGATCTGGTTATTCACCTACTCCTTTATTGTAACCCTCGTTGGCACGGTAATGTTCATTATCGTCAGCCATTTTTCGGAGTAACCAATGGCTCAGATTCGTATTGAAAACGTACGCAAAGAATTTGGGGCCTTCACCGCGGTGCAGGACTCATCCTTTACCATTGAAGATGGCGAATTCTTCATGTTGCTGGGGCCTTCTGGGTGCGGCAAAACCACCACATTGCGGATGATCGCCGGGTTGGAACTTCCCACATCGGGGCATATCTATATTGACGGCGAAGAGGTCAGTCAGAAGCCTGCCAGCCAGCGTGATATTGCTTTTGTGTTTCAAATGTTCGCCCTGTACCCGCATATGAATGTGCGCAAAAATATTAGTTACCCCTTGCTCAGCCAAGGCATATCCAGAGCAGAGACCCGAAAACGTGTCGCCGAGGTTGCGCGCATTTTAAAGATCGAGGACATCCTTGATCGACCCGTGGGTGGCCTTTCTGGTGGTGATCGACAGCGCGTGGCTCTGGGGCGCGCGATTGTTCGCGAACCCAAGGCGTTCTTGATGGACGAACCGCTCGGCGCGCTTGATGCAGAGTTCCGCGAACATATGTCCGAAGAATTGCGCGCGCTGCATAATCGCATGGGGGCAACCACCGTCTACGTGACCCACGACCAATTAGAAGCCATGCAAATGGGGGACAAAATCGTGGTGATGAACCATGGTGTGGTCGAACAGTTCGGCGTGCCTCAAGCGATTTATGACTGGCCCGCCACCAAATTCGTGGCCGAGTTCATTGGTTCTCCATCCATGAATTTTCTCGATTTTCATGGGATGGTTGGCAAGGGTATGACCTCGGTTACGTTGTCGGGGGTTACACTTGAAATCCCTGAGGTGCGCGAAGGGTGCAATGGCGATTTGACGTTTGGCATTCGCCCCGAACACATTAACCTGAGCGATGCGGCTCCGTACAAGGGCCTCGTGACCTCTACCGAATACCTTGGCACCACCCAGATCGTCACATTTGATACCCCTAGCGGGGCTGTCAAAGCGCGCATCGCCAGTTCCGAGACCATCAAAATTGGTGAGCAAACGGGTCTTATTTTTGATCCGCGCACAATTACCCTGTTTAAGAGGGAGACTGGCCGGGCCTTACTGTCTGTCGCCAATGAAGGAGTGCTAACCCATGGCTGAAGTCACTTTAACCGGCGTTTCGAAATCCTTTGGCTCAGATGTCGCCTTGGACGATATCACGATCACCATTCAAGACGGCTCTTTCGTCGTGCTTTTGGGTCCAACAGGCGCTGGTAAAACGACCACGTTGCGTATGGTCTCCGGCCTTGATGTCCCCGATGCCGGAGAAATCACGATCGGTGGTCAGTCCATGACCGGGCTGTCACCTGCCCAGCGGGACGTGGCTATGGTTTTCCAGCAGTATTCGCTCTATCCGCATTTGACCGTTCGCCAAAACCTTGAGTTCCCGTTGAAGTCTCCGGTGCTGAATACACCGAAATCCGAAATCATCATCAAGGTCGGGGAAGTCGCYGAGGTTTTGCAAATCTCCCATAAGCTCGACAGCAAGGCCACAAAACTTTCGGGCGGCGAAATGCAGCGCGTTTCGATCGGCCGGGCGTTGGTCCGCAACCCTTCTGTCTATCTTATGGACGAACCGCTCAGTTCTCTTGACGCCAAATTACGCTCAGACTTAAGGGTTGAGCTGAAAAGAATTCAAGCCAACTCCGGGGCAACCATGCTCTACGTCACTCATGATCAAATTGAGGCAATGACGATGGCCACACATGTGGGCGTTTTGGATAAGGGCAAACTGGTGCAGTTTGGCTCGCCTCGTGAAATTTATGAAAATCCGGTGAGCATTTATGCGGCCAGCCGACTGGGCCAACCACGCATTAATCTGCTTCCCGCAAGGCTGTTTGCCGGGGCCCCTGCTGGGGCCGTTCAAATTGGTCTTCGGCCCGAGCAAATTATGCAAGGCGAAGGTGAAGACAGTCTGGTGGAACGGGTCGAACATTTGGGTGATCAAACCCGCCTGCACCTGACCTTCAAAGATCATAGTTTAATCACAATGACGGATGCTCATAGCAAATTGAGCAATGGGGACATCGTTAAAATTCGCCCCCATAATCCATTCTATTTCGACGCAGAAGGCGCACGCCTTTCATGAGGAGAATACGATGACGCAATTTATCAATAAAAAAGAAAACACCGTCACCGAAGCGATTGACGGCCTCATCCAATCTTCCGGAGGCACCATCGCGCGTCTTGATGGTTATCCCCATATCCGCGTTGTGGTCCGCAGCGATTGGGACAAATCCAGAGTCGCCCTGGTTTCGGGGGGCGGTTCAGGACATGARCCAGCTCATGCCGGTTTTGTTGGGGCGGGGCTTTTGACCGCGGCCGTTTGCGGYGACGTGTTTGCATCACCTTCTATTGATTCTGTGCTCGCGGGAATCTTAGCCGTTACCGGACCCGCGGGTTGTTTGCTGATCGTTAAAAATTACACCGGAGACAGGCTCAACTTTGGCCTTGCAGCAGAGCGGGCGCGCGCCTTTGGCCTGAAGGTCAATATGGTTATCGTCAACGACGACATAGCCTTGCCCGACTTACCCCAACCYCGSGGCGTTGCCGGCACACTCTTTGTTCATAAAATCGCTGGCGCCATGGCAGAGGCAGGCGCTGCCCTTGAAGATGTGACCGAAGTGGCTGAACGCGTRATTTYGGGTACGAAGTCTCTGGGCATGTCACTGGACACTTGCACCGTGCCCGGATCGCCCAAGGAAAACCGAATACCTTCTGGCAAGGCYGAACTGGGCCTTGGTATTCACGGCGAAGCCGGCGTGGAACAGATTGATTACGAAACGGCCAAACAGGCACTGGCCGCAGTCATGAATAAAATAGCACCGCTCATGGATAACAAGCCGCATGTGGTGTTGCTGAATAATTTAGGCGGCACAACCGTTTTGGAAATGTCTATCCTCGCCCATGAATTGGCACAATCCAGTCTTGCTAAAAACTTGAAATTTATCGTTGGCCCAGCGGCCATGATGACTTCGCTTGATATGCATGGGTTTTCGATCTCGGTCTATCCAGCCAATGCCGAAGAACTTGCTTTGCTGCAAGCGCCGTGTGCTTCAAAAGCTTGGCCCGGTTGTTTTGAGATCAATCCCGTATCGGTTATTGAATTGCCCGATGGGCTAACCCCTATCCAGCCCATTCCATCGGAACATCAAGCCACTTCTGAATTCTTAACAAAGTGCTGTAATATCCTCATTGTTGCGGAAACTGATTTGAATGCACTTGATGCCAAGTCTGGCGATGGTGACACGGGCTCGACACTTGCAGGTGCGGCCCGGGCCATCATTGATGGTCTTGATCGGATGCCGCTGGCGGATCATACGCAGCTCTATCGGGCTATCGGGCAAGAACTCAGCCAGACCATGGGGGGCTCCTTAGGGGTTCTGCTGGCAATTTTCTTTACAGCAGCAGGGGATGCGGCTTCAAGCGGTGTACCCATGGTGCCTGCATTCCAGGAAGGCATGAAACGGATGCAGCAAATTGGCGGGGCAAAAGTGGGCGACCGGACAATGTTGGATGCTCTCAAACCTGCCCTTGATGTGTTGGAAAACGGGGTAGGTCCCGCCGCAGAAGCCGCACGCAAAGGCGCTGTTCACACCTCTACGATTGGCCATGCCAAGGCTGGTCGTGCGGCCTATATTAACGCCGAGCAACTATTAGGGCACGTCGATCCCGGTGCCGAAGCCGTCGCCCGCCTTTTTGAACAACTCTGCGAAAAGTAAGTTAGGGTGTTAGMTTWAAARCACCAGCGRAGAAGGCTTGTCAGTTCATCTGTCTCGACCTGTTATGAGATATGTACGGAAGCATTTGGCCATACTGTGCTAAATTTGTGCTCTTTCCAATCGGATTTAAAATGACCCACTGGTGATGGTGAGGTCGACAGTTCAATTCTGTCCGGCGGATGGGCCCCCTTTTTATCCGACCTCTACAAACTAAATATGTATTGCCGCGCATGCTTTCGTGTGCGTGGTTGCTATTCTGCGCACAACCAGACTCGCATAACATAGTATTCATAACTAAACGTGACGAATAAATAGTGATAATTAATATTAGCATAAGTATTTTACCTTGATTCTACTTATACGGAACCAATATACAGCTCAACACTTATAAAAATTACTACAAAATTGTGTGGGTTTGTATATTTGCAGGAGAAAAACTATGTTAGGTTTTGCGGACTGGAACATTAATTATAAAATTCAAAGCATCGTCGCGACCATCGTCGTCATTACGGCCATTGGTTCTGCGGTCGCGTTTTCAAATGTCAAGAGTTTGGGGTATGAAATTCAAGGCATTGCCGAACGCGACATGCCTTTGGTCGCCGCCTTGACGGAAATCGAAATCAACCAGTTGGAACAAGCCATCAGCTTTGAAAAAATCCTTCGCCTGTCTGGTCCCGGCAAGGGAACCGTTCAGCACCTCAAAGAAGTAGAAGCAGAATTCACGAAATACGGCACGTTGATTGCCAAAGAAGTTGATGCTGTACGCGAGCTGATTAAGAAAAACTTGAAGGCCGATCACCTCAGCAACGTTGAAAAAGAACAGCTAACCCGTGCCCTTGCCCAAGTCAATGTGATCGCCAAAGAACACAAAACCTATGACAACACCGTGCGAAAAGCCGTGGAACAGATTAACGCGGGTGCCGAAGAAAAAGAACTTAGAGGCATCGTTGCCACAATCGAACACGAACAAGAGAAGCTCATCAAAGAAATTACGGGGCTCTTAACCGAGATCAACACCTTCACACAAAAGGCCTTGATTTCCGCTGAACACGACGAAATTGCCGTAGAACGCACCCTTATGATTTCGGCCCTTTTGACCTTGGTTTTGGGCGTTAGCATTGGAACCCTTATCGGACGGAGTATTTCCCACCCCGTTCAAGGCATGACCGAGGCCATGAAAACGTTGTCCCAAGGCAACGTAAATGTGGATATCCCGGCACAGGGCCGTAAAGACGAAGTTGGCCAAATGGCCCTATCGGTTCAGGTGTTCAAAGACAATCTTATTAAAAACCAAGAGATGGTCAAGCAGGCCGAAGCTGACCAAGCCGAACGAGATCGTCGTATAAAGCTCAGAGATCAAATCACCGCCGCCTTTGATGATGATGTCACGACAATGTTAAAAAGTGTCACCACATCAACCCAGTCCATGAACGAAACAGCACAATCAATGTCCGCAATTGCGGAGCAATCTTTACAGCAATCTGCTGCTGTGGCGGCCGCATCCGAAGAATCCTCGGTCAACGTGCAAACCGTCTCTTCTGCATCCGAAGAACTGGCCGCCAGCATCACCGAAATTTCCCGCCAAGTGTCACAATCCACGTCCATTGCGGGAACGGCTGTGGTTGAAGTCAAAAATACAAACAGCAAAATCCAAGGCCTCGCCCAAGCCGCGGACAAAATTGGGGAAGTCGTTGCCATGATCACCGACATTGCCGATCAAACCAATTTGTTGGCCTTGAACGCCACCATCGAAGCCGCCCGGGCAGGCGATGCAGGCAAGGGCTTTGCCGTTGTGGCATCTGAAGTCAAAAACTTAGCCAATCAAACAGCAAAGGCCACCGAAGAAATCAGCCTGCAAATTTCTGGTGTTCAAGCGGCGACTCAAGAAGCTGTGACCGCGATTGGTAGCATTGGGGGGACCATCAACGAATTGAATGAAATTTCAGCCGCAATTGCCGCCGCCGTTGAAGAACAAGGGGCGGCAACGCAGGAAATTTCCCGAAATGTAGAACAGGCCGCACAAGGCACAGCTGACGTTTCCTCAAATATTGAAGGCGTACGGCAAGCCGCCGGAGAAACCGGAACCGCCTCGAACCAGGTGTTAGACGTTTCTAGGCAGCTGGGGGAAGAATCAGTCATCTTATCCAAACAGGTTGAAAAGTTTTTGACCGATATCAAACAGGCTTAAAGACCTGAACCAAGACTCAAATTGTGAATGGTGAGGCCAACAGGGCGATATACGCAAGGCTGTTTGGTCGCACCATTCCCCCCTCCTTTTATTTTTGTCTTTATGCGTCGGGTGGCGTTTTCTTGCCGTTTTCTAAGCGTAGGTCTATAAACACAAACTGACTTATAAAAAAGGACACACCGTGACGACGCCTGACCATCAAGACACCACAAATGCCCCGCTTCCCGGCCCGACCTTTCATCAGGTCGAAGATATGGCGGGCGCCTTAAGCGACGGCTTTGACGCGGCGACACGGGCATTTGTTATGGTTGGACACGGCTGTGACAGTCTTTGCACGTTTTGTGCGGTTCCCCAAACCCAAGGGGCCGCCACCTCAAGCCCCATCCCGACCATCGTCACCGAAATCCAAAACCTTGTACAGGTGGGGCGTTCGGAAGTGGTTTTGATCGGCCCGAACATTGCCGCGTATGGTGCGGATAACGACACTAGTCTGGCTCAATTGATTTCAGAGATTTTGCAAGCCGTTCCGAGTTTGCTTCGTCTGCGTTTGAGCACCCTTGATCCGGCTCTTTTAAACCAAGACTTTTTTGACGTGTTGGCGAGCCAAGCCCGATTGGTGGCGCACCTGCACTTAAGTCTGCAATCGGGTGATGRTACGGTTTTGGGCCTGATGAAGCGCGCCCACAACGCGGCAAAGGTCGATGCCGTAATTTCTGAGGCCCGCAATGCTCGCCCGGGCGTGACCTTTAGTGCCGACGTTATCGCAGGCTTTCCCGGCGAAACCGATGATCTGTTTGCAAATACCGTGAAAGCCGTCAAACGCTGGGGCTTTACCGATATAAAGGTCTTCCCCTTTCGCGCCCTGCCCAATACTTCATCTGCCGAATTTTCCGATCTGGTGGCGGACACCGTCCTTAAAAACCGCGTCACTCAGCTTCAAAATATTGCGACATCTGCGCGCGATAAACAGTTAAACGTACTGACCGGAAAAGTTCACGCGGTGTTGATGGAAACGGACTCTTTTGGCCGCACCGAAAGCTTTGCCCCGGTGCGTCTGGCCAAGCCCGTGGGCATTGGACAAATTGTCAATGTCGCCATCACCGCCCTGAAAGACGGCGAATTGCGGGGCTCTGCCATGGGCGATTACACCACCACCAGCGGCGACAGTGCGGGCGGATGGTTGAAAAAAATGCGCACGGGACTGGGCAAATCGTCTGAAAAGATGACGTCTGGCATCGGCCAAGTGTTTACGGTGCGCCGCCGTTTGGACGATGATGCACTGGAAGAATTGGAAGAGGTCCTCATCACCGCAGATTTGGGCGTCAGCACGGCGATGAAGCTGATCCAAAACCTATCGAAAACACGCTTTGATAAAGAAGTTGATGACCGGGAAGTGCGCGAAGCCTTTGCCGCCCAAATCGAAGAAATTTTAACCCCGGTCGCCAAGCCTCTGATCATCAATTCCACCCTAAAACCCCATGTGATTTTGGTGTGTGGGGTGAATGGGTCGGGTAAAACGACCACCATTGGCAAGTTGACCAAACGCTTCACCGACGAAGGAAAATCGGTAATGCTGGCCGCCGGAGACACCTTTCGCGCCGCAGCCATTGAACAGCTGCAAGTCTGGGGCGAACGCACGGGGGCGCCGGTCATCGCTCGCGAAATCGGATCAGATTCTGCGGGACTGGCTTATGATGCCTTGGAACAGGCCCGCGCCGAATGTGTTGATGTGTTGATCATCGACACCGCCGGGCGTCTGCAAAACAAAACCCACCTGATGGAAGAGCTGGAAAAGGTCGTGCGGGTCATGAAAAAAATCGACCCTGATACGCCGCATGATACACTGTTGGTGCTGGACGCGACCATCGGCCAAAACGCGCATTCTCAAGTCGAAGCCTTTCACAAATCGGTGAATGTAAGCGGCTTGGTGATGACCAAATTGGACGGCACAGCCAAGGGCGGCGTTGTTGTGGCCTTGGCTGATAAGTTTAACCTGCCCGTGCATGCCATCGGTGTGGGCGAAGCCGTTGACGACTTGCAAGCCTTCAGCGCCAAGGATTTTGCCCGCAACCTGATGGGCCTCGGCTAATCTTAAGGTGATATCGCTATGGAAACGCCAGATATTGAATTTCAAGACGAGGCCAACACCCTTAATTTTCAAAGCGCATCCGATAAGTTTTATAATGTTCTGCAAAACGACCTGCCAGAGTTTACACAGTTGTTTACGAACCCTGAAAAACAACACATGATGTTTTATGCGGCGTTACGCAGCATCGACGGTTTAAAAGACAACAAAACAAAGTTGGCCGTGTACCTGCGCAGCATTGGCGTTAAACATAAAATGTTGGGGTTAACCCACTATCACATGGAAATTGGCCGGAACGCCTTTGAACAGGCTATTTTCGCTGGTGGAAAAGACTTAACCCACGACCAACGTCAGTTTTACATCGATTCTTTTTCACAAATTGAAAAGAACATGGGCTTTTAAGATGATCCAGAACACCCTAAAGACAGCTTATATAAAGACACTTTTGGCCCTCGCCTTATTGCTCTGCATCTCTGTCCCTCTTTCGGCCCAAGCCGCTCAAGAGATCGCTGAAGTGACGCGCCTCAAACAGGCCGCCAGCCTGCTGCGGAACGGCGTTGAACAAGCCTTGCATATAAATGTAAAACTTCAACGCGAAGATATCATCACCACCCAAGATGACACCCGCCTTGAAATCACCTTTGTGGATGGCACGGTTCTGACCATGGGGGAACAGGCCCGCCTGACGTTGGATGATTTTGTTTATGACCCCGAAAACAGCCGCGCAAACTTGTCCGTTTCGATGTTCGAAGGGGCTTTTCTGTTTGTATCAGGCCTGATGGGAAAACAAAAAACCAAGGACATGAAAATCACAACGCCGCTGGCCACCATAGGCATCCGCGGCACAACGTTCTGGGGGGGCGCTTTGGATAATCCCTTGGACGTTTTGTTGTTGGAGGGAGAAATCGATGTGGTGACCTCACGCGGCTCAGTGTTACTGGACGAAGATGGCCAAGGCACCACCGTTAGCGCCCCAAACCAAGCCCCCACAAAACCTATTTTTTGGCCTGAAGCCAAACGTCAAAGGGCCTTTGCCAGCGTCGCTTTTTAAAATCTCAAATTATTTTCAAATTATTTCGAGATCTGTGGGTTAAATCACAGGCTGGGGCGTTGTCCCTATGTTAAACCCAAACAAACAGGTAAAGACCTGTATGAATTTATTAATTAAGTATTAACTAAATATTTTTACACCAAATGTGATACAGATCACTAACAACATAAGCTCAATGTGTAACAATACAAATAATGAGATATATACTTATTATTCATTACTGTATTTCTTAAACATTTACTTATGGAATAGTCACATGAAACAGTTCACGTGCAAAAAATATAGAAATCTATTCAATATCATTGCTGCATGCGGTTTATTAGCATCCCTTTCAGGCTGCATCGTTGCCGTTCCTCCGGCTATTCAATTGGTTTCTTTCGCCTTGGATGGGGTAAGTTACGTGACCACCGGAAAAAGCGTAACGGATCACGCAATTTCAACCATCACCGCAAAAGACTGTGCCATGAGCCGGATTTTAGATGGCGGAGACATTTGTTCGGAAATCCCCGTCGAAATCGCCTTGTTACCAGATGGCACACCCGCCCCCCACGCCGGTGAAGCGGCGCGGGCGATGTTAGCATCAGCCGATGACGCAGCCTTTCAAAAATCTTTTCAAGCCCTTAGCGAAACGGATGTTGAAAACATTGATCAGTTTGATGGGGAAACATTCGATACCGCCGCAGCGCAAAATTCTCTGCTTTAAAAAGAAAACACGCTCTATACTTTATGTATGAGCAACACCAGCCACACAACGTCTGACCACACAGCGTCTGAAAAAATTGGTCCGGGATGTCTTTCGAATCAGGAAAGCTCCGGGCCATTATTATGTGCGGACGAACCCCTGCCCTTTGAAATTTATAACGGCGAAGGCCCATCTCCTTTGGTGATTGTCAGCGATCACGCCAGTAATGTTGTGCCAAGAAAATTAGATCACTTAGGCCTGTCTTTAGAACATTTTGACCGTCACATCGCCTATGACATTGGGGCCGACTGTATCACCCGGTGTCTGGCCGACCGTTTGGGCGCACGCGCGGTGCTGGCGAAATATTCTCGATTGGTGGTGGATGTTAACCGTGACCCCAGCGATCCCGGATGTATGCCCCAAATAAGCGATCAGACTTTGGTTCCCGGCAACCAAGACTTAAGCGGCCCCTGCCATGCCCAACGTATCGCAGAAATTCACACCCCCTATCACAAAGCCATCAACGCAGAGATTACGAAGATCACCGCCCGCGATGGCCGCCCACCCGCGCTGTTTTCCATTCACAGTTTCACCCCGTCCATGAACGGTGCCGATCGCATTTGGGATGTTGGCGTTTTGTGGAACAAAGACCCGCGCATGTCTTCGGCCCTGATCGAACACTTAGGCCGTTGGGATGGTTTGCATGTGGGCGACAACCAGCCTTATTCCGGGACCGAATGGGCCTATACCATTGACACCCACGGCACCGATGTGGGCCTTGCCAATTGTGCCATCGAAATCCGCCAAGACCATTGCGGCACTATCGAAGAAGCCAGCCATTGGGCCGACATTTTGGCTGATGCCCTGCGTCATATTCTTACATTGGATAATTTGCACCAGCTTCAAAAATACTAAGGAGGGACATCATGACGATCAAAGAGCCCCGCTTTACCATTGGTATCGAAGAAGAATATCTGCTGGTTGATCAACAAAGCCGCGCGCTGGCCAGCGAGCCTCCTGCGGAAATGCTCGCCAAATGTGATGTGTGCAGCAAGGGTTTGGTGCAGCCTGAATTCTTAAAAGCGCAAATTGAGGTGGGCACAAAAGTTTGCGCTACAGTCGGCGAAGCTCGCGCGCAGTTGGGCGAATTGCGGGGCAGTGTGGCCCAAGTCGCAAACGAATACGGGCTGGCCCCCATAGCAGCTTCGACCCACCCCTTTGCATCATGGAAAAAACAAGTCCACACCGACAAGGCCCGCTATCATGCCTTGGCCGAAGAACTGCAAAGCGTGGTGCGGCGTTTGTTGATTTGTGGCATGCACGTTCATGTCGGCATCGAAGACGATGATCTGCGCATTGATCTGTTGAACCAGGCCAGTTATTTCCTCCCTCACCTGTTGGCGTTGTCGACCTCATCCCCGTTTTGGCGCGGTGAAGATACCGGGCTTAAGTCCTATCGTTTAAGTGTGTTCGATGAATTGCCGCGTTCCGGCTTGCCCGAACGTTTTGACACCTTTGACGAATATGAACGTCACGTCAAAATCCTCACCGATGTTGGCGTGATCCCCGACAGTTCTATGTTGTGGTGGGATATTCGTCCGTCCAAAACCTATCCGACTTTGGAATTGCGCATCACCGATGTGTGTACCCGGCTGCAAGACGCCGGCGCCGTGGCGGCTTTGTATCAATGTATTTTGCGGATGCTGTACCGTTTTCGACGGTCTAACCAGCGCTGGCGCAAATACGCCAATATGCTGATCAGCGAAAATCGTTGGCGCGCCCAACGTTATGGCATTGACCAAGGTCTGATTGATTTTGGACGCGGTGAATTGGTGCCGTTTGATGAATTGATGGACGAACTGTTGGATATGTTGAGCGAAGACGGTGAAGCGCTGAACTGCCAAGCTGAACTGGCCCACGTGCGCACAATCTTAACCCAAGGCACCAGCGCCCACAAACAAAGGCAAATCTTTCAAGAGCTTTTGAAAGCCGGACAAAGCCATGAAGAGGCTCTGCATGGTGTGGTGGATTGGTTGATTAAAACCACCGTTGAAGATTGAATGCGTGAATAACTTATCCCCAACTTTTCCACATGGACGAAAACGGGTGCGAAGAGTAATCTCGCCTTCAACTTAACCCTTTGGATATCGTAAAAGAGGATTCTTATGACCGAAACTGGTGGCATTGCAGGTGATCGCCTGCGTTCGTTTGTTGAACGTATCGAACGCTTAGAAGAAGAAAAGGCAGCTTTGGTTGCCGAYATTCGTGAAGTGTATTCCGAAGCCAAAGGCACCGGGTTTGACGTCAAAATCCTGCGTCAAATCGTACGTTTGCGCAAAATGGACGTATCAGACCGCCAAGAACAAGAAGAAATTCTTGATCTGTATAAACGCGCTTTGAACATGTAAGCATCGGCAAAGGGCTCACAAAATGCCGTTGTTAGAGTGGTCAGATAAATACAATACCAATATTCGGGTGATCGATAGCGACCACCAGAACCTGTTTGACGCCATCAACGCACTTTATGATGCCAACCAATCTGGACACGGCCATGATCGCATTGGCGACGWCATTAAAGCTTTGCGCAAATATGTGGTGGTCCATTTTGAACATGAAGAACATGTTTTGGAACAGGCGGGCTATCCTGAATTTGACACACATCGCGCCACGCATCGTGATTTCACGCACGTCATCGACAGCTTGGCCGAACTGTATAACCAAGCCCCAGACAACGTCGACATCGACAAAGTCATCGACTTTTTAGGCGACTGGTTGAAAGAACATATCTTAAAAACCGATATGGACTATGTGGCGTACGTGCGCGGTGAAAAAAAAGGTAACCCGCCGCCCGAAACGTCGGTACATGGTCCCGGCACCGACGTCCACATCGCCTTCACCGTGCCCGCCAACAAGGCCGAGCTGATCAAGGGTTTTGTCGACAGTGTGTTGGGCGAAGACTTAGCCGCCGAAAACTTCGAAAAAGCCTTCCAACTGGCCCACAAAATCCTCGAAGAAAACAGCCTCGCCCACGCGAAAAAGCTGTTTGGGGTGGGGTAAGGGATCCTCAGATTAAAGCCGTTGCCTTGACTCGCTAGCAATCAACTTTAGAATGTATTGCATATCCAAATCACACTATAAAGGCGCTCCCTTTGAAAGATAGGCAACTTGAATTTACGAGCCAAAACTTTGGCTATAAAATCACAAACCCAAAATTATTTTGGCTGAGGCCCATTATCGAAGGCTGGAATGATGCAATTGTAACGTATTGTACGCACCTGCCTTATGATGAACCCTTTGCCT
>NVSZ01000040.1 GCA_002732845.1 Rhodospirillaceae bacterium
TTCCCTACGCTGATGAGGCGTACTACCGTCATCGGCGCCACAATACCGCCCCTTCTCCTTTTGAGGGTATGAAACGTAGTTTCAAAATGTTTACCACACAACTAAGACCTGTACCCGGCTGTCGTGCGATCTCGGCGTTCTTAGTTAATTGGCGCGCCAATGTCGGAGATGTGCCTGTTCGAACAGTCGATCATCACAACGCTCATTTGGCCGCTGCGTTTTTGACTTCGGGATTCGATGAAGCAACTATGATTTCGCTCGATGGCATCGGCGACGGTGCGTCAGGAGTTGTCGCTCTTGGGAATAAAGACGGCATGAAAGAGATTGCGCGGTTCAGCGGCCGCGACTCGATCGGTCTGATCTATGAAGAAGCAACGCGTATGCTGCATATGCGCGAACTTGAAGATGAGGGCAAAGTTATGGCGCTCTCTACTTATGCGGATCTCGACGCGAAGGATCTCAGTGTTCTCTATGATCTCGTGAGCGTTGAAAGTGATAAAGATACGATCCGTTTACATTCGGTATCGCGACCGTATAAACGACTTCAAGAAGTACTGTGGAGCTGGGGGCCGGAACGGTTTGCCGCTGCAGTTCAGGCTTTCGCTGAACAGAAAGCAATGGAGATAACATCGGCGGCGCTCAAGATTACGGGAGTGAAGAATCTCGCTGTTGCTGGCGGGGTCTTTGCAAATGTCCGAATCAATCGGAAGATACGCGATCGCTTTTTCCGAGACAAAGGTCTGGATGATAAAAATAGCTTTTGGATTTTTCCTCATATGGGAGATGGCGGTCTCGCGTTGGGATCGTGCATTGGTGCACCAGCACCGATTGACCCGTATTTGGGCACGGAAATATCAGCTGAGCGCGCTGCGAAGTCTGCGCTGAGAAGAGGGCTAAATGTCAAAAAAATCACGTTCAGTGATACCGCTGATCGGATCGCGAACGGCGAGGCCATTGGGTGGATTAATGGTCGAATGGAGTTTGGCCCTCGTGCACTGGGCGCTCGATCGATGCTCGCGCATCCCAACGACCGCGCGATTCGCGACAAACTTAATATGGTTCAGAAAAAACGCGTTTTTTATCAGCCGTTTTGTCCATCCATGCTAAAAGAAGAAGCTGATCGATCGCTTGTGAACTATGWCGGCAGAAGCGAGCGTTGGATGACTTCGCTTTATGGCGTGAACAAAGAAGGCATGAGTCGCCTTCAAGGAGTGACGGCGACCGATGACTCTTGTCGCCCGCAGATTCTTCCTGAAGATCCGAAAACTCAAGAGGAAAAAGATTACAGAGAACTTCTTCTAGCAGTGAAAGAAAAAATAGGGATTGGCGCTGTACTTAATACCTCATTCAACACACACGGCGATCCGTTGGTTCGTACCGAGAACGATGCCATAGAAACTTTGATCTCGTCAGGACTTGATGCGCTTATTGTTGGAGGCCGAATCGAGATTACGAAAGGCTGACTAAATCAGTTCGTCGTCAGGTTTATTGTAGTCGAGCCTGTCATTCCGCATCGATTTGATCGATATAAGAATCGAACAGTTCTCAAACGTTCATAGGAGTTCAGTCATGCGCGCATTGAATTCAGCTGTTTTGTCATGGGGTTTCGCTTCGGCATCGAATTTCTGAGCGGTAAATTGCACCATTCCAGTAATTACGGCCACCATCATGACGGCCATAAGTCCAGCGACGAGCCCAGTCTCTATAGCGCTCTGCCCGTTTTGACCAGTATCTCCCGATCGTAAAGTCCTCATGCAAGAACCTCCTGGTAATTCAGAATTTCCCGTTCCATCTCTATGTACATATTTTTACATTTCACATGGCTGTTTCATACGGGACGAACGTCATGAATTCTGAGATAATTCAAGCATGATGAAGAATGAAAACAGAGGCGTACTCGTGATCGGCCTAGGGGGTCTCGGTTGCCCAGCGCTTCTGCACCTTGCCGCGGCCGGGATCCGCCGGATAGGGATTGCGGATTATGACAAGGTGGAGATATCAAATCTACCGCGCCAAATCTTGTATTCAGAAGATGACCTAGAAACAACCAAAGTTGAAGCAGCCCGGAAACGCCTGATGAAACTTCCGTCTGCTCACTCCTTGACCGTGGAAACATTTAATCAAGTGGTCAGGGGCGACGAAGACTGGCTTGAATCATTTCAAGTGATCATCGATGCTGCGGATCGTGCGGATGTAAAGATGCAGCTGCACGATTCCATTGTTGGAAGAAAGATTCCGTATGTTCACGCAGGTGCGTCTGGCTGGGAGGCTCAAGGTCTGACGATCGAAAATTCAGCATGCTTGCGTTGTTTGTTCGGGCAGCAGGATGATATCGAAGTACCGGACTGTTCGCGCGCGGGAGTGGTCGGACCGGTTGTGGGTCTTGTGGGYCGACTCGCAGGGGAAGAGGCTGTCCGCATTTTTTACGGAGAAGAACNNGCTTGGCGAAATAACTTTTTCACGATGGATGCAAAGACAGGACGCACTCGCAGTGTTACAATTAAACAAGACTCAACGTGTACAATTTGTGCATGTTAATGCGTCACCACTAAAGTTCAGGAGTAGTCATGCCCGTTTCAATACAAATACCAACGCTTTTTAAACAGCAGACTGAAGGAGTATCGGAGATCGACTTAGAGCCCTCTGAGGCATCAACTATTCACGTTATGCTCGACACTCTTTTTGAACGTTACCCAAGCCTTGAAGAAAAAATTCTCGATAAGAACGGAAAACAACAGCGCTGCGTCAACTTTTTTGTTAATGGTCTAGACGTACGATTTATCAAAGGACTTGAATCGTCTCTTTCGGACGGCGATGAAGTGATGATCGTACCCGCCATCGCCGGCGGCATTGGCGATTGAGTCATTTCTTTGGAGCCCATTAATCACGAAAGATATTCGCGTCAGATTTTAGTTCCTGAATGTGGTGCTGCAGGACAGAAGAAACTCTGCGAGACTCGTATCGTTCTGTCTGGCGATCCAAGCATCATTGAACCTGCTGCTATCTATCTTCGTGCTGCCGGGTGTCTTGAAGTATCTGATCAATTCAGTGAATCCGTCCCAAACGGCAGTGCACGAGCGGAAATCAAGCGTGATGAAAACGAATATCAATTGGGTTTAATTATATCAAAAGAAGGGTTTGTACTTTCGAGCGAGGGCGCGATGCCCCTGATAAAAGGACTCCGAACCTCAGGAGAATTCGAACTCAATGCTGCGGGCCATGTTTTTGCCATCGAAATATTAAAAAAGATTTGGGACCTTGAACCCTGTGAACAGTGGAATATCGAGGGGATAAGGAAAAGAGGGGAGTGAAGAGAACGGATCTAGTAGGTGCTCCAGAGAGTGTCTACGCTGGATTGCGTGAAACAGGATTTAACACCTTGATTCACACTCAGGCCGGAGACGGTTGGTCATACTGCATCAAGGGCTCCGCTCCCCAGCAAATCGATCTTGATGAACTCGATGGTCTCGTAACAAAAAAAGATCGACCGATTCATGACGACGACGCGCCACCTCTTCAAGAAGGATGGCTACTCTTTCTGTCTTACGATCTGTGCCGGGACTTCGAAAACATCCCGAGCAAGAATCCTGAAATGATCAGCATGCCTAAAATAATGCTTTGTGAAATTCACGAGTTGTTGGCCTACGACCATGCAAATGGAATTTGGTGGACGAACTCTAAGGATTTGAATGATATCGATCAGCACGTGGACGCTGAAGAATTTCATATAGGAGAATGGGAGGAGGCGCCGACCCGCGACGAATACATCTCAATGGTTGAAAAAGCGAAAGAGTACATTGCGGCTGGAGACATTTATCAGGTCAACCTGGCCCGTTGGTTTAGTGCCGAATTCTCTGGCGACTCTTTTGCGCTCTATAGAAATTTAGTCCGACGTAATCCTTCGCCGTACGGGTTTTATGCTGAAATAAAAATTGATGATCGTAAATTAGATTTTGTATCTGTATCGCCGGAACTTCTCATCCAGAGAACTCGAGATAAATTGATCACGCGCCCGATTGCCGGAACCTACCCGAAAAATCTATCGATTGAAGATCTTCCTCGCGACCCAAAGGAAAGAGCCGAACACATTATGCTTATTGATCTTGAGCGAAACGACCTTGGAAGGATTGCTGACTTTGGGAGTGTCGAAGTGACGGAGTTTCTAGGAGTCGAAGAGTATTCGCATCTATATCATATAGTGTCGCAGGTTGAGGCTCGCGATTCTGAAGGGATAAAGATAAGTGAGCTGCTCGGGTCGGTCTTTCCGGGTGGGACGATCACGAGAACGCCCAAGATTCGGGCCATGGAGATCATTAATGAATTGGAACGCTTTGAAAGAGGGCCCTATACCGGGACTGTCGGTTTTTTGACACCTTCTGGCGATATAACTCTAAATATAGTAATTAGAACCGCTTACGTCGCAAACGACCAAATTCACGTGGCGGCCGGATCGGGAATTGTTGCTGATTCGATTCCTGAGAAGGAAGCGGCCGAATCGGCCATCAAAGCAGCGGCGATATTGGAGTTAAAAGACCTAATTCCAGCCTAAAATCACCCAAAAACCCCTGCAAAAATATTTGCGTGATTATGTTCACGGAGGGGTTCAAACGCCGTGTAACTCCCATATAATCAGCCCAATTAGCTTGGCATAGATTTCGCAACAATGAACGCTGGATATATGTGCACTTTTAGTCTGTCAGCTAGTAAACACCGATCTTAAACGAGGGGAATTCGTGAAATCTGTACCAAAATCACCGTATTTAGTAACTACACATTATTATATACCCTTCGATTCGTATTGTGACGTGATCTAAACCATGTTCAAAAACGCACGCCTCAATTCACTTGTTCTCATTCTTGTTTTGACGTGTGTGGCTCTTTTAGGAGTTGCCCAGCCGGCGAGTGCAACACCCTGGTGGTTTGCGCTTTTCACAAAGGGTGACGGCAGCGCAACATCGAATTCAGAATTCGAACGCTGGCACTCCTTTTTCGTSAATCAGGCCGCCGCGACAGAYACTGTTTATGTTGTTTCATACACATGGGGGAGCGGATCCATTGGGCCGATTGACGGAGTTAACAACGGAGACGATGTCGGCTTGAACGGATTAAATGCCGCTCATCCTGGAAATCCGGGCCAGCTCTGGCTTATCGGCGATAACACAGGTTCCAACTGGGACAATGCTCAGGCTCAGGCCACGGGCGCAAATATCGACACGTCTGCTGACGGCGCTGGTCTCATGCACAATAAAGAATATTTCGTGGCAAACAAAGGCTGGGTGCTTTCATCCGCTAATCAATCTGCGGGTGGTTTTCGATCTCAGCATAATAACTCTCTGATGTTCGTTGCTGATTCGCTCACAGCGATGATGAAAAAAGTTACACAGGAACAGGAAGAGAAGGCCAGTGGGACGTTCCACGACGCTACGACTTTCGGGACGATAAATTTCTTGTCGCCATACGGTGACACGATCGAACTTCGTTATGGTCCGGATGATCACGATGGTTCGACAGCTGCCGGTACAGGTAGCACGTTAGCACGTCTTCGCCAATTGGCCGTGGCCGCCAAGGAATCGATCTTCTACATGCACGACGCATGGTCTTCGAGCGTTGGTACGACTGGTATGAGTGACGATATTATTGCTAATAACTCCGTGGTGATCGCCGGTGCCGCAGGTGATCCAGGCGGTTGTTGTTCGGATTGGGATGGGACAATAAAGACCAATATGGAGGCAGATCACACTCTTCGAACGCAGTCCGGAGGTTTTAACAGGCTCCATTCCAAGACCATGATTTTTGACATGGAAATAGTTGCCACGGGGTCCATGAACATGTCGGCATCGGCCACTTACTCAACCGGTTCAAATGATGAGGTTGGAGTTATTGTTCATGATTTTCGTTTAGCCCGTAAATATATGCAGCACTATCACCAGATCATGGCTGGTGCGACTGCGGATCCCAGCGCAGATGCTTATGATAACACAGCGCCAGCCGGAGCAACCGGGCTTACAGTAACAGCCAATGCAAATAGTTTTGACTACACCTGGACGGCATCAACTTCCGGCGATGTTGTTCGATACTATCTTTTTGTCGACACGGTTGCTCTGACGCAGGCACGCATCGGCGATGGAATAGACTCTGACGCTGATGGGCAGATTGATGAGGATCCGCCGAATGACGCGGACGGATTCCCAAGCGGATCGACATCAGGCAACAGCACGTCAAAAGATGATGATGCAGATGGTTTGGTTGATGAAGATATGTGGATGTACCCGGAAGTCATGGTCAAGGGCATGACGTCCACATCGGGAACTGTCTCTACCATGCGAGTTGGTGATGCGCTTCAAGGAGGAGTCAATTATTACTTCGCTGTGGTTTCGGTTGATACCCAAGGTAATGAAGGAACGATTGCAACAGCCGGTCCGATTATGCTCGGAGCACCTGACACCAAACTAGTCCTCACGAATAATTCTGTGCTAGCAGACTCAAACATGATTAAAGGAAGTCTCGGAGTTGTGGCAGCCACATTCTTCATACAAGGCGACACAACTACGCCAGATCGTCTCACGAATTTTTCGATTGAAAATCTAGGTTTAGCAGATTCTCAGGACTTTGTAATGAAGCTCTACCAGGAAAATGGAGGGGATTCACTTGTTACGGCCGCAGATACGTTTGTTGCGTTTTTGAACTGGAACTCGGCTACAAACAGATACGAGGCAACATTGACAGCAGGCGACACAGCCGAACTTAAAACGGCTGGGAGAACGTACCTGGTTGCGATCGATGTATATGATACAGCGGGAGCAGCTGACACGGTCGAGTTGAGAGTGATTGCGAATACGATCAAGCCTAATTTGTTTGATACCGGACCGGCTGCAAATGTAACAAGTGATCGAATCCTTACGATCGTGTCCGCTAATGCGGCCACGGTCGCGAGTCGCGGCGACACGACGGGTGTGGCTATAGCGAAGGGGGATTCGGCGGTCGTGATGCAGCTCAATATCAAAGTGTCCGTTGCGGATGACACAATAACAACCTTTGGAATTACCAATTTGGGATCAATGGCCAACGCAGATATCACTTCGATTCAGCTCTATGAAGATGCAGAACCAGATTCAAATCTCACAACAGCAGACACTTTCATTGCAAATATTCCATTTTCCGCTGGATCTCTTTGGAAAAACACAAGCCTTTCCTATGCGTTTGAAGGAACGAGTATTGACCTGATTGTTACGGTAAATGTTGCGGCAGGTGCAACAGGAGGGGCGACGTTCCAGGGGCAGATTGCTATCCAGGATGTTGTTTTGACCAATGCCGACTCCGGTCCATTGGCTACGATTTCAACAACAGCAAGCTTCAATGTTCCAACAGATACATCGGCGGATACCGCAATTATGATTAATGAATACATTCAGGATCCAAATACTAGTCAGGATCATGACAATGATGGAACGACAAGTGACGCAGACGAAGAGTACATAGAGCTTTACAACAATTCCGATGGCAATGTGAATGTGGGGGGGTGGGATCTCGATGATGAATTTACGCCCGGCGATCTGACTCTTCCAGCTGGAATTGTTATGGGGGCAAGAGAGTTTCTTGTTGTTTACAGAGATCTGGATCTCGCCAACGCGGACTGGTATCGGTTCGACCCAACGGGTTCCATCATTCAGGAATCAGGCGTATGGACAGGTACTTTTCCTGCGCTCAACAATTCTGCTGATTCGGTAGTTCTCTCAAATGCCTCGAACACACTTATTAGCAACACTCTTTACGGTGCGTACACAACAGGTAAATCAAATCAGCGAATTTGGGATGGTGCCGACACCTGGACAAACAGCATAACCATTACGCCAGGATTCAATCAGGATCCGACTGCAGCACAGAACAACCAATCACCAAACGCCCATTTTCTTGTAACCACGAATGTGGATTCATTCTACGAGGGTGAGTCTGTAACGTTGACCATCACAATGCGCAATCAGGATGACGCCACTGTCGCCGCGTTTGAGGCGACCGCGACTCTATCTTCAGACACCGGTACAATCAGTCATACGACATCGAGTAATTTCGTCGCAGGGGTAAGAGCAGAAGTAGTGGGTATTGTTTCTGTGTTTGCGAGTGAATCTGTTGTTCTTACAGTCAAGTACAACACAACAACGATCGGCACAGCTGTGGTTTCGGTGCACAACATTTCGCCGACCATCGATGTGACCGCGAATTCCGATACCGCAAGTTCGAATGTGGCYCGGGGTGATACAGACTTCATAGTTTCGAATTTCTTTATAAAGAGTTCGAGWKCGRMMRAKSATACGCTTTCGTTCTTTGCTATCACAAACCTTGGTACAAGCGACACTACAGATATCGTTGTTCGGCTGTATCGTGACGAAGATGCTGATTCACTTATTGGCGGCGTGGATACTCTTGTAGCGACTCTGGATTGGTCCGACGCGTTCAGCCGATGGGAAGCCGCAATCACGGACAATGATAATGCGGCGTTGGGTACAACGGGAAAGACATTTCTGGTGACACTTCAGATTTACGATACAGCGACAGTGAGTAATACGTTCCAAGCTAGGGTGCAGGCAATAACTGTAGATGGTGCCGATGCGGATTCTGGTCCTGCGGCTATCATTACCGGCGCTGGAACCATGACGATCGTAGAAGCCAATCCGATAACGATCACAAAACGCGGTGATTTTGCCTCCGCAGATATTGAAACAGGAGCCGTTGATTCGCCTGTGATGGCGGTTCAGCTGTCTGTCACTTACGTGGACGACATAATTAATATTTTCCGAGTAAGAAACGATGGGACCATGGTGAATGGTGATGTTTCGGCTATCAGCCTTTATCACGATGGGGATGGAGATTCGGTTATTGATGCAGCTCCGATCGATACATTGATTACGACTCTTCGTTTTCAGTCAGGCTCTGATTGGGCTGAAGACACAATCTCATACGCGTTTAACGGTACAAGCATCAATCTGATCGTGGCGTTAAATACCGCCGGTGGAGCAGCCTTAGGCAGAACTTTCAAAGCAAATATTCCGGCGAACTTTATTGGTACCCAAAAAGGGGATACGGGCCCCTCTGCCAATGTAACAACAACAGGTATCTTTACGTTGCCCCTTCCGGATACGGCAGGCCCGAATGTCTGGTATGTGAATGATACGAGTACAACCGGAGATGTTTATACTTCTGCAGTTGGAATAGCAAGCAATGACGGCCTTACAGCAACGACGCCCAAACTCAATCTGAACGACCTTGAAGGGCTGATCACTGCGGGCGACACAATCTATGTCGATTCAGGAATCTACTTTGAGGCGGATACATTTACGATCGACACAAACTCGATCTTTATCATCGGCGCAGATAGCCAGAAGACGATTTTTGATTTTGGAGATTCAACATCGGGTAATGCGGCTGGGATATATGCGGTCGGTTGTACAAACCTAACGCTTCAACAGGTTCATGTGAGAGAGAGCTATCGACCGATTTGGCTGAAATCGGCTTCCAATTCTCTAATTGACAGAGTCACCATCAGCAAAGCATTAAAAATTGGAATATATCTCGAAAATTCAGATACCAATACCCTCACAAGTCTCGTTGTCTCCAATAACAGCCATTTTGCGAGCTCGAACGGCATTTATGGCTGGATTTCTAGGTGGAACACGATCGAGTCCGGGATCTTCTCTTCGATGAATNACGGCATCTATCTCGATCAAGATAACGATTTTAGTACCATATATGGAAACACRWWKAMTNSTMYRKSWAGGKMTGGNMRYYAMGGNTNRCKANAYCKRWKAACKGNAMCTNNWCKANKRCARYAMGWTTANNGTTTTTGATACAGGGATACATGTATGGGATTACACCTCTGTCGGAAATCCCACATCTGGAAATAGATTTACAAATAACACGGTGACATCGAACGGTGTTGGCTTCTTGATTGGCGCACCATCAACGAACAACGTGTATACGACAAATACGGTCACATCGAATACGACGCGCGGATTCATGATTGAAGGATCTGCCTCAAACTATTTTGGAGCGAATCTAGTCACGGGGAATTCGGTTTACGGTTTTGATCTGAATTCGTGTACCAGCAATGTCTTTGTTCAGAACACACTGGATTCGCATGGCACATATGGCATTAATATAAGTGGATCGGCTGCTTCCAATACATTCCAAAAGACCGTCTTCCTTGATGCTGGTCTCAACCCGAATGCGGCAGTTCAGAACAATACAGCCAATACAATTGATATTTCAAAATCCTGGTGGGGAACCACGGATTCCTCGACAATCACTGCAAAAGTTGCAGGGAGTGGCGCTGCGTCTGTAACCTATATACCGTTCAGACTAGGAATTGTTGATACGGCGCTACTTGCCGATACCGTCGCGCCTAACGCACCTGAAACTGTAGCTGTGAGTAATGCATCCACGACCACCCTTACTATTTCCTGGTCAGCAGAAACTACTTCAGAAGAGGCTGAAGCCTTGATTGATTCTGGCGGATGGCGAATCTACAGGTCTCCCACTTCGGATACGTCTTATTGGGAATTGATCGGGASCACTGGCCCTTCWCAGTATTCTTTGGTTGATTCAGGTCTTCCAGCTGAGACGACATACTTCTATCGAGTGACAACTTACGACAACGCAACTTACGTGAACGAATCTTTCTATTCTGACTCCATCATTTCTGGAACGACGGAGTTTGTTAAAACCGTGGATGTTAGGCTTAATTCGAATATTTCTGACACGAACGGAGCCCAGGGAGATTCTTGGGTGGTGSCTTCGTCAATACTTATTGTGGGTGATACGGCCGCCGCAGACACGCTGCTTTTCTTTGCAGTATCCAACCTTGGCCTTGCGGATTCGCAGGATCTTTGGGTTGAACTCTGGCGTGACGAAGATGAAGACTCCGTGATCTCTTTTACAGGGCCGGACACTCTTGTTGCGACGCTGTCATATGATGATGCATTTAGTCGATGGGACGCCGTTATTGCAAATGATTCACGAGCAGCTCTTGGCACATCAGGTCAGGTGTTTCTTATTACGATCAATATAAATGATACGGCAACTCTTGGAGATACTTTMCAGGCTTCGGTTGCAGCGACAACAATTAAATCGAATGGTGCGGACTCTGGTCCCGCCGCTGTGGTCTCCAATACCGGCAAGATAACAATTGTTTCTGCTAATCCAGTCACTGTTACCAAGCGCGGTGACTCTTTGCCGTTGACCGTACAAAAAGGTGAAACGGTTGTGGTCATGCAGTTGACTATTGGAGTGACAACGCCGAATGACACGATCATCACATTTGCTGTAACGAATACCGGTTCAATGGGATCAGCGGACGTTACCTCGGTCAGGGTGTATCGGGATATTGGATCTGACTCAACCTTCACCACTGCAGATTCACTGATCGCCGTACTTCCGTTCAAGTCCGGTTCTCTTTGGGAGAGCGATACGGTTTCGTATAGCTTTTTTGGAGCATCGATCGACGTATTGGTTGTGATAGAGGTTGCCCCAACAGCTACAGAAAATACAACGTGGCAGTCACAGATTGGAATCAAAACGATTGGCGCGACGGTGGCCGATTCTGGCCCGGAGCTTGCTGCTGTTTCGACTTCGGCTCTCTATACCATTGATTCAGATACAGCGCCGGACAATTCGATTGTGATTAACGAGTTCATACYGAACCCTAGTGGGCAAAACCATGATAATGATACGAGTGTTGCAGACACCGACGAAGAGTTCATAGAGCTTTATAACAACTCGGACAAAAATGTTGGAGTTGGCGGTTGGAAGATTGATGACGATGTCACGCCGGGCGATGCGACATTGCCTTCTCCACTCATCATGGGAGCGAGGACTTTCCTGATTGTTTACGACAACGATCCAGCAACCATCGGTCAGGATTGGTATCTCTATGATTCCACGGGTCTAGTTATTACCGACAGTGGCGCCTTTGCGGCAGGCGCGTTCCCGTCTTTGAATAACACGTCCGAATCTGCAGTTGTTTCCAATGCATCGAACATCATTATCGATTCAAAAGCCTACCCCGCTACGCCAACTKCTGGTAAATCCTTTGCTAGGGTGTATGACGGCGCTGGTACCTGGAATAACGCTGTGACTCCAACACCCGGCAAAAATCTTGATCCAACGGCTTCAGAAAATAATGCCTCGCCAAACGCTCATTTGTCTTTGACTACGAGTCCCGCAGTTGTGCAAGCCGGAGAATCTTTCACCATCACTATTACGGTGTTGGATCAGGACAATGCTACGGTTACCGACTTTACCAGCACGGTAGAGTTTGAAGTTGATACAGGAACGATTACTGAAACTGCGTCGACTGCGTTTGTACTTGGTACAGTCGGATTTGGCGACTCAATTACCGGTGTTGCAGCAACAAACCCAGTTCTCATTACTGCGAAATATAATTCAACAACTTCTGGAACCGTAATCATCACAGTTGGTGATGTGATTCAAATAACAAAGGGACCGAATGTAACATCTGAAACTGTTTCAACATCCCAAGATACAATTACTGTTATCGCGTTCAACCTCAAGGGAGCGTCTCAGGGAGACACACTCCAGCACTTCACCATCGATAATCAAGGACTCTTGACGAATGCTGATATAGCTCAGGTCAGGCTCTGGATGGATGTGGATCATGATTCGATTTATTCATCAGGAGATAGTCTTGTCGCTGTCATCCCGAACCTTACCGCTACGCGATGGGAAGTTAATAATCTTTATACACCGTTCGGAATTGATTCGGACTTCATCGTAACAATTGATCTTGGTACCGCGACGAGCGGTGAAACATTTCAGGCATTGATTACGGCTAACACAGTTGACGCAGTCACTGCGGAGACGGGGCCAGCAACGAACATTTCAGAAGTTGGAATCCTTACTGTTTCCACATCGCAGAATGTTGTTATTTGGATCAACGAGGTCTATGTTCCGGGATCGGGTGCGGATTCAGACTTTGTGGAATTGTTTGTGGCAGACGACGGTAATGGTGGAGCTGGTGTTGATGTCCAAGGCTGGACACTTACCGAAATGGATCTGGGAGTATCTGACCGCAAGGTTCTAGGCGACACCGATAATAATGGTACTGCTGATACCCCCGTGTTTGTGCGCACGGGCGAATATATCGTCATTTACGACGGAGCTGGAACGGACGAGACAGTCGGAGATTCCGCCCCGAGTCTCGATGGTAATATTATTATGTATAATTCGTCGCAGTCTTTCAGTTCCACTGATGATGAAGTTGCCCTTTACGATGCAGAAAATTCACTTCGCGATGCTGTTGTCTGGTCAAACCTTGATGGAGGTATGTCGTCGGGATCTGAAGCAGACATGCGAGCACTGATTGGTTTGAGTGCATGGGAGTCGGCTGAAACAGTTCAGGCTGGATCCGCATCAGCGCGAACTGTCGGAAGCTTCACATCCGGAATGTCATTGCAGCGTTCTGGCGTCTCTGACGGTGATACCTATACAGATTGGGGAGAAGGTGTATATACACCAGGTTCAGTGAATACCATCGAGTCGCCCACAGTACCGCCAACACGGGTGACCAATGTTAAGTTGTTTGACGTCGCAGATGACTTTGGCGGCGCGTTGACCATAACATGGGATCCCAATACTTCGATAGCTGACTTCAAAGAGTACAGAATCTGGATCGATACTCAATCACTTGCAGATCTTACGGCAACAGATACCACAATTGTTCCGACGACGACGATTACAGATTCGTCAACAGCTTCGTATACAGCAAGCGGACTTACGAACGGAGCGAGTTACTACGCCACTGTTACGATTGTTGACTCCTGGGGACTTGAGTTCAGATATAACCTCAGCGAAAGCGGCCCGATCGCGCCGGTGAAGAATGTTACGACGCAGCCGGTCATTCGAATTTCAGAAGTGCACTTTGCTAACTCATCGATCACTGAGTTTGTCGAGTTGGCTGTTATCAGTGACGGTAATTCCAGCGGCAATCTGAATCTCTCGGGATTCAAAGTCACGGCCGATGACACGTCAACTGGAGACATCATCACATTCGGTTCTGTTGTTGTAAGCGACGGCGACTTTATTGTTCTTTGGGATGCAGCGGGAACAAGCGAGTCTGATTCTGGCGGCGACGGAATCGTTAATCTTTATTCGCCTGAGGTCTCAAACTTCAGTCTGCCAGCCACCGACGAAAATTTGTTTGTGATCATGTCCGGAGGAGACACGATCCTCGACTTTGTTCACTGGTCAAATCGTGACGGTGTCATGGCGGCGATCGAAAAATACCATCTTGGATATGCTATTCAGCAAGGAGCGTGGGCTGATTCCGGAGTGTTCCAGAACAATGCTGTGAATCCATTGGAAGGGATGAGCTTTAATTCTGATTCCTCTATTACCAGGTCTTCACTATTTGATGATTCCAATTCAGATACGGATTGGGCCATTGATACGTATACGCCTGGCGTCGTATCGACAATACCTGAAGCCCCGTTTACGTATCCTTCGCTCATTACGAACCTTGATGTACGAGATCTTCCGAATGACTTTGGCGGTGCGATAGAAGTCGTATGGGATCCCGTTGTAGCTGCCGACCTTCATCATTTCAATGTGTATCGAGATACGGCGCCGTTTCCGCCAAACCTCTATCAGACCGACAGCGCGCCGAGCTCAACAGTAGTCGCAACAGAAACGGGTGTGTCGTTCCTTGGACTGACTAACGGTGAAACGTGGTTTTTTGCGATTACGGCAGTTGATTCGTATGGCAATGAAATTAAGGGCACGCTTGCAATGGATAGTGCAGCTGCACAGAAAAATATCACGGTGACCCCCACGATTCTTTTTTCAGAAGTGAAATTTGCAGGAACAGACACAGAGTTCATCGAACTTCGGGTCATCAATGATGGAAATCCGAGTGGAAATCTTAATCTTTCCGGTTTCAAGGTAACACGCGACGATACTTCGACCGGCGACATTATCACGTTCGGTAATGTTACGGTCGGTGATGGTGATTATATTGTTCTTCATAACAAGACTGGGACGAATGAAACAGATTCAGGTGGTGATGGTGCTGTCTGGATTTACGGTCTTACCATTTCCCTCGCCGAGAGTGATGAAAACCTCTTTCTGATCCATGCAGGTGGCGACACGATCTTGGACTTTGTGGCCTGGTCGAATCGAGACGGAGCTATGTCTGTAACAGAACAGTACCATCTTGGTTATGCGATTCAGCAGGGAGCGTGGCGTGACCTAGGTTCAAGGCAGAACAACACCCGCACGCCATTCTCGGTTTCGGCTGACTTTGACAACGACTCGTCGATAACACGTGCATCAAACTTTGCTGACAACAACTCGGATTCAGACTGGGCGATTGATTCGCCGACACCTGGATCAACGACGCAAATTGCCGAAGCTCCGCTTGCGGCACCAGGCGCGATTGTCGCTGTCGAAGCTCTTGATGTTGCCAATGATGTTGGTGATCAGATCAAAGTTCGCTGGACCGCGGTCACAACAACAGATCTTCATCATTACAATATCTACAGAAGCCTGACGCCTTTCAGTGACTCTCTCTATATTAGTGATAGTTCGCCGTCCGAAACGACGCCGTCGTACGAAACTGAAATCACGATTGCTGGTCTGACAACAGGCGAGACCTACTACTTCGTTATTACGGCAGTAGATTCATACGGTAACGAACACAAACAGAATCTGGTCATGGACTCGGCTGCGCCGCTTGTGGACACAACCGGCCCAAACGTCTGGTACATCAACGATGGATCAACAACGAATGATTCTTATACCACTTCGATCGGCTATGACACAAACATTGGTGTGACCCCGGCGTTCCCGCTGAGAACTTTGTCTCGCGTCGAAAATTGGCTTACTGCCGGAGATACTGTTTATGTTGATGCAGGTACTTACACGGAAACGTTCGTCGTCTTGGTCGACACAGTCTGGATTCTCGGCGCGGATTCTTCTTTGACAATTATTGATCCTGGTGACAGTACGACAAACTCTGTTATTGGTATAAAGGCTGACACACAGGCGAGTGTGACAATTAGTGATCTGACTGTTCAGAATGMGTTTACCGGTATCTATTTTCAGGATGTGGATTTCTCGACAGTTCAAAGGGTTACGGCGAAAAATTTCAAAGCTGTTGGTATATCTCTTGATCTCAACTCCTGGGAGAACGCGGTAGCTGACAACTATATAACGCAGATTCGATATGATTCGTCTCAGGCACAAGCATGTATAAGTTTATAWGGCGACTCAAATACTGTTTCGAACAACAAAAGTTTCGACAACTATTTGTCATGGGCAAGTCCTTCTTTCGTGATTGGTGGAAATCGAAACATAGTGCGCGGAAACTTAAGCCGAAATGATTCATCATATGCATCCTTCTGGCTTTCTTTTGCCAATTACAACACCATTTCAAGCAACCAAGCCCTTAACAATCTCGGCCAGGGATTCATTGTTGACAATTCACAAGGTAACGTGATTCGCGGTAATGTTATCGCGAACAATTCACAAATAGGTATGACATTGTCTGTGAGTGGTAACAACGCCAACTTGGTTACACACAATACTTTCGATTCGAATGGTGGGTTTCAATTATTAACCGCTGGCGTGAATCCAGATTCAATTCAAAAAAATAATGTTCTTATCGGGCCGAATAATGATAGCGCTATATCGTTGGGGTCAGGCTCATCGTGGAGTCGAAATTGGTGGGGGTCTGCTGATTCGTCGATCGTGAATACATTATCTTCGAACCGTGGTGTCCCGTTTAGGCTCGGTCTTGTTGACACAGGTCTCACTGCAGACTCTGTCGCTCCATCTGCACCGGATACAGTTTCTGCTGGGGCACTGGGCGACACAACGATACGAATTTCCTGGTCTATTACGACGATCGCGGAAGAAGCCGAGGCTGTTCTGGGTTTGTCGGGTTATCGAATTCTTCGCGGAACTAACGCCGACACTCCAAACTGGCAGCAGGTCGGACAAGTTGCAGCTGGCACCGAAACGTTTGACGACTCTGGATTAGGTTCGGGTGAAACGTGGTATTACCGCGTAACTGCGTTTGATGCTGCGACTCAAGTGAACGAATCATTTTTTAGTGACTCTATTATGGGTGCACGCACAACATTCGAAACCACGCCGCCAGATTCGTTCAGTCTGATTGGTCCGACAGCAAATGTAGACACGACCGAAGCGACCATATTATTCCAGTGGCAGGATTCAAACGACACCACTCCGCCTATTTCTTACCGTCTTATCATCGATACTGATCTCGCAGGTTCGTTCATAGTTGATTCAACAATCTTTGACACTTTCGCAACTCATACCTTGGACGCAAACGATACATATCAGTGGCGTGTCATCGCGATCGATTCGTTCGGCAACCAAACACARATTGGCGATTCACTGTTCCGCATCGATACGCTTGCTCCAACTATCCCAAGTTTGGTCACGCCTTCGAACGCGGGCGAAACAAATGCGACGACGATCTTCTTGGATTGGACTGACTCCCTGGACAGCACTTCAGGACTTCAGAAGTACCATCTTCAGGTTGATACCGGCGGAACATTTACTTCGGGTTCCATGGCCGCAGATTCGGATCGCTATGCATCGTCCGATACAACGATGAGCCTTGGTGAAAACACCTACTACTGGCGTGTTGTTGCGTACGACAATGCAACAAACACTTCAGCTTACTCGACGATTCAGACTTTTGTTGTTGATCAAACAGCTCCGGTTATTCAGACAATTACGTTCACGGCTTCTGCGGCAACGTTCTTCTCTGATTCGGGCGGCATCGATACCAGTCTTGCTGAAGATACGATCTTCTTTAATAACGTCGGTGCTGGAGCTAGCCAACAGGATACGGTCACCGTGACTTTGACTGGTGGCGACACTGTTATCTTCCCGGTTAACTTCGGAGAAGCAGCTTCAACTCAAGGTTCGGCGATTCATGAATATGGATATTCGGTCGAAGTTGGATTGACCGACACGCAGATGGTGATCACAGCTGAAGATACAGCGGGCAATCAGGACACAATCCAGTTGAACTGGTCACGCGATATCAGTCCGCCTCCGGCTGCGACACCGATTACGCCGAGCGATTCGCAAACGACTGGCGACTCGACTCCTGCTCTTACCTGGGCGATATTTGGCGACACGCAATCGGGCGCTCTAGGACATCGGGTTCAGATTTCGGGCAATTCAGGATTCACGCTGATCGTTGAGGATTCGTTTATACCTGATCCCGCTGCGGTGATTTTCACGGCATCAAGCCTGAACGACTCGGTATATTACTGGCGCGTAATTTCGTACGACACGGTCTCGAATGCTGACACGGCAGGCGCGACGGTTCGATCCTTTGTAATTGATTCTTCCGTTCCGTCGATTGTTCAGATTACGATCACGTCTTCTGTATCCACACATTTCTATGCTGATTCTCCGGTAACCCCAGGTCTCACTGCTGACACCGTCTTCTTCAATCCGACCGGATCAGGTGTGAATCAGATGGATACCATCATTGTTTACGTGCAGGATAATAATGAGTCAGTCGTAAACGCATCGCCCGCTTTCAATGTGATACAGGGCGGCGAGACCGTAGCAAACCAGGATACGTACACACTCGTCTTCGAAATTCAGAACGATTCTCCTTCCACCACTATCACGATCAACGTGAAGGACGCAACCGGATTTGAAGATACAGTTCTCGTTCACTTTGAATCCGACACAACCGCACCAACAATAGCCACTCAGTCTACTCCGGCTGACGGAACGGAAAGTTCATCGACCTCGATCAGCTTAACGTGGGCGGCTTCGAGTGATTCAGGATCAGGACTGGCAAACTATACTCTTCAGATCAGTACAGATTCYGTCTTCAGTACGTTGGCGATAGATTCTTCAAACGGTATATCAGCCAGCACAACAGTTACACTTATTGCCAATGACACGTACTTCTGGCGCGTGGTCGCGACTGATAATGTTGCCAACACGTCAGTCGCTGCATTTGACACATTCTTGATTGATAATGCCGGTCCAATTGTGGGTCAGCCACTTACGCCATCGCAGGCACTTGAAACCAGCGCAACCACCATAGTCTTTACTTGGAGTACAGCATCTGACTCACTTTCCGGCTTGGCCGAACATCGGCTTCAGATCGATACATCCGGAAACTTCTCGAGTCTTGTTACAGATTCCACCGCAGGTCTGAACCTGACAGGAGCTGTGACGCTGACTGCCAATGACACGTACTACTGGAGGATTGTTGCATACGACAATGTTGGCAATACAACCGCTTATGCCGATTCTTACATTATTATAGACAATACCGGCCCGGTTGCTGATTCCCTGATTACACCTCTCGACAACACCGAGACCAACCTCTCGACGATCATCTTCACATGGGGAACAGGTTCCGATCCTCTTGCGGGCCTGGCAAGTTACCGTCTACAGGTCGATACTCTGGGCACATTCGTGAACGCAACATTGGTTGCAGATTCTGCAACGACTTCAACATCAGAAACTCTGGCGCTTCTGACAAACGACACATACAGATGGCGCGTGATATTCGTCGATGATGTCGGCAACACAACAGTCTCCAACGATTCAGGTATTCTGATCGATGTCGGCTCACCGAATGGTGCAGTGCTCGACACTCCAATATCTGGCGTCGATACAGGTACACCAACAACGCTGAAGTGGATAGCGGGCAACGATACGCTTGCCGGTATCGGCGGTTACATCGTCCAGGTTGATACGGTGGGAACATTCACCTCGCTGGTACTCGATGGTCAGTCACAAACAGCGACAGAGACAACAATAAGCTTTGCAGCTGATACATACTTCTGGCGCGTCATCACTGTGGACGGTGCAGGTAATATGGATACGACTGCGGGTACAGATTCGTTTGTGATCAGTACAATTGATACCACGTCGCCCGAGACGTTCACACTATTGAATCCGGCTACAAATGCAGAAACAAACCTCACGTCTATCGTCTTTAGTTGGAAAGAAGCCAATGATTCTGATCTGTCTCTTTCTTATCGCGTGATTGTAGATACCGCCACATTTAATACTGCCGATTCCGTAGTCCAGGATACGACGGTTTCCGAAACGAGCGTGATCCTGACACTGTCGGTTGGTGATACATATGAGTGGCGTGTTATTGCAACGGATCAGAGCGGCAATACGACTCAGATAGGCGATTCGGTCTTCCTTCTTGATCTGACAGTCCCGATATTGGCCGTTCACACTCTGCCAGCTAATGCGGCAGGAACGACGGCCACGACAATCGGGTTTAGCTGGGTCACTTCAAATGACACTCAGTCTGGATTCTCAAGACACCAGTTCCAGCTTGATAATTCAGGAAACTTTACAACTCTCATTGCGGACTCAAATGTCGGAACGAATACCGACACAACGATTACTGGATTGACTGTAAACGATACATATTACTGGAGAATCGTCTCGTACGATGATGCAGGCAACACATCGGCAACCAGTGCGACAACAGTGATCATTGATACGGTGCCGCCACTTGCAGCCTCACTCATACTGCCAGCTACGGCTCACGAAACTTCGTCGCAAACAGTGGGGCTTAGCTGGACCATTGGTTCAGATTCGCTTTCTGGTGTTGCAAAGAGTCATGTTGAAATAGATACAACCGGCAACTTTATCCCGTGGCAGTTAGTCACAGATACAAGTGCGGGACTGGGTACAGACACGACGCTCTTCTTAAGTGTTACCGACACCTACTACTGGCGAATCGTCACCCACGACAACGCAGGAAATACAACAGCAACTTCTGCATTCACATTCCTGGTTGACGCGACTCCTCCGGGTTCGGCTGTGATCATTCTACCTGCGGCAGACCACGAAACGAGTTCGACCACAATTGGATTGTTATGGACGATCGGTTCGGACGACCACTCCGGTCTGAATCGGCATCAGCTTCAAATTGATACAGGTGGTCTCTTTACCTTCAACGTGGTTGATTCAAATGTTGGTACGAATTCTGGATCCACAGTCATCCTTCCGGCGAATGACACATATTACGTCAGGCTGATCTCATACGATGACGTCGGCAACACATCTGTAACTTCGACGGAAACGTTTATCATCGATAATCAAGCGCCGTCAGCAGTTGTGCTTGATACTCCTATTAACGGAATTGACACCAGTTCTCCAGTAACCATGAAGTGGTCTGCGACAAGCGATACGATCTCTGGAGTCGCTGGTTATATAGTGCAGGTCGATACTTCGGGCTCGTTCACCAGCGGGCAGATGGTTATTGAAGGGCTGATTCAGACTGCGATCGAGACCACGGCGTCGTTCAGTCAGGATACCTTCTATTGGCGAGTTATCGCTGTTGATGGTGCAGGAAACACAACGGCCACTACCGCAGACTCGTTCAAGGTGCTCAATATTGATACGACAGCTCCTCAGGCCTTCTCGCTGCTTGCTCCCGCAGACAACACTGAGACAGGACTTGCATGGGTCGTCTTCCAATGGACTGAATCGATAGATTCAAATCCTGTTTCGTATCGGCTTATTGTTGATACGGATCTTGCCGGAAGTTACCTTGTTGATTCATCAGGCCTATCAGGTACATCGGTTATGGTTCTAGTTACCGGAAGTGACACCTACAAGTGGCGCGTGATTGCGAGTGATCTTGTAGGAAACACAACTGCGTCAACCGGTGACTCGACTATCATTGTCGACACGCAAGGTCCAAGCTTCCCGAGCCTGGTATCACCGATTAATGGTGACACGCGAAATAATGTTTCGGTTATTACGTTGGACTGGGATGCTTCGAATGATTCGATCGCGGGCGTACTACGGTACCGCTTGCAGATCGACACGCTTGCAACATTTGCAGGTCAGCTTGTCGGAGACAGCTATGCCAACACTCCTGACACAACAATTACCATCGGTGATACAGGTACCTACTACTGGAGAGTGATTGCTGAGGATGAGCAAGGCAATACAACCGCCACAAGCTTAGATTCTTTTGTCGTCGTTGCACCGAGTGAAACCGTGCCGCCTGACAGCTTCAGTCTTATATCGCCAACTAACAATGCTGAAACCAGTGAAGTTAATATTCTCTTCCAGTGGCAGGACTCGAGTGACAGCTCGTTGCCGATTTCATATCGCCTGATTGTTGATACTGACATGCTTGGAAGCTACGTGATCGACACAACCGTATCCGACACAATGGAGAACGTGACGTTGCCCGCCAATGACACGTATCTGTGGCGCGTTATTGCGAGGGATGCTGGTGCGAATCTGACGACAATAGGTGATTCAACAATTGTGATTGACACAGCTGGCCCGGATGTTTCGACCCTGGTCTCTCCAGTGCTTGGTTCATTGCAGTGGACCAACGTATCACTTGATTGGACCTCCGTGGGTGATGCCATCTCGGGATTCCAGCGTTTCAGGATTCAGCTTGATACGTCCGGAAACTTCAACAGCCTCTTGGCGGCTGACAGTCTTCATTATGTTACTGACGATACGGGACTGGCACTTGCTGATGATACCTACTACTGGCGTATCATTGCAGAAGATGATCTTGGCAACACCACAGCCTCGTCTGCCGGAACCTTTGTTGTGATCACGCCGTCAGAAACAACGCCACCATCTTCATTCAATCTCACTTCGCCTTCGGACAATAAAGAGACGAACGAGGTGACGATTACATTCCGATGGACTGATTCAACCGATAGTTCAACTCCACTGACCTACCGTTTGATTATTGATACTGATATGGCAGGAGCGGTGATTGAAGATACAACGATAACTGACACCGAAGTAACAATCACTCTTAATCCGAACGACACGTATCTCTGGCGTGTGATTGCTAAGGATGCGAGTGGAAATACGACAGTGATTGGCGACTCAACCATTATCGTTGATACCGCGCCACCTACGATCTCATCGACCTTCCTCGATACCCCAATCAAAGGGGAGACCGTCATCTCGCCCGCATTCCTGGATTGGGGTGTTGCGACCGATTCGATTGCGGGTGTTGTGTCCTATACACTTCAGGTTGACACCTCGGGAACATTCGACACCACCACAATGATAATTGACTCGACGATTACGGGAACTGAAACAAACGCTGTTCTTGATACGGGATTATATTATTGGCGTGTTGTTGTAACTGATGAAGCTGGCAATACCATCACTGTAACGGCCGAGACGTTTTATGTTGAAGGTCAGGATACGGTTGCGCCACTCATAGCGACAGCGGTCGTAGACAAAGCATGGGTTACCAACAGCGGAAGCGAAACAGTCGTCTTCACGGTAACGGTTGATGATTCCAATGCAGTGCTTGGCGTGTTTATCAATCTTGCACCAATTGGCGGCAACGATTCACATCCGCTCACCAGAATTTCAGGAACGAACATCTGGGTGGATACGGTTGTGTTTGATACTACGGTTGCGGGTGACACTTATGACTTCAGAATCAAGGCTGTTGATCCTGCGCTCAATTTCTCCGACTCGACCGTAAGAGTCGTTGTATCGGATGCTACGCCGAGTTTGGCAACTGTTAACGATACTCCTTATATGGGGCAGAAACATAATGGTGATGCGATTTCGATCGTTTCCACCTACGGAGATACCTATACAAAAGTCAGGTACGAGTATCGACCGGAAGGCGGAGCCTGGACGTTGATTCAGGAAGACACAGAAGCACCGTTCTGGGGTACCTATTTTGATGCTGATACGTTGATTACCAACGGAGATACCGCTCGTGTGGATGTGCGCGCTGTTGGGACCGACAAGTTTGGAGTTATTGACACAAATCCAGAATTTATTCGAGTCCTGATGGACAAGATCGATTCAACTGTTCAGGAGTTCAATCAAGCCGACGGATCTCATGTCAGGCGCCAGAAAGTATTTAAAGATACAGACGCCACACTCATTTTTGCTGACGGTGGAACAAGCTTGATGCTTACAGCGGGTAGCATTACGGAAGATAGCGTCTGGATTAAAGCTGTGATCGAACTTGATGTACCTGGAACGGCTCCGATTACTGGAGGCCTTCGAGCCCTCAACACACCGGTTGTGAGAACGTTCATTCGAGAAGATGGAAAGACATCGTTCGCGAAGAATTACGTTCTGACTCTACCGTACAATGATACAGATCCAAATGATGATGCTGTTGGTGTTACCGGTCAGATGGAGAAAGACCTTGCGATTTATCATTGGGACGAAACTTTTGGAGTTTGGGTGAAGGAACCGACGTCGGTTGTTGATCCGGTCAACAATACAGTCACCTGCGTGATCAATCATTTCACGATCTTCGCCATCATTGCTGGCCCAGGCGTTGAAGCGAACCTCGATCAAGTGGTCGTGTATCCGAATCCGTTTATTCCTTATGATGGAAATGCAGCCACAGGTGTGAGGTTCGATGGAGCCGATCCGACATCAGGAATACTGTTTGATTCCCTGACAACAAACGTTGATATAACGATCTATAACATCTCCGGACGAGCCGTCGCCCACATGACAAAGACATCCGCAACCGGACGTTACCAGTGGGACGCAAGAAACGACGGAGGCCGAGACCTAGCCTCAGGCATATATCTAGCCGTAATCCGCTCAGGCCAAGGCCACCAAACTATCAGAAAGATCATGATAATTAGGTAGAATCGATCGATTGGCGGTTGCCAGCTGATTGGAATTCTAAAAAAAGCTCTTAACTCACACATTTGCAAGGATTGACAGAGGGATAGGTTTACACGTTTATTAGTGCGAAAATACTCACAGAAGCTATCCAAACCCCCTCTAAGCCCATAGAATGATCTGCTTGGGTTCTCTGGACTGAGAATCTATGCGCGTGCGTGCGTCATGGGCTGAATTATTTAGATTTGAATAAGTTTGTTAAGGGTTAGGGGAGGCAATTAATCCTGAATTCTGCGTTCAAAAAAAAGATTTCTATATTTAATACGCTTTTTTCTATTAAATATCTGCGCAAATCTCCCTTATCAATTCTTGCTATTGCACTTGTTGTTGCTCTGATTTCGATCACGCTTGTCGCGTCTCCTGCAAACGCTACACCCTGGTGGTTTGCGCTTTTCACAAAGGGTGACGGCAGCGCAACATCGAATTCAGAATTCGAACGCTGGCACTCCTTTTTCGTCAATCAGGCCGCC
>NVSZ01000041.1 GCA_002732845.1 Rhodospirillaceae bacterium
GGCACTGACTGGCTCACATCAAAGTTAGCTGATAGGGGCAGTTTCCCGTGGGTGTATTTGATACCTGACCCAAACTCTTGGGCAGTGCGGGCGAAGCTGGTTTTAAGGTAAGGTTCAACCATGTTGGATCGTTCGCTATCGCCACCGTCCAGAGCAAAACCATAGGCGATCATGGCACTGACTGAATACTCGCTGTAATCCGAGCGCCCAATCTGCTTATCACCTTTGATGGAACCGTTTAATCCCTTCGCACCAGATGCAAAACGCACACCACCGCCAAGACCATAGGCCCCGCTGTCAGCATTGGTGGCATCGGTAAAATCGTAGATATAGTCGGCCTTGGCGAACGGTTGTACGGTGGTGCCGCCGACATTAAAACGATAGGCTGCTTCGAGGCCAGGCTTGATCTGGCGGGTGTTGGACGTGCTGGCGGCTACGGCGGTGCCATCGCTTTCGCTATAGGCATCAACCTTCTTGCCTGACATCATGATGCCGATCTGCGCGGTCAGGTCCAATGCCAAATCCGGGTTGGGGGTGTACTTGTAACTGCCGTTCACACCACCAAACCACATGGCGCTGTCAGTGTTGCCGGTGACAGACGTGTTGCGGGTCAAGTCCATGTTGCCTACAGAGTATCCGGCAATCGCGGAAAACTTAACGCCTTCCATCGGTTGGAATAGGACATATGGGGACAGACTGTATGTCTTTTCCTCGTAAGTGCCCGTATTGTAGGTAGTGGTGATGTCGGTTTCGGAATAGCCCAGCGATACGCCCGCAAACAAGTTCGGGTTAAGCCGATAGTCGGCCCCTAAATTATAGCCCCATACATCACCGCTATAGCGGCTGTCATCTCCGGTATTGTTGCGGGTGTTGTCCATATTGGTATAGGAGCCATGCCCCCATATGGTGTAAGGCCGATCCAACAAGAGATCACTACGAGGCTGCACACCCCCCATGCTTCCACCAAGTGGATCATTATCGTTCCCGGCGGCTGCCAAGATCATTTGCGAGGTGTCGAAAGACGCCAACATCGCCAATTCACGCACCACTTCCTGATCAGAAATACCTTGTGAAGATAAAGATGTAGCAGAAGTCTGGGAGAAACCGATACGGTTGTTATCAACGTTGGTTAAAGCATTTAAAAGTCCACCAGCAGAAAAGTTGGTCAGAGTTCCTGGCTTGTCCCGACCCGCACCGCCGGGGATGTCACGACCCACACCACTGGGGCTAKCRGTGTTAAACGCCAAGGAAATCCGGGTGCCTATATTTTTACCGACCACCAGAGACTGGGAACGAGAAACTGAGACATGAATGGTGGAAGAAGAAGGTGATGATGATGAGGAGGAGGATGCTGCAGCGGCGGTGCAACCTGAAGCAGGGTTAAAAGAACCCGTTGAGGCGCAAGCTTGAATATGAGCATCACCTGTCGCGCCGGGGGCTCGTTTGTATGACCAGTAGTTATTCACAGAGTCTTTAATCAAACAGTAAGCTTCAGTATTGTTAGTGACTGTTTTGACGCCTGCTACATTAAAAGTTAATGTACTAATGACCCCTGTTGCCTGCCCATCTACTAAAGTTGATACTTTGCCGCCAGGTGGATTGTTGGGTGTAGTGTCAAATCCAAAGGCGTTACCGCATTGATTGCTTGTAACGGCAACTCCTCTATCAAAATTAGAGTTGGAAACACCGTTTGTGCTATTTATAGATATTCTGTATATACCAAAATCGACGCCCATCGTGGCATAAGATGTCGTCCCACTACCTGAATTTGTTACAGCGGCAAAAGCTGAGGATGAAAACGCTAAGTTGCTTGCAAGGATAAGTGTCAGGTTTAACACGCCCYCTAAAAGAGGCCGAATAACTTTGTTGGTATTGATACACATAAATGGCCGCCTAGTTTACATATGTTAACGTCAGTGTGAATCTAGGTAGCTGAAGTGGTTACTCAGTTCACTCATCCTGAAAATATACATTTTTGAGTGTACTTACAAGATTGTTTAATCGAACTGTCCCTARCGGAGGATGAAGTTTGAAGCGTTAATGCATGGCATTGGCGCTCTGGATGCGAAAAGTGCCCCCCTTTAGAAAAAGCGGCAACAATAAATACTGGATGAACAACAGGAAACCCTCTCCAAAAGGACAGGCGATTTATGATGCAATCACTTAACATGAGGTTCTTCGTATGTTCGCAACTGGCTATTAGCTGACATTTTCAGGGGGCTGTCATTATGTCCGCCAAAGAGCATGTACACGTGCCCAAAGAAAAGCTTTATCTGTTGCCTCCCCCAAAATTGCATTGTCCCCTGAAATGGGGCTCTTATACTCTCTCCTATGCGATGCGGTGTTTTGCTGTGGAGACTGCTATGACTTATGACGAGTACAATTCATTCTGCCGTTCGTTGCCGCACAGCACGCATGTTGTGCAGTGGCGGGGGGCTCATGTTTGGAAAATTGGCGGTAAGGTTTTTGCTATTGGCGGGTGGCATACGGGCCAGCATCCGGGCATTACGTTTAAGGTCTCAAACATGGCTTATGAAATTTTGCGCGATGCGCCGGGGGTGCGCCCGGCCCCTTATTTGGCGTCTCGGGGGATGAAGTGGATACAGCATTACGACGCGCCCGGTCTTTCTGACGAAGACCTGAAATCTTATATCTCAGAATCTTATGACATCGTGGCGCTTGGCCTGACCAAGAAAAAGCAAAAGGAACTGGGGCTTAACCAAGCCGAAGCCCCTTAAGAGCCGCTGGATTTTGCGTTGATCTGATCTTGGCTATCGGAAAATAAGGCACACATAGTGTACCACTGCATTTTAAAGATTGAGCTCAAGATTGAGCCTGTTGCAATTCAATCCAAAAGGTACTGCCCACACCGAATTCACTTTCCAAGCCAACCCGTCCCTGCATACGTTCAATCAAATGCCGTGTCACGGTTAGGCCAATGCCGATGCCATCTTGGGTGACTAACGGGTCAACCCCCGAACGATCAAACAAGGCGAATACGGCGTGCTGTTTATTTTTGTGAATGCCGATGCCCGTATCTTGGACCGAGACGCGAATAAGATGATCCGTTGTTTCTTGCGCCGTTAAAGTCACGGTGCCGCCATCGCTGTTAAATTTAAAGGCATTTGAAAGAAGATTGAAAAAGGCCTGTTTCAAGCGGCTACGGTCCGCCAAAACGCAAATAGGGCCTTTAACATCAATCTCATTGTGAACGGTGATGTTATGTTGAGCGGCCAAAGATTTAGACGCATCCACACTATCCCTAATCACATCGGTCAAATTTGTGGTTTCTAACATAAGATCAAATTCGGCAATATTAAGCTTGGACAAATTCAAAATTTCATTCACCAAATAAGACAGTCGTTTCCCCCCAGACAAAATATGGTCGACATATTCTTTTTGTTCGGGCGACAAAGGTGGCGTTTTGTCCATCGACAAAATTTCCGCAAAACCGATAATATGGTTAAGGGGCGTCCGCAATTCATGATTCATGCAACTGATAAAGTCTGATTTCACCTGATTGGCATTTTTGAGTTCTTGTTCTGTCAACATCAAAACGTCTTCGACATGTTCGCGTTCAGCAATCACCTCGTTTAAATCATTTTCATGCTGGTCATTCATGCGGGTCACCTGACGCAACGCAGAATTTATTTTTGTGGTCAGAAGTTCCAGATTAACCGGTTTTGTCATGTAATCATCAGCGCCCAAGCTTAAACCGGAAATAATATCTTTCATGTTTGCGTTCGCGCTTAAAAAGATAAAGGCTGTATTCGAAAAAGAAGGATGGTTGGTGCGCAATTCTTTTAACAGTTCATAACCGTTCATCACGGGCATGCTGACGTCACACAAAACCAAATCAGGTTTGTGTTCTAAAATATGAGCCAGCCCGGTTTTTCCATTGGTCGCACTGGATACCTCATGGCCTTCCTCTTCCAGCTCTTCGATCAGCAAGTTGCGGATTTCGACTTCATCATCTATGCATAGGATTTTAGCCATCTAAAGCCTCATTGCGAATTGACGTTAAAGGGAAAGCCACTTTAAATATACTCCCCTCACCTTCTCTGCTTTTAAAGCTAATGTTGCCGCCTTGCATTTCAAGGAGTTTTTGGACAAGGTTTAAACCAATGCCTGTGCCGGGAATGCCCGCAGCTGTGCTGGTGCGGAAAAAACGATTAAACATTTTAGGCATCTCGTCCTTGGGAATGCCAATTCCGTGATCTTCAACCGTCACAAAAACATAACCATTTTCGGACCATCCCTTTACATCGACTTGTTTATGACCCGGTGAATATTTTACGGCGTTCGAAAGCAAGTTTGTAAAGATTTGTGCCAAATGACCGGGGTCCGCCAAAAGCTGATCCGGCAATTCAGCCAGATCTGTTTTGATATCATAACGGCTCGTTATTTCACGTTGCGTTTGAATACAATCGTTCAAAATCGACTTCAAATCACATTGTATGGGGGTGTACATAAGCTTGCCCTCTTCGACCTTGGCCGAACTTAAGGTGCTTTCTATCAAGCCTGTAATGCGCTGAGCCGCTTTGCGGATTTTTGCAAAACGTTCAACCTTCTGTTCGTCCGTCATCGTATCATGACGTTTTAACAAACGTTGAGCGGTCATATCAATGATCGACAGCGGCGTTCTGAATTCATGAGAGGCCATTGTTAAAAATTGTTTTTGCATGGTGTTGTATTCCTGTTCAGCTTTCAGGGCTTGTCGCAAATCTTCAGTACGATTAATGAATTCCTGTTCAAAATGATTTCGAGATTCTCGCAGTTCACTTTCTATCTTAACCACGTGGGTGGTTTCCGTGCTGATATCGACATATTGAAAAAGTTTGCCCTCATCATTGAGGGTTGGCACGATGGTCGCGTCTAACCAATAAAGGTCGCCGGATTTATTTCTGTTTATAATTTCCCCTTTCCACACTTGCCCGGCCAAAATGGTTTTCCATAACGCAGTGAAAAATTCAGGGGGATGCTGATCCGAAGACACATGATTGTGACTTTGTCCCATCAATTCCGATCTCCGGTACCCACTAACATTACAAAACTTGTCATTCACATACGTGATTTCGCCTTGTGCATTGGTGATGCTGACAATTGCATGTTCATCAAGAGCGCGTTTTTGAAAATCGAGTTCTTGGGTATGGGACACCAGTTTATGGGTATAGGCTTTCAGTTCATCGGCCTGTTGATGCAACATGATGACCATAGCCAAAGTATCGGCAACACTTTCTAAAAACTGAATTTCGCTTTCTTTGTGTTCGGCGCCATGAGGCAGATACAAAACAATAACCCCCATAACCCGGTCACCGGATAAAATCGGAATGTTATAATGACCATGTGGGGCAATGCCTTCGAACATCACTTCATGGCGTTCATCTATACAACTAGCCTGTTGCGTTTGTTTTGTTGCGGCGGCTCTTCCACATAGGCAATACCCAAACGCGACCTTTGCACACAGCGTTGTAATCTGTTCGCCCAAATTGCGTTCGGAAATAAGTTCAAGTTCATCCAAGCTTTGATTTGACGTAAAAATACCCGCCTTGGGCAATACCGAAAGCCAGCTTAAAGAAAGCAGAATATCAAGACAATTGCCAAGAATCATGGCCAAAGCAAGGGGTTGCACGGCTTCGTGCAATATTTTGTTCAAAGCCTCATTATTCTCAGAACTTGCTAAACAATCATTCATCACAGCCCCACAAAAGGTTCGTAATTTTTGTTACTTAATGCTCTAAAAAATATATTTTTTTGCAAGCGTTATGAATGGCTGAAATACACTTTAAAATACCCGAAATTCGAAATACCGTCAAACCCACAAAGTAATTAGTCTTATATTATTAGGTGTATATTTTSMYCYTCGCCGTKAACCAAAAAYRCAGKGATATCAAYGTAYTTRGACSCAMAMMCACYTTTTAATTATTATACAYTTTGAAATATSAATATGAAATTTRGTCATAAAAWWTYTTTAWWAASTYCAGKCATTCACTTTKNATCATYAYAMGRAAATYTMSCCAYCYWTTTTYYYRCACTCYWTTRTAATTWAATTYATTAMAWAMAACAATTATAGATAGYAAYCTAAYGYTGTTYAAYRTCGTTTAAAACGCCGYTYACTTTGRCCAACAAATCATCTAAATCRACAGGTTTTGTCAGGTAATCATCCGCCCCCAGTTCAAGCCCCMAAAYGACATCTTTTTTGTCCGCAAAWGCRCTCAGRAATATAAAGGGGACATTATTATATTTCGGATGCTTTTCKCGCAATTCGATCAAYAACTCTCGTCCGCCCATAACGGGCATATTGACATCACAAAGGATAAGATCCGGGCAATTCGATCTAATCACAGCAAGACCTAATTCACCATTTTCGGCTTCAAGAACTTCATAACCTTCATCTTCAAGTTCTTCGACCAACATAGACCGAATGTCTTCTTCATCTTCAATGCAAAGTATTTTCATAATTGAAGTCTCCGCTGTTGGCTTCACACATCAACCCATTTTGAATAAATCAGGTTCATTTCATCAGAACAGCTTTCCAAAATTTCGAGCAACTCCGGATCAAAGTGTGACGGATTTGTGCGCCCATCACCTTCTAAGATTATGGACAGGGTCTTTTCTTGAGAAAACTCTGGCTTGTAAGGTCGTTTTGAACGAAGCGCATCATAAACATCAACCAGCGCCACGATGCGCGCTTCGATCGGTATTTCGGAGCCTACAAGGTTTYGGGGATAGCCTCCGCTGTTCCATCGTTCGTGATGACCCAAGGCAATATTGGCCGCAATTTTCATAACGGGATGATCCGATTGGGACAAAATCGCATATCCATTCAAAGCATGCTGTTTCATGATGGAAAACTCGTTATYATCCAAGGAGCCGGGCTTTAACAAGATATGATCAGGTGTGCCAATTTTCCCCGCATCGTGTAACGGGGCCGCCAACAAAATGTCCTCTAGGCGGGTTTCGGACCAATTTAATTTTTTGGCGATCAAATGTGCATAAGCGCCAATACGGCGAATATGGTTTCCCGTTTCTGGATCGCGATAATCCGAAGCCACAGCAAGGCAAGCCAAGGCTTGACCATGGGCTTTTTGCAGGTTCTTTAACAGCTCTTGCACCTCTTCGGTTTTTTCCGATACTTTGGCCTCAAGGTTCATTTGRTAGTCTTGATTGCTGCGTTTGAGGTTAACCAGTTCTTCGGCCCGCTTGACAACATGCATCAAATAATCCAAATCAAATGGCTTTTGAATAAAGTCCAAGACACCCARCTTCAACGCTTCGATGGCTTCTTTGGMTCCGCCRTGGCCGGTCATAATAATAAAYTCAATGGAGCGATTTTCGCTTTTGCCTTTGACCGCTTCAGTGATCATATCAATTCCGTTTTTTTGAGGCATCAAGATATCGGACAGGACAATATTAATTTCAGGATCGCTCAAAATCAACTCAAGCCCAATCAGGCCATTGCACGCTTCGATACATTCGTAACCTTCATCCACTAAGGAATCGACGGCAACTTCGCGAATAGTATCTTCATCTTCAACAACCAGGATTTTTACGCTCATAATAGAATGTCCTTTAAACCTGCATTGACCAAAGAACTTTCACTTTTGGCTAGAGTGGAGCTTTGGGCATATAAAATGCCAACACGAACGGACGGTTTTGAAGCTTCACGCGCACTCAAAACCATAGACAAATCCAAAACCAAAATACTGGCTAATCTAGCCATCTTGTGCCCTCGCTTTTCTTCCCCTCTAAATTTTTGTCTATTTTTCTTATGCTCTGGATAAACCGGAACACTGCCCCCTCTTGTTGATGTATGAACACGTCGTACGATCACGCGCATCGCGCTAAGACCATTTCCTATTTACGCTCCTTTATCCACTTTATTAAATGGCGTTCACCCGCATACGTTTCAAGATAAAATCCGACGTATGGTTGAGATAAATGTTCTTTGTTACGACAGATCTAGATTCTTTATTTTGAAGCTTACGCAAAACACAGCCCCTTCGCCGTCACGACTTTCCACACGAATATTTCCACCTTGCATTTCAATCATTTGCTTGACCAAACTCAAGCCAATTCCGGTTCCGGGTATGCCCGCAGAGTTGCTGGTTCTGAAAAAACGATTGAACATTTTTGGCATTTCTTGTTCAGGGATGCCGATACCGTGATCGGTTACGGAGACCAAAACCATATCGTGTTCGACCCACCCCCTCACTTTGATTTCATTATGATCTGGGGAATACTTAATGGCGTTGGACAACAGGTTGGTGAAAATTTGTTGCACATGGTCTGGATCTGCAAAAATAAGGTCTGGGAGGTCAGCAAGATCTGTGTTGATTAAATAGCCTTCGGATATGTCAACTTGAACCAAGATGCAATCGAGAATAATCTGCCGAATATTGCAGGCTTGTGGGGAATACTTTAAGTGTCCCTCATCAATTTTTGCGGCATCAAGCGTGCGTTCAATCAAGCCCGTAATGCGTTCGATGGCTTTGCGAATTTTTTTAAATCGATCAACACGTTGCTCAGAGGTCATATCATCATGACGTTTTAACAAACGCTGGGCGGTCATATCAATAATCGAAATTGGCGTCCGAAATTCGTGCGACGCCATCGATATAAACTGTTGTTGCAAGGTATTGTATTCTTTTTCAGAACGCAGAGCTTCTTCCAACTGAACCGTTTGCGATATAAGCATTTCTTGTTGTTCCAACAGCGTGGTTTCGTGTTCTTTCATCGTGGTGATTTCGGTGCGAATAGCAACGTATTGAAACGGCTTTCCATCGTCATTTAGGGTCGGGACAATTGTTGTTTGCACCCAATAAAAACCACCTTCCTTATTTTTGTTTTTGATTTCCCCTTGCCAAACATTGCCATTGGAAATGGTTACCCACATATCCTTAAAAAATTTTGGACTATGTTCACCAGAAATAAGGATACGGTGATTTTGCCCCAAAAGTTCGTCTGCGGAATAACCGCTGATGTCACAGAATTTTTCATTGATATAAGTGATGTCGCCATGGACATCTGCAATGCTGACGATACCGTGCTCATCTAAGGCTTTTTTCTGAAATTCAAGCTCTTTGGTTCGCTCAACAACTTTATCTTCTAAAATATCGTACGCATTTTTAAGTTCAGTTTGTGCATTTTCCAATTTGATCTGATCGAGCTTATGTTGTGTATTGTCCGTTCCAACCCCCCGGTAGCCTAAAAACTTACCCTCTGCACCAAACAGAGGCACACCACTGACCCGCACATACAATGTCTTTACCTTCGGCACTTTCATTGCGTATTCAAAATTTTGAAAAGGCTCATGTGCAACGAGTGTTTTTTGATGTTCTTCCCAGTCTTGGATTTCAGTCTCTGTTGCACAAAGGCTGTAGCGTTCTTTACCGACAATGTCTTCCGGTAATAGTCCCGTTACGTCTAACAATCGTTCTGAAAAATAAGTATATTTAAGGTCTGGGCCCATTTCCCAGTACCAATCAGAGGCCGCATCGGCAAAGTCTTTAAAGCGTTGCTCGCTTTCGATCAACGCATCAACGACTTTGCGTCTTTCCGAAACATTGACAAAGGTGGAACAGATTGCCGGGCGACCATTCCATTTGATCACAAAAGAACGATTAATGATGCTAAACACCGAACCGTTTTTGCGCACGCCATTCAGTTCAAAACTTTCATCAACGTCTTGGCCGTTATACTGATTTTCCCAATACTTCATAATCGCTTCGTAATCATCCGCAGACAGGATGTGGGACAGCGATTTTAAGGCTAAAACTTTGTGCAATGACTTATACCCAAACATTTCAACAAGGGTTGGGTTTGCATACAAAAACTTGCCTTTATGATGGACAACAATGCCTTGGGGTGCACTTTCAATCATCGACAATAATTGGTAATGATTTTCTTGCAGTTCGACGGTTCGCTTGGTGACTTCTGTTTCAATCCGTTCACGTTTACGCATCATGTTGAAGACAACCCAGGCATATCCAAAGACCCCCGAAATGCCAAACAGAAAGATCGTGACAACCGTTAGCGATGGCCTATCACGATTTTTGATACTGACCGGGGCAACAACAACAACCCATTGCTTTAAAAACGATGCAAAAGCTTGCCTAAATTGAGGGGTGTTCAAAAGCTTTTGGTCATTGTCCGCCACGTTTGAATAGACTTGTTTTTCAGCCCCTGCCTTGGCTTCGTCAAGGATGCGTATATTTAATTCAATCTGTTCAGAGGGCATTGAAGATTGGACAATAAGTGCATCGATGATCACACTCACCTGAAGAACTTTGACCACGAATCCGCGTAACTTTTTCGGTGAGTTTTTGAGCCCAGCTTGTGGTTCGTAAACGGGACCAATGATGAAAAAATCTTTGTTTTTTTGATCATGAGAAAACGGCAAGGCCGCACTCACCGTTGTGAGGGTGCCTTTATCACCAGCCTCTTTAAGAGCAGCCTTTAACGAAGGGTGACGGCCCAGATCAAAGCCAACAAGGCCCTCGTAGGAGGGCGCCTCAACTCCGAATATAGCGGTCGAGCCCGACACCCAAAATATGGATTGATGAAACTGAGAATGAGCAAGAAGTTCACCGGCAAGGTTCTTAAAACGAGCTTCTTCAACGACTTTGAGGTTTTCAAAAACAATGACCAGTGCCTCAACCGCGTCTCTTTCGTGTAAAAGCGTGTTTTCAAGCTTAAGAAACAAGTCTTTAGCCGACTGCAGGAAGACCTGATTAAGGCCATCTCTATCCTGTTTATGGACCGAATAAGCAACCCCAGTTACGACCGCAAACGCAACAAGGCACATGACACTGAGCAAGACCGTTTGAACCCAGCCACGACGCAAAACTGAATGCGTTGCACGGCGTCCAATCTTGCTGTTCAAAAGATTTATTTTATCTTTCTGCCTCACCCTGCCCAACCCTTAACATTATTAAGTCACCTTAAGTGTCTTTTTGGAGTTTTACCGTATCAACACCTGAAGGAAATTCAACTATTAATAACGGCCCTGTAAAGATAGATGTTTTTCAAGTTTTATTCAAATCGCCTTCGTCTATGGTCCGCACTTTGACAAGATCAATGCATTTAAATCCGTTTGCGAACATGGCATCGTCAAGACGCCATCAAAGTCTTGAATGACGACCTCATTGGGAGAAATCGGCATTTCTTCTGGCCAAATCATAATCAAGGGCATGGATTTTCCGCTCCCCCGAAGGGCCAGTTTTGCGACCATGTTGGCTTGCATATCGCCTGTGTAAAAACCGATCAAAGCCAGCCCAAACTCAGATTTTGCGATCAGGTCTATGCCTTCTTGACCGCTGATAATTCTGGTCACGTCATAGCCCAAGGTTTCAAGCATAGCCTGCACACCACTATGTTCACTGTCATCACGACCAATCAAGCCTACGGTTAAATCATCGACAATTTTTTCTGGTTTAGCTTCTTCTGTTTCTTCCGGTTCGTCCCCAACCCCGGTCAACGCATTGTATAATTTTACATGCTCTTTTTGCTTTTTGTTTTTCATCAAGGTCACTTGTCGAACGGCGGTGCCAACCTTGACCAACAACATTTCAAAATCAATGGGCTTGGTCAGGTAATCATCCGCGCCCAATTCCAAGCCGGAAATGATATCTTTGCGATCGGCAAAGGCACTGAGAAAAATAAACGGTGTATCGGCGAATTTTGGATGATTGGTGCGCAACTCTTTCAACACATCATATCCCCCCATTACGGGCATGTTGATATCGCACAAAATGATGTCCGGCTGGACGATTTGGATAGACGTCAAACCCTCACGACCGTTTTCGGCCACAAAAACTTTATAACCTTCGTCTTCCAATTCTTCGGCCAACATCAGGCGAATGTCGGCCTCATCCTCAATACAAAGAATTTTTATCACGTCATATCCCTTAAATCCAAATCAAATATAAAAGATAAATTAGCTCATCATTTTGGTCTCGAGTTCATCCTCTTAAATGTGGTTGTAAGGTAACAAATTACAAGTCATAGATTTATTTCAGAACTAAATCAGTACGTATCTGTAGCGGTTTAATCATCAAGGACACCGTAAATGTTGATCCCAAAAGAGTAAGAACGAGCGCATGGCCTTTCATGCCCCCTTACATCTGGGAAAAAAAGAACTATATTGAAAGAAAGAGCATTAAAAAGAGGTTTCCATGACGAATACTACACCTGACACAGTCACCGATACAGTCACCGATACGGCCCCCGCACAGCCCCCCGCACACGAGGGTCTGAAAATTGGCGATGGCGCGGTAAAACGCATTCAACAACTGATTGAAAGCGAAGGCAAACCTGACCTTAAGCTGCGCATTTCCATCACCGGGGGCGGATGTTCTGGTTTTCAGTACAATTTCAGCCTCGACGACAAACGCACCGATGATGACTTGGTGTTTGAAAACGGGGGCATTCAGGTTTTGGTCGACGAAACCTCCCTGCCCTTCGTTGACGGCGCCGTGTTGAACTTCTCCACCGACTTAATGGGCGCTTATTTCACCATGGATAACCCCAACGCCGATTCCACATGCGGCTGCGGTTCTTCCTTTTCTGTTTAAGTGCTGAGCGGACTCTTTTATGAAAATTGCTACCTGGAATGTGAATTCCCTGAAAGCTCGTCGTGAACATTTATTGAAATGGCTGGCGGATTTTGATCCGGATGTCGTGTTGCTTCAAGAACTTAAGGGTCTTGAAGAAATTTTCCCGATGGAAGATGTCAATGCCGCAGGCTATGAAGCGGCGGTGGTCGGACAAAAGACCTACAATGGCGTGGCCATTTTATCCAAGACTCCCATCGACGTCACCGAACGCCGCCTTCCCGGTGAAGAAGAAGACGAACAGGCGCGTTATGTTGAAGGGATCGTTCAGGGTGTGCGTCTGGGCTGTATTTACCTACCCAACGGCAACCCCACGCCCGGCGACAAATATGATTACAAACTTCGCTGGATGCGCAGGCTGTATGCCCATGCTCGCGATTTGCTTACAAAAACCGATGAACCCTTTGTTTTGGGCGGTGATTACAACGTAATTCCCCAACCCGAAGACGTCTATGCACCTGAAAAATGGACCGAGGACGCTTTATTTTTGCCCCAAAGCCGCAATGCCTTTAACTGTATCGTGAACTTAGGCCTAACCGATGCCTATCGCGTTTATAACACAGAGGGCGGTCGCTATTCGTGGTGGGATTATCGGGCGGGTTCATGGGCCAAAGATCAGGGTTGTCGCATCGATCATTTGCTGCTGAACCCCAAAGCCGCCGATATGCTGCACGGCAGCGGCATCGACAAAACGCCGCGCGGTTGGGACAAACCATCGGACCATACGCCCGTTTGGTGTGAATTAGACGTTTAGGGTTGAGCTTAAATAGCGCCTTATTAGACGGTAGCCTTATTAGACGGCAGCCTTGGCAATGCTTTCCAAAAGGCTTCTAGCCTTAATGGGTTTTTCTAAATAGCCTTGAATAGATAGGCCAGCACCGCGATCTTTCATTTCATCGGTGGAAAAGCCCGTCATCATGATGATCCGGGTCGACAAATTCATGGCTTGTAATTCCCGGGCAAAATCAATGCCGTTCATGCCATCCATCACCATGTCGCACAGCACCACATCAGCCGGATTTTGAGACAGACGCGCGACGCCTTCACTTGCACTTGCGACCAATTGTAAATGACGTACGCCGACAGCCTTTAACAAGGTATTGATTAATCGACGGAAGTTTGGGTTGTCATCAACCAACATAATCCGCAAATTGGCCCAATCTGAAAAAGGGGTTTGTTCAGTTTTTTCAAAAAACGAGAGCTCATTTGCCAACTTTTCAGCTGCCGGGTTGCCGACACAGGCATCCCTGTATTCAAAGTCATGACCCATGATGTGTTCCACCAGCCACGACTTTAAAAAGGCCAAGATATCTTCTGGCCTGATTTCCCAAGGATCAGTTTGGTAATCTGTATAGATTTTACGAACCTGAGCGCTCAAGTGATGGTGTGTCGCCGTATGAGCCTCAAGATCCGCATAGCCACAAGCTTCCAGCATCTTTTCTTCGCGTCGGAAATGATAATCGGTGTATTCCACCAAAGCTTCAAKGACACTGCCGACAATCGTCGACTCCTCGCGCTGATCAATACAGTCRTTGATTTGATTTAATAATTTTATCAGCACCTTGTGATCGGCGTCGACAAAAGCAACGCCGAGTTCAAGGTCCTTAGTCCATTTTACTNACACACATTCCTCTTTCTTCCGGCCCCCATTTTTTATGGGTTAAACCAGACACAACCTTTCGGAGATTAAGATTGTTCTTTATCAGACCTGATTTTTGCATCAGTCCTAAACCACTTCCTGTGCTGAACGTAACGACAATAGCCAGGCACTGCAACGGTAAAATTATTTTGTATGTTAAATTATGCGCGGCACACCAAAAATTCTACATAAAAACTGCATAATCCAAAGAGACTATTTTACATATTTGAACCGTACCTAAAAAAGGTTTTTAGCGTTCCACCTGTTCAACATCCCGCACAGCCCCCTTATCGGCACTGGTCGCCAAAGCGGCGTACGCGCGCAGAGCGGTTGACACCTTACGTTTACGGGGCTGTTCAGGTTTCCAAGCAGCTTTGCCTTTGGCCTCCATAGCTTTCCGGCGCGTATTCATTTCTTCCTTTGATATCATGAAGTTAATAGTCCGATTTGGAATATCAATTTCAATGCTGTCACCTTCTTCAACCAAGCCAATGGCTCCGCCTTGGGCGGCTTCGGGGGAAACGTGGCCAATGCTTAAACCCGACGTGCCGCCGGAAAAGCGTCCATCCGTGATCAAAGCACAGTCTTTACCCAAGCCCATGGATTTCAAATATGTGGTGGGATAGAGCATTTCCTGCATGCCCGGGCCACCCTTGGGGCCTTCGTAACGAACCACCACCACATCGCCGGCGACGATGTCACCATTGAGGATTTTTTCGACCGCTTCGTCCTGACTTTCACAGATTCTGGCGCGGCCTTTAAAGGTTAGATTCGATGCATCCACACCCGCCGTTTTAACGATGCAGCCCTTTTCGGCAATATTTCCAGACAATACGGCTAAACCACCATCGGTGGAATAGGCGTGTGCCAGGTCCCGAATACACCCTTGTTGCCGGTTGGTATCCAAGGTGTCGTAGTATTTATTTTGGCTGAAGGCTTGTTGCGTTGGGACACCGCCCGGAGCCGCCCGATAGAACGTTTTTACATCTTCATCGGTGGTGGTCATCACGTCCCAATGGTCCAAGGCGTCGCCCATGGTTTTAGAATGCACCGTGGCAACATCCCTGTGGATATGCCCGGCGCGGTCCAATTCACCCAAAATAGCCATAATGCCCCCGGCCCGGTGCACGTCTTCCATATGGAACAATTGTGTTGCCGGAGCAACCTTGGACAGATTGGGAACCTTTCGGCTCATCCGGTCAATGTCGTCCATGGTGAAATCAATGCTGCCTTCGTGGGCAATGGCGAGGATATGCAAGACCGTGTTGGTCGAACCGCCCATGGCGATATCCAAGGCAATGGCGTTTTCAAAGGCCTTTTTACCACCCAAATTCCGCGGCAGAACGCTTTTATCATCGTTTTCGTAATACCGCTTGGTGATGTCGACAATCAGTTCGCCCGCCTGTTCAAACAAACCTTTACGCGATGCATGCGTGGCCAGAACGGTGCCGTTTCCGGGCAAGGCCAAACCAAAGGCTTCGGCCAAGCAATTCATCGAGTTTGCCGTGAACATGCCCGAACACGAGCCACAGGTTGGGCAACTGGACCGTTCAAATTCCAACACGGTTTCATCATCCACCGTGGGGTCAGCCGCTTGCATCATGGCATCAACCAGATCTACGGCAATTTCCTTGCCATCGACTTGAACTTTACCGGCTTCCATCGGGCCGCCTGAAACAAAGACTGCTGGAATATTCAACCGCATCGCTGCCATCATCATGCCCGGCGTGATTTTGTCGCAATTGGAAATACAGACCATGGCATCGGCGCAATGTCCGTTGACCATATATTCCACGCTGTCGGCAATGATTTCGCGGCTGGGCAAAGAATACAACATGCCGTCATGGCCCATGGCAATGCCGTCATCGATGGCGATGGTATTGAATTCCTTGGCCACGCCGCCATGTTTTTCGATTTCACGAGCGACCAATTGGCCCATATCTTTCAGATGAACGTGGCCCGGCACAAATTGCGTGAATGAATTGACCACGGCAATAATGGGTTTGCCAAAATCATCATCTTTCATCCCCGTAGCGCGCCATAAACCGCGCGCTCCTGCCATGTTGCGGCCGTGAGTCGATGTGCGTGAAAGATATGGAGGCATAGGGATATTCCTTATTTTGAAAACGAAATTTTATAGATAGGGGTCCATTATAAATGTAAGCGTATCGGAGAGCAATTCACAATCACCTGCTTATGCCGTAAGGCCGTGCCAATAGATAATGAGGGGRAAATRGCGATTTTCTTAGGTGAGCGAAATTCGTTTATGTCGACGCTGATCAAATCATCAAATGTGACTTAATCCATATGGCCAATTTTGTCATTTAAGCGTCGAAAAGCCTTAATCATCATGTCAAATTCCTCGTCGCCGCCCACATTGCCGCCCTCGCTCAAAGACAAAGCGACCGATTCATGAAATTTTGCATGAGCTTTTTGGGCCRCGATAAATTCAGCCAAATTAGAAAATTGACCTGCGCCTCGACCGTGAAACCATTGACCAATCGCACAAAKATCATCTTTATGCGTATCAATAATCATTTGTTCGGTGACGCCGTTTTTAATCTCGTTACTGAGATTATTCCGCCATTCGAAGTGGGCTTTGACCAATTCGTGAAATTTCATAATCATAAACAAAAGATAGCAACGCCAAATATTTTTGCAAATTAAAGTTTTTTACTTACCGTGCAAGCTCATTCATTTGAACCTAGCGACGCAACAGTTCCGGCAAACTATTTTTGGGATTAACGGGGTCTTCTTCAGGGCTTAAAGGCTTATAGCCCTTTGGGTCGTTGCGAAAAGTTTCCAATGTTCCCGCCGCGTGCTGGTAATCCCAAAACGATGCGGCAAAGCCCCCATTCCACGTTACCGCAAAGGGTCGGCCCGGATATTTTTTTAATAACGTCAGTACACCCATCAAAACTTGGGTGTTGGGATAATCATTGCGTTTCACATACGGCGATAAGATATTGCGCGCATCTTTACGAAAAATCAGCCACGACATCATTTGAATTTTGTCCAGCTGGGCATAGCTTTCCATTTCTTGCCAAGCGATTTGCGGGGTGTCGGAACTGACTCCTTGGATCACCACATAAGCCGGATCGCGGGCGTCAATAAACACCTCCACCAATTCACCAGCAAAAGCCGTATGGGCAGACAACACACTCAAAATAATCGCAACACAGAAACTGTGCAGTACGCGTGGCATATTTACCCTTCAAATGAACAAATTGTTCACCATACTACATACATAATAGGAGAAAGTGAAAACGGCAAAGCAAAACAAAGTTGTCGTTGATTTTGTGTTTCTTAACGCCTCTGGGTGTTTACTTGTTTTATGTGAGGACAAATAATGGCAACACAAATGGACAATGATAATCCTTCCCCCGAAGACCACGCCGATTTCATTATGCAACGGCTGGAACAGTTCATTCGCGAAGGCCGCACCGTCTCGGAAGGTATGAACCTGCAAAAATGGCAGGAAATGGCCAAAGTCGAAATCGCAAACGCCATCGTGCAATCAAAAACAGATGTGCAAAAAGACGATGTGGTCACCAAACGCTTGCTGTTTACCTTTGGCGCGTCGTTCACAACTATTGGGTTTTGGGGCGGGCTTTGGGCGTATGATCAACTGCATTATGTGGCCGCCGCTTTTTTATGCGGAGCCGCAGGATTGTTGATGATTGGCGTGGCTCTGGAATGGCGTTTTCGTAAATTTTGGAAGCGCCGCCAAATCAACACGCGCGAAAAAGCCTTGCGCAACTGCCAAGATATAACCCGGCGCATCAAAAAAATGGAAGTTGAGTTGGAAAAAGAAGAAAAGAAACTCAAAAAAACGCTAAAATCAACCAAAAAAAAGAATAACTCAACACCTGTACCCATAGCAAAAACAGGCTAATATAGGGGCTGGTTTCACAGGGGGCTCATTTACATGGCTGGTTTTTTCGACGTTCTTATTTCTCACAGCAATAAAAACAAATCCCGCGCAGAACAGTTTTCGGTCTTGAAAGCGACCATGGCTGGTGCCGCCTTAATATCCATGGCTGACAATGACCTCAAACGGGGCGAACGTTATGCCACGCAAAAACTCATCCAAAAGGTCACCGGATCGAAACTTTACCGCGAAGACGATGGCATGGGGTTGTTTGAAGACTATATCAAAAAACTACAAAATGACCGGACCACCGCCACCACAGAAATCTTGAACGATATCGCCGCCGTAAAAGACAGCCCCGAAGACGCCACAATGGTGATCGTGCTGTGCAAAACCATCAGCAGTGCAGATCGCGACATCTGCCCCGAAGAACTCACCTGTCTGGACCAAATCTGCACCTTGTTGGAATTGGACTGCGCCGCCATCAAGGCCATAAAAGTGCCTGATTTCTAAAAGAAACTCTGCTAGATAAACCGCTATTCGCCAATACTTTCGGCCTAACACATTGGAGATAAACATGGAAATCGCTGGATTTGCCGGATTCGCCCTCGTTGTACTGCTTTTTGCCCTGACCATGGTGATAATGGGCGTCAAAATCGTTCCCCAAGGCTCAGAATTTACCGTTGAACGCTTTGGCCGCTATATCAAAACCTTAAAACCCGGTTTGCACATCATTGTTCCGGTGATGGACGTCATCGGTGCGAAAATGAATGTGATGGAACAGGTCCTTGATGTTCCCTCCCAAGAAGTCATCACCAAGGACAACGMCATGGTTAAGGCCGATGGCGTGGTGTTTTTCCAAGTGTTGGATTCCGCCGCTGCGGCTTATGAAGTGAATGACCTGATCAAGGCAATTTTAAACCTGACCATGACCAATTTACGGACCGTGATGGGGTCTATGGATTTGGACGAACTGTTGTCCCAACGTGACAACATCAATGCAAAACTTCTCAACGTTGTTGACGAAGCCACCACCCCGTGGGGCATAAAAGTCACGCGGATTGAAATCAAGGACATTTCTCCACCCCGCGACTTGGTGGATGCGATGGCGCGCCAAATGAAGGCCGAACGTGAAAAACGYGCGTTGATTTTGGAATCCGAAGGCACCCGGCAAGCTGAAATTCTGCGCGCCGAGGGCGAGAAACAAGCCATCATCTTAGATGCCGAAGGTCGCCGCGAAGCCGCCTTCAAAGACGCCGAAGCCCGCGAACGCGAAGCCGAGGCCGAAGCCAAGGCGACCACAATGGTATCGGACGCCATTGCCAAAGGCGATGTACAGGCCATAAACTATTTTGTCGCCCAAAAATACGTCGAAGCCATGAAAGACATCGCCAAGTCTCCCAATCAAAAGGTCCTGTTCATGCCCATAGAAGCCACCGGCATCTTAAGTTCGCTTGCGGGCATTGCCGAAATTGGCAAAGGAGCCTTTGGCAATTCAGACAAAACGGGCGGCAGCGGAGGTGGCGGTAGTGTCCCCCCTTCTCGCTAGTTTTTCGACCGTTATATTTGCACAGCCGTTAGGACCAAAAGGATCACAAATGGGCTTTTTTGATGAAATTACATTTTGGCATTGGCTGATTGCCGGTGTCATCTTCATCATCTTGGAAATGTTGCTTCCGGGCGTGCTTTTCTTGTGGTTGAGCATTGCCGCGCTGATCACGGGCTTTCTCGCTTACCTCAGCCCCGACCTCAGCCTGCAATGGCTGACCATCATCTTTTCGGGGCTGTCATTGGTCAGTGTCGTCGCCGGGCGCACGATCTTAAAACGCAGCCTGCCCGCAACAGATCACCCCACCCTCAACCAACGCGGCCACCAATACATCGGCAGAACCTTCACCCTCAGTGAGCCCATCGTCGACGGCTTCGGAAAAATAACCGTCGACGATACCACCTGGAAAGCTTCGGGCGAAGACATGGACCAAGGGACAAGTGTTAAAGTTGTTGGCATTGAGGGAACTGTTTTTAAGGTCAGCAAAAAAAGCGAGTAACCTCCTGAATTTTCAATCAAAAAGTTTTTATACCTTGTAATTTTAAAACGGGGTCATACATTCATGTAATATTAAGGAAACTTCGATTATTTAGGGGTTGGTCGTGACGTACGCTTCAGGACTCAAAAAATCATCCTTCCTTGAAGTTCCTGACCGAAAAGCGCACCCCATCGTGAACACCCCCCAAACATCAAGCCTTCGCAAGGCGCGCCAAGCCCTGCGCCTATTGCTCGTTGCAGGCCTAGCCCTGTCGCTGTCGGGGTGCATCATCGCCATGCCCACGGCTTTTAAATTCATCTCCATCGCCGCCGATGGCTTCAGTCTGCTCGCCACCGGAAAAACCACCACCGACCACGCCATTTCCCAAGTCATCGGCAAAGACTGCGCCATGACCAGAGCCTTAAAAAACGAAGACGTCTGTACGGAAAACAAGAGCGCTCTTGAGTTGAATGGGGAGGACGTTGCCGACCATCCAAAAGCCTACACCTCTCCTAGGGATTAGGTTGAGAAGGTNGGCTTTCAATCGGTCAACGAACGAAATGMAAATCTTACGTAAATGCCGTTCCAGCATTAACTTATATAATTATTTTTTAGAAATATGATCCGCTAAGCCCGTAACCAAAGCCTCAATCTCAGAGATAAGGTCAACAGCAGTCTCACCGTTTAACAATTGGATCAATGCGCCTTGAGAAATAAGGTGAGTGGCGATCATTTCGCTATCAACACCTGAAAGCTTTAAAGCTTCAATGGTGTTGTGAATCGTAGCTTGAGCGACTTCGCAGTCTTCTGAGAGTTGTTCAGTATTATCATCCATAAAAGAACACTAGCAGTTATTAAATCACCTGTGAAATAAAATATGAAGGCTGATCACTTTGATTTCCTTACAGTTACCATTGCCGCGCGCGATTAAAAGAAAACGCCCACAGCGAAGCTATGACCAGAGCCTTAAAAAAAAGAAGGTATCTGTGCGGAAAACGAGGTCGGGATTGAATTGGGTCAGGGGAACGTAAGTGAGGATAAGGCTGAARAAACCTACGGATAAGCCGCATGGATTCCCGCCTRCGCGGGAATGACGRTSATGAATGTGGAAATGGTGATGATTTGTTTTTAACCCGAACCGTCATGACCGGGCCTGCCCCGGTCATCCACGACTTAACCTCGCGTAACACAAACAAAGACGTGAAGCCCCTTTTTGCATAATCGCTGGATTTGGAAAGGGCTTACAACTCCGCCAAACGCCCCAACGCTTCTTCCAGTTTGACCCGTTCGGACTTCATGCCTTCCATGCGGTTGCGTTGTTCTTCGACAACGGCGGCGGGGGCTTTGTCTGTGAAGCCTTTGTTGGACAGTTTTTTCTCATACTTCATGATTTCGGGCGAAAGTTTGCCGATTTCTTTTTCCAGACGCGCGCGTTCGGCATCCACGTTGATGACCCCCGACATGGGCATGACCAAGGTTGCTTCGTCCAACACGGTCGACACAGAACCCTTTTCAACCGGGCCTTCAAGAGCTCCTGAAGTTTCGACCCTTGCCATGCGGTGGATCAGGTCCCGGTGGGTGTCTAGGCGTTCAAGCGTCTGCGCGCTGGCGTCTTTCAATTGAAGCGTCACCAGAACTTTGGGTTCCACATTCATTTCAGAACGCACCGCGCGCACGGATGAAATCACCCGTTCGACCCAATCCATTTCGGCTTCGGCTTCAGCGTTTTCCAGACCTTTTAAGTTCGGCCAGCTTTGCAACATCAACAGGCCATCACGGTCCGTGATTTGCGCCCACAATTCTTCCGTTACGTATGGCATAATCGGGTGCAGCATGTGCAAGACCTGATCAAACGTCCACGCCATGGTGGCGCGGGTTTCGGCAATTGCCGCTTCGTCTTCGCCAAACAAAATCGGCTTGGTGAATTCCAAATACCAATCGCAAAACAGCCCCCACGTGAAGTGATAAGCGGCATCGGCGGCTTCGTTGAAACGGTAGCTTTCGATAGACGTTTCGATCTTAGACACAGCCTCAGCCGTTTTGCCGATGATCCAACGGTTCACCGTCAATTGCACACCAGAGGGATCAAAGTCCGCACTCGGTTTGCATTCGTTCATTTCGGCATAACGCGCGGCGTTCCAGATTTTGGTGACAAAATTGCGATAGCCTTCGATGCGGCTGACCGACAATTTTACGTCGCGGCCCTGCACGGCTTGGCTGGTCATGGTGAAGCGCACAGCGTCTGATCCGAACTGGTCGATTAAGTCTAAAGGATCGGTCACGTTGCCCTTGGATTTGGACATTTTCTGACCTTTTTCATCGCGCACCAACGCGTGAATATAAACGTCCTTAAACGGCACCTCGTCCATGAAGTGCAGGCCCATCATCATCATCCGGGCAACCCAGAAAAAGATAATATCAAAGCCCGTGACCAAGCAATCGGTGGGGTAATAGCGTTTTAGTTCCGGCGTTTCTTCGGGCCAACCGAGCGTTGACATGGGCCAAAGCGCGGACGAAAACCAGGTATCCAAAACATCTGGATCGCGTTCAATTTCGACGCTTTTCCCATAATGTTTGTCGGCGGCGGCTTGGGCGTCTTCTTCGCAATTTTCCACAAACGGCGTGCCGTCCGGGCCATACCATGCGGGAATTTGGTGGCCCCACCAAATTTGCCGGGACACACACCACGGTTGGATATTACGCATCCATTCAAAATAGGTATTTTCGTAAGACTTAGGATGAAAGGTGGTGCGTCCGTCTTCGACCGCTTTGATGGCATCTTTGGCCAAAACCTTGGCATCGACAAACCATTGATCCAACAACCACGGTTCAATCACCACGCCGGAACGATCACCATAAGGCACCGTCATGGGGTTTTCTTCGATTTTTTCCAAAAGGCCTAAGCCTTCCATCAATTTCACAACCACATCGCGGGCTTCGAAACGATCAAGGCCGTGGAAGTTTTCCGGAGTATTTTCGTTCATGCACGCGTTGTGATCCAATACGTTGATGATTTCCAAGTTACAGCGACGGCCAACTTCGAAATCATTGAAGTCATGGGCGGGGGTAATTTTCACCGCGCCCGAGCCTTTTTCAGGATCGGCGTATTCGTCGGCGACAATCGGAATCAAACGATCGGTCAGGGGTAAACGAATTTGCTGCCCAACCAAATCGGTATAGCGTTCATCGTCGGGATGAACGGCCACACCGCTATCGCCCAGCATGGTTTCGGGGCGCGTGGTGCCAACGGTGACAAATTTTCCGTCTTGGCCTTCTACGGGGTATTTAAAATACCACATCTTGCCCGTTTGCTCTTTATTTTCGACTTCCAGATCGGAAATTGCGGTGTGCAGCAACGGGTCCCAGTTGACCAAGCGCTTGTCGCGATAAATCAGGCCTTCTTTGTGCAGTTGCACAAACACCTTTTGCACGGCTTTGGACAAACCGTCATCCATGGTGAAGCGTTCGCGGCTCCAATCACAAGAGGCCCCCAAACGCCGCAATTGTTGGGTAATGTTGCCGCCCGATTCGGCTTTCCAATCCCAAACCCGTTCAATGAACTTTTCACGACCCAAATCATGGCGCGTGATGCCTTCGGCTTGCATTTGCCGTTCAACCACCATTTGCGTGGCGATGCCCGCATGGTCGGTACCCGGCTGCCAAAGCGTATCTTTACCCAGCATGCGGTTATAACGGATTAAGATGTCTTGAAGCGTATTGTTCAAGGCATGGCCCATGTGCAGGTTGCCTGTCACATTTGGCGGGGGAATGACGATGGTATAGGCGTCTTTACTTTCGGATTTTCCACACGCAAAAGCGTCTGAGCTTTCCCACTGGGCATAAATGCGTTGTTCGACTTCTTGCGGGGTATAGTTTTTATCCAAAGGCATGGGTGTTGGTCCGTCACTGAAAGTTTGTATAAGTCTTGCTTTTTAGACCAAAAACGCCGCCCCGGAAACCCTGAGCGGCGTTTTTAATTTAAGAGGCAAAAACCCTATTCGAGGCGCTCTGCCCGGTTGATCATGCGATCGATTTCTTTTTTGACCAAACGTTCGATCAGGTAGGGCAAGTTTTGATCCAGCCATTCGCTTAAAAGCGGGCGCATCATTTCTTTGACCATGCCTTCCAAGGTGACTTCGTTACCGCCAACTTGCAATTCACG
>NVSZ01000042.1 GCA_002732845.1 Rhodospirillaceae bacterium
AACAATGGGCTGTCCCCAATCGAGTTCGAAAAAAGGTATTTAGAGAAGGTCGCAAGTGTCTAGTGAACTAGGGGCTTGCCATATTTTGAGCGTTGACCGCCGGTCCAGACCAAGAGCTCTTTGAGAGCTTTTGGCGGAACACATTTGTATTTATGTGCAGATGTTCCGGTTCCATATTTTAGGGCACCGGATTGAGTTTCTAAGCGTAAGCGGTCAGCCGCCTGTATCCCTAAATCTTGAAATTGAGTGCTTAGGGTAAATACTGAGGCCGCTTTGTAAAACTTCCAAGTCTGCTTACTTATGGTGTTCTTTCGATCAATAAGCCAATTCACATACATGGATTCTGAAATCAGATATCACACTTTATGTGAAGGTAGAAGGTAGAAGGAGAGAAGGGGGCGCTTACTGTCTAAAAGTAGATGTAAAATGGAACCCTTAGAATCGTCGACATCTAGCCAAATTCGAACCTAAACCTAATGAGAGTATGCAATTGAAAACCCCGAACGCGATCTCTCGCGCCCGGGGGCCGGGATTGTGATGTGGTGCAACAACAACCCCGGTGGAGAGCCGAAGCTCACCATCTACAGTTCTTGCGGGCTTTAGTCGGTAAGTCAAGGAAACGCGGCAACAGTTGCTTGCGCCTAAAAATTAATCAAGTTAATGTTACTGCTTAAAATATACGCACAACAAGCCCGTATTTGAAGTCTATACACTTTATAGAACGGTTAAATAATAGCTTAATCATCTGATATTTAACAATTTTATTTTTAACTCCAACTCTTTATGGATTTGGCACACCTTTTGCAAAGCAAACTTCGGTGCAACAACAATCCCTATATGGAGAGTTATTATAATGAAACATTCTATTCGTAATCTTATTGGCGCAGGCGTGCTTGCGACATCAACGGCATTATCAGGAATGGCGCATGCGGCCGACACCATCAAAATCGGTGTTTTGCATTCCCTGTCTGGGACAATGGCCATTTCTGAAACAACACTGAAAGACACAGTGTTGATGATGATCGAAGAACAAAACAAAAAAGGTGGGCTTTTGGGCAAAAAACTCGAAGCCGTGGTCGTGGATCCAGCATCGAACTGGCCTTTATTTGCAGAAAAAACCCGTGAATTGATTTCTAAAAACAATGTAGACGTCATCTTCGGGTGCTGGACGTCTGTGTCTCGTAAATCGGTTTTGCCGGTCATTGAAGAATTGAACGGCATGCTGTTCTATCCGGTTCAATACGAAGGTGAAGAAAGCTCACGCAACGTGTTCTACACGGGTGCGGCGCCGAACCAACAAGCGATCCCCGCTGTTGATTATTTGTTGAGCGAAGATGGTGGCAAAGCCGAACGCTTTGTGTTGTTGGGAACGGACTATGTTTATCCGCGCACAACCAACAAAGTGCTTCGTTCTTACTTAAACGGCAAAGGTATTTCCGATGCCAACATCATGGAAAACTACACACCATTCGGACATTCAGATTGGCAAACTATTGTTTCAGACGTGAAGAAATTTGCGTCCAAAGGGAAAAAGACCGCTGTTGTGTCCACCATTAATGGCGATGCAAACGTACCGTTCTACAAAGAACTCGCCAACCAAGGCATCAAAGCCGAAGACATCCCTGTGGTGGCTTTCTCCGTTGGTGAAGAAGAACTCGCTGGCTTAGATACGGCTCCGTTGGTTGGTCATTTGGCTGCGTGGAATTATTTCATGAGCATTGAAACGCCTGAAAACACAAAGTTCATCAACACATGGAAAAAATTCATCAAAGACGACAAGCGCGTCACCAACGACCCTATGGAAGCTACTTACCTTGGTTTCAAAATGTGGGTTCAGGCTGTTGAACAGGCTGGTACCACGGACGTTGATGCGGTGCGTCAGGCCATGTACGGGCAAAAAGTCAAAAACTTGACCGGCGGTGTTGCTGTTATGAACACCAATCATCACTTATCAAAACCTGTTGTGATTGGTGAAATCCAAGACGACGGCCAATTCGACGTTGTGTGGAAAACAGACGGCGTTGTTAAAGGTGATGCTTGGTCTGATTTCATTCCAGAAAGCGCAAAACTAAAATCCGATTGGACCTTCCCATGGGCCTGCGGTAACTGCGAAGTGGCAAAGTATGCCGCTGAATAAAACGTGGTTTCTTCAAAATAGCTAAAACGAGCCGGGGTGGGGCTGATCCCTCCCAGATCCACCCCGGTTTTTTATTTATTTTTTAAATTATTCAAACCGTTATGCGGGGCCTAAATGTTTCGAAACGATATTAAAATCTGTTTAACCTTGATCGCGACGGTACTTGTTGCTGTATTTTCAGCACCAGCCTACGCCGATGTATTTACGGATGGTGTTCAAGCGCTGAATGCTAAAAGTTATTCTGATAAAGGCCGTGCCATTGACGCTTTAGCCTCCCTTTCTGATGAACGATCTGTTGCCGTTCTTGATGCCTTGTTGGCGGGTAAACTTGTTTATAAAAAATCAGATGGTCGCGTCTTCATTGCGCATAAAATGGGGGGCGTGTATGCCCTCACATCACCAGTGAACAGCAAAGAAGTTGGTGAAGTCGCTAAGTCGGATATTAAGAAAATTCGCATCAATAACAAACTACGCGGCAAGCTTAAGGGGTTGCTCGGTGGTTTAACTTTGATGAGCAAAGACCCGGACTTGCGTTTAAGTGCGGCAAACAAAGTCTTCACCGCCAATGATCCTGCCATGCTAACTCTGCTGGAACGCGCTTTAGCCCGCGAAGAAGATGCAGATATCAAAGTAAGGCTCACACGCGCGCATGCCGCCATTGTTTTGGTCCACAGCACAGATCGTGCCGCCCGCTTAAGCGCCGTCAAAACTTTAGAAACATTTACCGATCCTGATGTGTCATCCCTATTAGGGAAGCTCGCATTTTTAGATGATGCGGGACAACCGATTGAAAAAGATCCCGCCGTTTTTAAGGCTGCGAAAGACGCCCACAAATCTGTCGAAAGCCAACTTGCCAAATGGGCACTGTTGGGCAACTTATTTCAAGGCGTATCGCTGGGTTCAGTTCTTCTTCTTGCGGCCGTTGGTCTTGCCATTACGTTTGGCGTGATGGGGGTTATCAATATGGCCCACGGTGAAATGGTGATGTTGGGGGCGTACACAACCTTTGTGGTTCAAGACGTGATCCGCACTCATTTTCCGGATGCCTTTGACTGGTCTTTAGCAATAGCCGTTCCCGCAGCGTTCTTGGTGGCGGGGGCCGTAGGCATCGTGATCGAACGCGGCGTCATTCGCTTTTTGTATGGACGGCCTTTGGAAACACTTTTAGCAACTTGGGGCGTCAGTTTGGTCTTGCAGCAAATGATACGATCCATCTTTGGCCCCACGAACCAAGAAGTCGGCAACCCCAGTTGGATGTCAGGTGCCATTGAAACATCAACGGGGTTAGTCCTCACATATAACCGCATCTGGATCATTGTTTTTTCTTTAGGCGTTTTGGTGATGTTAGCCTTGATTGCCCGCAAAACCATGTTTGGTTTGCAAATGCGCGCCGTTACGCAAAACCGCGCGATGGCCTCCAGCATGGGCATTCGATCCGGTTGGGTTGATGCTCTGACATTTGGTCTTGGGTCGGGTGTCGCTGGTATCGCGGGTGTCGCTTTGAGTCAAATTGATAACGTATCGCCGAACTTAGGCCAAGCTTACATCATTGATAGTTTTATGGTCGTTGTGTTTGGTGGTGTTGGAAATTTATGGGGTACATTGGTCGGAGCCTTCTCATTGGGGATTTTAAACAAATTTATGGAACCTTATGCGGGGGCCGTGTTGGCAAAAATTCTGATCTTGGTCGGCATTATTCTCTTTATTCAAAAACGACCTCGGGGTCTCTTCGCCCTTAAAGGTCGAGCTGTGGATAATTAAAATGTCCATTGGAACTCTTTCTCGAAAACCAATGATCATGCGTATTTTAGATGACCGCGTTGCAAAAAGCGTTCTTGGCATCATCATTGTGTCTGCCTTTCTGATCCCCATCTTGAATTTATGGGTTCCAGAAAGCTCTCCCTTACATGTGCCAAGTTACCTTGTGGCGTTGTTTGGCAAGTACATGACGTATGCATTGTTGGCGCTCAGCGTCGATTTGGTGTGGGGGTATTGCGGGATTTTAAGTTTAGGTCACGGTGCATTCTTTGCGCTGGGCGGGTATGCAATTGGGATGCACATGATGCGCCAAATTGGCGATCGTGGTGTTTATGGAAACCCAGAGCTTCCTGACTTTATGGTGTTTCTCAATTGGCAAGAATTGCCTTGGTATTGGTATGGTTTTGACAACTTTGGCTTTGCCGTTTTAATGGCGATTGTCGTACCAGGATTATTAGCCTTTATCTTTGGCTGGTTTGCCTTTCGGTCCCGTGTGACAGGTGTGTATTTATCGATCATCACCCAAGCGATGACATACGCTTTATTGTTGGCCTTTTTTAGAAACGATATGGGCTTTGGCGGCAACAATGGGTTGACCGACTTTAAAGATATTTTGGGTTTCAGCCTGCAAACCGATGGCATGCGTGCATCTTTATTTTTCCTATCGTCTGTTGCCGTCGTTGGTGGGTATTTGATTTGCCGGATGATCGTTGATTCAAGATTGGGGCGCGTCCTCGTCGCCATTCGAGATTCTGAAAGCCGGGCACGATTTTTAGGCTACAGGGTCGAATACTTCAAACTGTTTGTCTTCACGGTTTCGGCCATATTGGCGGGTGTTGCGGGGGCATTATATGTTCCCCAAGTGGGCATTATCAATCCATCCGAATTTGCCCCAGCCAATTCAATCGAAATTGTCATTTGGGTCGCTTTGGGCGGTCGCGGCACGTTGATCGGCCCGATCATTGGTGCCATCGCCGTTAATTATGGAAAGACTTATTTTACAGGTGCCTTCCCCGAAGCTTGGTTGTTCATGTTGGGTGGTCTGTTCATTACGGCGACGTTATTTCTGCCCAAAGGCATTGTTGGGACCAAAAGCATCATTGATGCCTTTGAACGCAATCGTTTGAAACTGGCGAAGTTTTTAAGACCCTATGACTACGTAGAAGGAGGTGATGGCCGATGAACGCTTCTCAGGCAGTCAATAGCATTCTTTATTTAGATGGTGTGTCGGTCAGCTTCGATGGATTTAAGGCTTTGAATAATCTGAGTCTGTATGTCAACGAAGGTGAACTGCGCGCAATCATTGGCCCAAATGGTGCGGGCAAAACGACCATGATGGATGTCATTACGGGCAAGACCCGACCCGATTCCGGACAGGTTATTTTTAACGGCGATGTTGATTTAACCCAATTGGACGAAGCCGCCATCGCGAATTTAGGCATTGGGCGCAAGTTCCAAAAACCCACCGTGTTTGAAAACCAAACGGTGTTCGATAATTTGGAATTAGCCCTCGCTGGAAATCGCCGCCCTCATGAAAGCCTTTTCTTTAAATTACAAAGTGAACAGATGGACCGGATCAATGAAACTTTGATTTCGACATCTTTATCTGAACACCAAGGTCGGATCGCCGGAGACTTGTCGCACGGGCAAAAGCAATGGTTAGAAATTGGCATGTTGTTGATGCAAGAGCCTGACTTGTTGTTGGTCGATGAACCGGCTGCTGGCATGACCGATGAAGAAACAGAAAACACAGCTCGCTTATTGAAAGACATTGCCAAGACACGCTCTGTTGTCGTGGTTGAGCATGATATGGAATTTATCAAGGCGTTGGATTGTCGCGTGAACGTCTTGCACGAAGGCTCGGTCTTGGCGGAAGGTAGCTTGGAAAAAGTTCAGGCGAATGAACAAGTTATTGAAGTGTATTTGGGACGCTAGAAATGTTGGATATTCAAGGACTCGATCTTCACTATGGGGCTTCACAAGCGTTGCGCGGTGTGGACCTTAAGGCTCAAATTGGCGAAGTTACCTGCGTCATGGGCAGAAACGGAGTCGGTAAGACTTCGTTGTTACGCGCCGTTGTTGGCCAACAAGCAACCAGTGGCGGAACTATTTTGTGGGAAGGCCACGACATCACAAAACTCAAACCCCACGAACGTGCACGCCGTGGGATTGCGTACGTCCCTCAGGGCCGTGAAATATTTCCGTTGATGAGTGTTGAAGAAAACTTGCGCACCGGATTTGCCCCTTTGCCCAGATCGTTACGTCATGTGCCGGATGAAATTTTTGAACTGTTTCCTGTCCTAAAAGATATGTTGCATCGCCGAGGGGGTGATCTGTCCGGTGGTCAACAACAACAGCTTGCGATTGCTAGGGCTTTAGTGACACGTCCTCGTCTTTTGGTGTTGGACGAACCAACCGAAGGCATCCAGCCTTCGATTATTAAAGACATTGAACGGGTCATCCGATTGCTGGCATCGCGCGGGGATATGGCGGTGTTGTTGGTTGAGCAATATTTTGAATTCGCCCGTGACTTGGCTGATGCCTTTTGTGTCATGGACCGGGGTGAAGTGGTTCTTGCAGGAACTAAGGCTGAAATGGTGGAAGATGATGTCCGTCGTCACCTCACCGTCTAAGGCCGAGGTGCCACCCTGCACCCAAACCGTCTGTGAAGGCATGCAGGGATGCGCCCAGTTATCGTTTGTCCACAGTGACGGGGCAACCCGGCTGAAAGATTTGTATCAGACCTCGCCACTGCGCGTATTGTTTCCGATCCCGGTGACCAGGGACGTGATGTCGGCGGCTTTGGTCACCACATCTGGCGGTCTGGTGGGCGGGGACCGATTAGATGTAGAGCTGTCGGTTGACGCCAATGCCGCCGTTCAATTCATCGGCCAAGCCGCCGAAAAAGTTTATCGCTCAAAAGGCCCAGATACAATTTTTCAAGCCCGATTAGAAGTTGGCAAAGAGGCTTGGCTGGAATGGTTACCCCAAGAAACCATTTTGTTTGATCAAGCCCGCCTGCGCCGTCGCACCTCGGTCAACGTTGCCTCTGGCGGCACATTTTTGGGGGCAGAATTTCTGGTCTTTGGCCGCACCGCCATGGGGGAAACCGTAAATACGGGTTTGATCCGCGATGTGTGGAACGTCCGAAAATCGGGAAAGCTTGTCTGGATGGATGCCTTGCATATGTCCGGTGATTTAAAAGCTCAACTGAACCATCCTGCCGGATTTGACGGGGCAAGAGCAGCGGCCACCAGCCTCTTGATCTGTGATGAAGCGGAAAAACATTTGGATTTTGTGCGCACCGTTTTAGAGGCGGCCCCGCGCGATGTGAAATGTGCGGTGACCATCACCAATGGAATTTTGGTGACGCGGTGGTTGGCTTTCGATGCGCAACTTTTGCGCCATGCGTTCGCCACTTACTGGTCGGCGCTGCGTCATGAACTTAAAGGCCTCCCTCAAGTCATGCCTCGACTTTGGCATATGTAATAAGGAATACGTCCATGAAACTAACCCCTCGGGAAAAAGACAAATTGTTGGTCGCTATGGCGGCCGAGGTGGCCCGAAAACGCTTGGCCCGTGGTGTTAAGCTTAACCACCCCGAAGCCATTGCATTGATCACCGATTTTGTGGTCGAAGGGGCTCGCGATGGCAGGACCGTCGCTGAAATGATGCAAGCGGGTGGCCGGGTGCTCAGCCGCGACCAGGTCATGGATGGCATTGCCGAGATGATCCATGACATTCAAGTCGAAGCAACCTTTCCCGATGGTACCAAGCTGGTCACCGTCCACCAACCCATTCGCTAAAAGGAATCCAAACCATGATCCCCGGAGAATTCATTTTAGCCACCGCCGACATCGTTTTAAATGAAGGCCGCGAAACATTGTCGCTTTTGGTTGCCAATACAGGTGATCGCCCTATTCAGGTCGGCAGTCATTATCACTTTTATGAAGCAAACGTAGCGCTCTCGTTTGAGCGTGAACAAACCAAAGGCTTTCGTCTTGATATCCCCGCTGGTACGGCGGTTCGGTTCGAACCGGGTCAAACGCGCAATGTTGATTTGGTGGCTTTTGCGGGTGACCGGATTGTCATCGGTTTTAACGCCCTCGTGGATGGAAAATTGGAGCTTTAAACATGTCTTTTAAAATCGACAGATCATCTTATGCCGCCATGTTCGGCCCCACCGTCGGTGACAAAGTTAGATTGGCCGATACCGAGTTGTTTGTCGAAGTCGAAGAGGACCGCACCACGTACGGCGAAGAAATCAAATTCGGCGGCGGCAAAGTCATTCGCGACGGCATGGGGCAAGCCCAACGTTCGCGCGCTCAAGGGGCTGTCGATACCGTCATCACCAATGCGCTGATCATCGACCATTGGGGGATCGTCAAAGCCGACATTGGCATTCGCGGCGGCCGCATCGTCGGCATTGGCAAGGGCGGCAATCCCGATACCCAACCCGACGTCGATATTATCGTCGGTCCCGGCACCGAAGTCATTGCTGGCGAAGGCCGCATCGTGACGGCGGGCGGCATTGATGCACACATTCATTGGATATGTCCGCAACAAGTCGATGAGGCTTTGCATTCCGGGATCACCACCATGATGGGCGGCGGCACCGGCCCCGCCGAAGGCACCAACGCCACCACCTGTACGCCCGGCCCTTGGCACATGGAACGGATGATCCAAGCCGCTGACGGTTTGCCAATGAACTTAGCCTTTTTTGGGAAGGGTAACGCATCGCGTCCCGATGCCCTGATGGAACAAGTGCGTGCTGGGGCGTGTGGCTTGAAACTCCACGAAGATTGGGGAACTACGCCCAGTGCGATTGACACCTGCTTGAGCGTTGCTGAAGATACTGACATTGGCGTGGCGATACATACAGATACTCTTAACGAGTCTGGCTTTGTCGAAAATACCATCGCCGCATTTAAAGGCCGGACCATTCATGCTTTCCATACCGAAGGTGCCGGTGGCGGTCACGCGCCCGATATCATCAAGGTGTGCGGCGAACAAAACGTATTGCCATCTTCGACCAACCCAACGCGCCCTTATACCGTCAACACCATCGATGAACATTTAGACATGTTGATGGTTTGTCATCATCTGGACACTCGCATTCCCGAAGATGTCGCCTTTGCCGAAAGTCGCATCCGCAAAGAAACCATTGCCGCCGAAGACATCTTGCATGATTTGGGTGCATTTTCGATGATCGCATCCGACAGCCAAGCCATGGGTCGGGTGGGCGAAGTACTCATTCGAACGTGGCAGACCGCCGATAAAATGAAACGGCAACGCGGACGGTTGCCGCAAGAAACGGGCGATAACGACAATTTCCGCGTTAAACGTTACATCGCCAAGTACACCATCAATCCGGCCCTCACCCACGGCATTGCCAAACACGTGGGGTCAATAGAACCCGGAAAGTTGGCAGATTTGGTTTTGTGGAACCCCGCATTCTTTGGCGTTAAACCGGATATGGTGGTGAAAAGCGGCATGATCGTTGCTGCAGCTATGGGTGATCCCAACGGCTCCATCCCGACACCACAACCCGTGCATTACCGAAAAATGTTCGGGGCCTTGGGCCGGGCATTGACCCAAACATCGGTGACCTTCGTCAGCCAAGCGTCCATCGAAAATGACATTGCAAAACAGTATGGCACGCAAAAAGAAATGATCGCCGTTGAAGGCTGTCGCACGGTTAAAAAATCCGACATGGTCCACAACAGCTATACGCCGTCTATCGAAGTCGATGCTGAAACGTATGAGGTTCGCGCAGATGGCGAACTTCTAACCTGTGAGCCCGCTGACGTTCTGCCGATGGCACAACGATACTTTTTGTTTTAAGGAGCCAGCCATGCGTCGTGCTATTCGTGTGATTGCCAAGTCCGATTGGGTGCCCGCTGAGGCCAACGGTACGGTGACGCTCAGCTTTGAAGATCGATTTCGCCGCCGGGTGTGTCTGCACGATGATGTGGGGGAGGCCTTTCTTTTGGATTTGCCTCATGCCACCCGGTTTGAAGACGGCGATGGCTTGGCCTTAGAAGGTGGCGCCGTGTTGATGGTACGAGCGGCAGTGGAAGATGTGCTTAATATAGCTGGAACGGATACGCAACACACCGCGCGTTTGGCTTGGCATATTGGTAACCGTCATACTCCGGTCGAAGTCTTGCCAAACGGGCAACTGCGTATCTTGTATGACCATGTTTTGGCGCACATGTTAGAAGGTTTGGGGGCTGTGACGACACGTTTGCAATCTAAGTTCGTTCCTGAATCCGGTGCTTATGATGCTCAATCCCAAGGAGACGCACGCCATGGCCACGCCCATTCCCATCACGGATAGCGGCCTTTTACGCTTGATGACTTGGCTGTCACCGTCTTTCCCCGTTGGGGCCTACGCCTATTCCCATGGTTCAGAATTTGCGGTGGAAAGCGGGCAACTGTTAGACCGAAAATCGGCCCTGTCGTGGATTGCTTTTGTCTTGGAATTTGGTTCGGGCCGTGTGGATGCCGATTTGTTTGTCGCCGCGTATTTGGCGGCAGATGAAAACAACATCGTCAATTTTCTGAAAGCCGCAAACATGGCGAATGCGTTGAAAGGAACGGCAGAGTTGGGACTAGAATCTAGAGCACAGGGTCAGGCGTTTTTAGATACCGTGCTGATGGTGTGGCCGGACGAAAGGCTCAAAACCTTCGCCTTGGCTTTAACGGAACAGAACATACAACCGTCATATTCAATTGCCGTGGCGGCGGCGGCGGCATTTGCGGGCGTGGGACTTCAAGCCGCCCTTGGTGCTTATCTGCACGCCTTCACCGCCAACATTGCCAGCGCTGTTGTGCGCTTGGTGCCGTTGGGACAAACGGACGGGCAACGGATCATTGCCGCCATTGAACCCGTCATTGAACGGGCGTTGGTGGATGCTTTAGAACGCGATCCCAATGATATGGGATCGGCAGCTTTCGGTGTGGACTTAATGTCCATGAAACATGAAACCCAATATTCAAGGCTATTTAGATCATGACCAGCAATCCTCTGCGTATCGGCATCGGTGGTCCCGTTGGGTCGGGAAAAWCGGCGTTGCTGAAAACCCTGTGCATAAAATTRCGTGATGTGTACGACATTGCCGCCATCACCAATGACATCTATACCCGTGAAGATGCCGAGTTTTTGACCCGCTCAGGGGCCTTAGACGCCGAGCGCATTGCAGGCGTGGAAACAGGCGGTTGTCCCCACACTGCGATCCGCGAAGACGCATCTATGAACTTAGCGGCTGTGTGCGATATGACGGTAAAATTCCCCAACCTAGACATCATCTTCATTGAATCGGGTGGCGATAATTTGTCCGCCACGTTTTCCCCTGAACTGGCCGATATTACCATCTATGTCATTGATGTCTGTGCGGGTGAAAAAATTCCCCGCAAAGGTGGGCCGGGCATTACCCGTTCCGATCTGTTGGTGATCAATAAAATTGAACTGGCCCCAATGGTCGGTGCCAACCTAGACATCATGGATCAAGATTCAAAAAGGATGCGTGGCGAACGACCGTTCGTATTTGCCAACGTAGAAAAAAACGATGGTGTCGATGCCATCGTCAAATTTATTGTGCAAGCCGGAGGGTTAGAACCCAGATAAACCGCATTCGGAGAAGCATCATGAAACCTTCCTCATGCTGGGCTTGGCAGATGGTGGCTATCCCCATAAGTTGGGGGCACGCAATCGAGCACCTCTTGTATTTTGCTCTGCCAACCATTGCCATTTGTTGCAGGCTGTTGTTTATTGAATGAACTCAAAAATGTTTGATGGTCACTTCTTTGTAGGGCATGCTCTCACATCCTGTTCGACGTTGCGTAAGCCTGTAACTTCCAGCCTCTACAAGTGGGAGCAAGGTAACCGGACATAAACGCTCATCCAAGATTATATCTGCTTAGCGTACAGAAGCGTACAGAAGCGTACAGAAGCGTACAAAAACCGGACATAGAGGGCTCTCCATTTAGGCAATTTAGTAAAGCAGTTATGATTTAATTTCGGCCACATTGTATTGATCCAAAATGACCTGAATCTCTGGGCGGCAAGACCCACAGTTTGTGCCTGCATTTAACAGTTCACCAATAGCTTCAACGCTGTTGGCTTGATTTTGGGTTATGGCACGGCGCAGAGCATTCACGCCAATGCTGAAACATGAACAGACAATTGGCCCGGGGTCAAAGCCACCCCTTGATGCGCGTCCTGAAAGCAAGCCTGCACGATTTTTTTGATCCAGTTCATCCATGGTGAATTGTGATTGCAGCCAATCCAATGAAGGTAAATTGTCACGCGGAGACATAAAGATCGTTGCCATCAGCCGATTGTCTTTTATGGCGGCATAGCGGTGCTGACCTTTGGCAGCATCCACATAGCTTAACCATTCTAGGTCATTTCCCTGAACCGCATCCATCGCCCATGAGGACCAATCGGATATGTCGGACATGTCGCCATCTCCGGCTAAAGCCATCACGGAACAATTTGTCCCAGCCATGGATGTCCAGTACGTAGCCTGAGGATTTTGCACGGGATCTCTGGTGATCATTAAGGCTTGCCACTTTGGTTCGTAAGGTATCACGCGAACAGGTGTGTTTTTAAAGCACGGCTGACCCGACAAGGCATCTGTTACAGGAGCGATTAAGCGGCTAACAACAGCCAAAGCACTAAAACCATCGTTCCAATGGATCGGGGCAAAGACGGTGCCGATAGATTGGTCTGGTGTCACGCGCACACGCAACAACACTTTCCCAAGGCTACTTTGCACCCATACAAGCCCAGCATCTTTGAGTTCAAAACGTTCGGCATCTGTAGGATGAATGTCTAAATACGGTTCTGATCTGTGCCCAGACAAACGCGCTGCCAAACCTGTACGCGTCATCGTGTGCCAATGATCACGCGATCGACCTGTATTTAAAGAGAGCGGGAATTGAGCATTTTTAACATGCAGGGAGGGTCGATGTTGAACCGCAAGGAAACGCCCCTTTTGTGAAGGTGTGAAAAAATCACCATCGGCAAATAAACGTTCCTGACCATGCTCATGACCAACACGAACCGGCCATTGAATGGGAGGAAGTGTATCGTATCCCGCACAATCAATGTTCATGAGGCCGCCTAGGTTGAAATCTCGGCTACCGCTATTTTCRAAATGGCTTAGGGCTGCATGTTCGACAAAAATTTCGGCGGGATTTTTGAAAGTGAAGGCTTCACCGAAGCCCATTCGTTTTGCGACGTCGCAAATGATTGACCAATCTTCACGGACGTCTCCCGGCGCTGACTTAAAGGGCCTCTGGCGCGAAATGCACCGTTCTGAATTTGTAACGGTGCCGTCCCGTTCCCCCCATGTGGTGCTGGGCAACAGAACGTCTGCGTACTTTGTTGTATCGGTATGGCCAACACAGTCCGACACCACAACAAAAGGACAGGCCTGCAAGGCTTTTCGGACGGCCCCAGCATCCGGCATGCTGACCGCCGGGTTTGTCGCCATAATCCAAATCGCTTTGATTTTACCCTCGCCAATCGCCTTAAACATATCGACGGCTTTAAGGCCCGGTGTTTTTGAAATGTTTGGGGCTCTCCAAAACCGGGCAACCCGATCGACAGAAACTGGATTGAAATCCATATGAGCGGCTAAGGTATTTGCCAAACCGCCGACTTCGCGTCCGCCCATGGCGTTGGGTTGACCCGTCACGGAAAACGGCCCCGATCCGGGCTTTCCAATGCGTCCCGTCAGAAGGTGCGTGTTTAAGATGGCATTAACTTTATCTGTGCCTTGGTTCGATTGATTGACGCCCTGACTGAAAACAGTCACGGTTTTATCGAATTGTTTGAACCAGTCATAAAAGATCACAAGGTCTTTAACGGAAAGCCCACAAGCTTTTGCAACGACATGTAAATCAGAAGCATCCGAAAGAGCTGCTTTTAATGCGGTCTCTTGGTCGCTGGTATGGGCATCCACAAAATCATGATTGATGGTGCCAGATGAATGTAGATAGGCAAATAGACCATTGAACAATTTCACATCGCTGCCGGGCTTGAGGGCAAGGTGAAGGTCAGCACCATCACACGTTGCGGTTTTGCGTGGATCTATCACGACGATTTTAAGGCCACGTTCTTTTTTAGCTTGAACAAGACGCTGATACAAAACGGGATGGCACCATGCTAAATTTGATCCAACGAGAACCACCAAGTCAGCCAGTTCTAGGTCTTCATAATTGCCGGGTACCGTGTCCGAACCAAAGGCACGCTTATGACCCGCGACCGTAGATGCCATACACAAACGTGAATTGGTGTCGATGTTGCTGGACCCCATAAAGCCTTTCATCAACTTGTTCGCAACGTAATAGGCTTCGGTCATCAACTGACCAGAGACGTAAAAGGCGACCGCATCGGGGCCATGTTTTTCAATTGTTGATTTGAATGTATCAGCGACCAAATTTAACGCCGTATCCCATTCAGCTACTTCGCCATCAATGACGGGGTGCATGAGCCGCCCATCATCAGACAATGTTTGACCCAAAGCCGATCCCTTTGAACACAGGCGTCCAAAATTGGCGGGATGATTGGGGTCCCCTTTGATGGTGTAGGTGCCATCATCGTCTGGTGTCGCTATGATGCCACAGCCGACACCGCAATAAGGACAAGTTGTGTGAACGGATTTAGCCATTGCTTGAGCCCTCGACGATCAAGTGCAGTTTCATGCCACAGCCTTTTCGCTTTTACCCTTGTGTCCGTGTTCGTACTCTTCCAAAAAACCAAGGAGTTGTTCCCTGAGTTCGTAATACCGGGGATGTTCCAAAAGAGCTTTGCGAGAACGCGGACGCGGAAGATCTACATCCATGATTTTGCCGATGCGGGCATGTGGCCCATTTGTCATCATCACCACGCGGTCTGCCAACAAAATGGCTTCATCAACGTCATGCGTCACGCATACGGTGGTCACTTGAGTGCGGTCCCAAACTTCCATAAGGACTTCTTGAAGTTCCCAACGGGTCAAGCTGTCGAGCATGCCGAAGGGTTCGTCTAAAAGAAGAAGTTTTGGAGACAATGCAAAAGCGCGGGCAATACCAACCCGTTGTTTCATGCCGTTGGACATGTCAATCGTGGGCTTATTCATGGCATCCCTAAGGCCAACACGGGCGAGGTAGTATTCAACGATATCTTGACGTTCAGCTTTGGTCGCGTGGGGATAGACACGATCAACACCAAGCATCACGTTTTCTTTCGCCGTCAGCCATGTATACAAATTGGGGGCCTGAAACACGACCGCGCGCTCTGGGTTTGCACCCGTGACCTCATGACCATCTAAAACGATGCCGCCATCACTGATCGAATTCAAACCCGCAGCCATGGAAAGGACCGTGGACTTGCCACATCCCGAATGACCGATCAGGGAAATGAATTCACCTTTTTTCAAAATCGTCTCGAACCCATCAACAACCGTCAGAGGCCCCTTGGGCGTGGGATACACTTTTTTCAGGTTAAAGAATTCAAGATAGCGATCATTCGTGTGGCTACGTGAAGCCTCGACAAGGGCTTTGGGTGTTTTTTGATCAGGGAAGACGGGTGTAACGTTGGGCAAGGTACCTTCTGCGCCAGATTGAGGCTGAGCGGCCTTGCCCACATCCATTAAATATTTTGTAACGTCGGCCCGTAACTTTTTAAAGTTCGCATTAGCGTTCATGGCGGTGCGATCGCGCGGACGCGGCATGTCGACTTTAAAGTCTGGGCCAAGGGTTGCATTGGGTCCCGGATTCAAAGGAATAATGCGGTCGGCCAACAAGATCGCTTCGTCCACATCGTTGGTGATCAGGATTACGGTCTTTTTGTCCTGAGACCAAATGTGTTCGATCTCGTCTTGCAGTTTTGCACGGGTCAGCGCATCCAATGCCGATAGGGGCTCGTCTAACAACAATATATCTGGATTCATTGCCAAAGCTCGGGCCACAGATACCCGTTGACGCATGCCACCGGACAGTTCGGTGGGGTGACGGTCCGCTGCGTGACCTAAGCCGACCATATCGATGTAATATTGCGTTTTTTTCAAACATTCCGCTTTTGAAAAATCAGGATGAACGCTTTCAACAGCCAATTTTATATTGCCCAAAACGGTCAACCACGGCATCAGAGAATAGCTTTGAAATACCAAACCGCGTTCCGGTCCCGGTCCTGTCACAGGCTTGCCTTTTAAAAGCACTTCACCATTGTCTGGCATGTCGAGGCCAGCGATCAAATTAATCAATGTGGTTTTACCTGAACCTGAAAAACCAACAATGGCTACAAATTCACCGTCTTCAATGGCAAGGTCGATACCGCCAAGGACTTCTGTTTTGGCGGCACCTGTACCATACGATTTTGTGACGGCCTTGAGTTCTAAGATGGGGGACATAATCATTTCCTCTTTCAAACTCAGCGCACGTCGCCGTACGTGAATAGGGTTTGCAGGGCCGACATCACACGATCAAGGGCAAATCCAATGATGCCGATGGTGAACACCGCGACCATAATCTTAGCTAGCGATTGTGATGAACCATTTTGAAATTCATCCCAAACGAATTTTCCAAGGCCGGGATTTTGCGCCAGCATTTCAGCGGCGATCAAAACCATCCAGCCCACGCCCAACGACAAACGCATGCCCGTAAAGATGTAAGGCAGTGAGCTGGGTAAGATCAGCTTGGTCAATGTGGTATCCCATTTTAGGCGCAAGACACGACCAACGTTCATCAGGTCTTTATCAATCGACGCCACACCCACGGCGGTGTTGATCAGGGTCGGCCAAAGCGAACACAACGTCACGGTGATGGCGGATGTCACAAATGCTTTTTCAAACATGGGGTCATCCGAAACATAAAGAGCACTCACCACCATGGTCACAAGCGGCAACCATGCGAGTGGAGAGACGGGTTTGAAAATTTGAATAAGCGGATTAAGGGCGGCGTTCACCGATGGTGATAATCCACAAAAAACGCCTAAGGGAACGGCTATTAAGGTTCCCACCAAAAAGCCCATGAAGACTGTTTTAAGGCTGGTGACAATTTGATCAAAATAGGTGGGCTTGCCCGTATATTGACGCACTTTGATTTTGGCATCTGGGTTTTTTGCTAATTTTGCAGCGTTGCGTACGTCTTGGCGTTCATAAAACGCAACCTCTTTGTTACGTTCACGAACATGGTCGTCATACAGGTTGAGCGTTTGTTCCCACACTTGCGAAGGACCCGGAATATTACCAAGAGACGTTTTGACCATCGGTGCCGTACTCGCCCAAAGGAACAAGAACAAACCAATGGCAAGAAGCGGCATACCCAACAGGCGAAAAAGTTCTTTGCTTTGGGTTTGAGGGTCTTCGCCAACGATCATTTTCAAAATCGGCGTAACCCAGGCCAATCCAGCAACGTCTAGATATTTCGATATCTTATTGATGCGCGTGTGCATGCGTTCAATGCGCTTGTCTTTAAGAGCTTCGGCTGTATCTTCGATTGTGGTCTCGGTAGTCATTTAAACATTCCTTTACGTGCGTTTATGAGGAAGAGAGGAGCGTCAACCCCTCTCCGCCGATGGCCTCTATTTCGCCAGAATTTCGTTACCCTCTACAATTTGGGTGCCCTTTAGGCCGATGGGGAAACTTTCCAGATAGGCGTTAGGCTTGGTACCGTCATAGGTCACGCCATCAATAAAATCTGATACCGGAGCCCGATAACCGTTGCTCGTCCAAGGGAAGTCTTCTTTCTTGGATTTGCCTTCGTCCACCAACATTTGAGCAGCTTGTAAATAGACGTCAGGACGATAAACTTTGGCTGCAATTTCTTTGTACCAAGCATCCGATTTAGGCTCAGCGATTTGGCCCCAACGGCGCATTTGGGATAAATACCAAACCGCATCAGATTGATAGGGGTAGGTCGCAAAGTGACGGAAGAACACGTTAAAATCAGGAACTTCACGCTTGTCCCCTTTTTCGTATTCAAACGTTCCCGTCATCGAGTTTGCGATCACATCAGCATCAGCACCCACGTATTCAGAACGAGACAAAATTTCAACAGCTTCGGTACGGTTGGCGTTGTTATTTTCGTCCAACCACTGGGCGGCCCGGATCAAAGCTTTGATAACAGCCAAGTGCGTGTTGGGGTTTTTCTTGGCCCAGTCACTGTTCACGCCAAATACTTTTTCAGGATTGTTTTTCCAAATTTCGTAATCTGTAATGACCGGAACGCCGATGCCTTTGAACACCGCTTGTTGGTTCCAAGGTTCACCCACGCAATATCCAGAAATGGTTCCGGCTTCCATGGTCGCGGGCATCTGTGGCGGAGGCGTTACCGATAAAAACGCATCGGCTTGAATTTGCCCAGATATATCCGTTTTGGAATAAAATCCAGGGTTAATACCACCAGCGGCTAACCAATACCGAAGTTCATAGTTGTGTGTAGAAACGGGGAACACCATGCCCATATTGAACGACTTACCTTCATCACGATATTTTTCAATGACCGGCTTTAAGGCATCCGCCTTGATGGGATGAACAGGCTTTCCGTCTGCTTGCATAGGCAAATGGGGTTTCATTTGGTTCCAGACATCATTGGAAACCGTAATGGCGTTGCCGTTCAAATCCATGGAAAATGCAGTAACAATATGAGCCTTGGTACCATACCCGATGGTCGCGCCCAAAGGCTGTCCGGCCAGCATATGTGCGCCGTCCAACTCACCAGAGATCACACGATCCAACAAAACTTTCCAGTTGGCTTGCGGTTCAATGGTGACGTAAAGGCCTTCATCTTCAAAATAACCTTTTTCGTAAGCCACGGCCAAAGGCGCCATGTCGGTCAATTTAATAAAACCAAACTTCAGCTCATCTTTTTCAAGCTCAAGAATTTCTGCTTTTGCTGTGGGGACGTTCAGGAGGCAAAGGCCCAAGGCTGCAACGCCTAAGCCAAGCATGGAACGTCGGGTCATGGATTTCAAAATTAAACTCGGATAACGAAGTCTGCTCATTACGATGTCTCCTCAAAAGGTCAAGCCGAATAGAAAAGTCAGGCCTACTTGCCGACAAGGACTTATTTACAAGATGCGTGCCAAGTCTTGCGGTTATGGCTAATACATTGAAACAGCACACTATTATTGCAAGAAGCGCCTGTGCGTAAAGTAAAGCACTGGCATATCTGCCTAATAATTAGCCACTATATTACCAGAGGTTAATTATTAGGCAGTGCCGAATTAAAGATTACGCTTATCGTTGCAATATGTTGGAAATATTCTTGTTTGGAATTGGGTAAAGCTTTTCATGCAAGTGCCTGCTTTAATAAAAGGCTGAGAAACCGCTAAAGGTTCACCTTATTGATATGAATAACCTAATAAAAGGGAGCTTAGACATGATCGCAGATCAAGCCTTGTATCAGACCAAAGACGCTGGTTGAAACTGCATATAATGGATCGAAACGAACCCGACTTGATGCCGTAAATATCCCTTGAGACAGTTCGATATGCTTTCAATCTTTGCTGATCTTGATGGATTTACGCATTACGTTGATCAGCGTATGGGTAACCTTGAGCAGTTGAGGGTTGCAGCTCGGACATTATTTGTTCTTCGAGCTGAACTTACAGATGTTCTTCAAAAAGATTTTAATGGTCGAAAAGTTCGTCTAATTGGGGATTGTGTTCAAGGTATTATATCTGAAGGCACAGCTCAGAATGTGGATGCGGAAGAAACTGTTACAACAGGGGTGCTGTGTGCTGCTGCAATGCATTCATCGTTTGAAACTGTTCAGAAAATGGAGCCTGAGGCCAATAATCTTGGTTTGGCAATTGGCTTGGAATATGGAGCGACGCCAGTAACACGATTGGGCATTCGTGGAGATATGAGTGTCCGTGTTGCAACCAGTCAAGCGGTTACGAACGCAGAGAAGCTTCAGGAGAGTCTTGATCAAGGTGATTTAACTGCGATTGGTGAAGAGGCATATCGCCTCGCCCCCGAACATATTCAAGATATTTTTGATGATGCCAGACGGAAGCAATATCTCAACTATCCGCAATTATCTATGGTCATTCAAGAAGTAGGGCATCCAGCGCTTCATTTAGCAGCAGTTGCAGCACCTGCGCTTGCATTGAGTACAGGAGAGGACCCACGCTCATATGCCGGTTCCTGAGCTTTCTGATTTGAACACGGCCCCATTGTTTGCACTTTCAAATAGTTTGCAAGAATTGCAGGTTAATGCGCCGGATGGTGTGTCTAATATTTCAGTGCCTAGCAAGGTGTTGTTTGTTTTTGAATTTAAGGTCCGACTGCCTGCTAATGCGACGGTGGCTTATAAGCTTCAGGTGGAAGATCATTCTTCAAAAATCGTTGTTAAAGAAATTGGGGGACGATTACCGCAATCGGGTTGCCCAACGCGTCATATAAATGAAGATCTATCGCTATGTATTGGATATGAACAGAATGCTCTTAAAGGCATTTCGAATGTTACGGTAGCAAAAGATTGGTGGGTAGCACTAGAGCTTCACCTGCGTTGCCAAGAGATAGCATCAGTTTGTAAAACATGGCCGAAAAAATATGAAGTTTCACATGGTGATGCTAGCACAATCCAAATGAAAGCTGAAACACTTGCAGGTAAATTAGGGCTCCTTGATGATTACCGAAATGGACTTTCCACTGGTGCAGGTAGGTTTGGGGAAGAGCTTGTCAAAATACGAAGAGGCGAAGATAGGCCGCCGATTCTTCTTAACTTGCGTGGACGTTGTCCATGTGGATATACAGATAAATGCGGTAGGGGGCACATTCGTAAAAAATGTCCTAGGCAAAAAGATGTGGCAATGTTGGTTAAGTTAGAGTGGGACCGCAGGAAAGCGGAAAAGGAATTTTGGAAACCTTGGAACAAAAGGAATGCGGTCTGTTGTGGGACAATGAAAGACTGTCCGTTAAGATTGAAATAGTTAAAATTAGATTGTTGTGCTTGCATTTACGGCCCGCGAACAATCATCCAAATTCCCGGTCTATCTTTACAAGTGACAAATAAGGAGGTCTCATATTCAGAGGTGTTGCTTATCAGGCTGTTGTCTTTTGATTTTTTAATAAGCTCTCAGCGGACAGTCGAATTGTGTGGCAAACCGAACCGTTTGATATTGATCTGCCCTATGGCATGACGGTGGCCCAAGCCGCTACCCGCAAACGTATCGATGCCCTAACCCAAGTCCGGGATCGCAAGGATGCGGCTTCCACTGGATGGCCTGCCAGATTTGGATGATGAGGCCGAGCGATGACCTGTTTCAGGACCTGTTGTCGAAAGAGCTCGCCGCTCACCACGTTGTATTCTGGACGGGGATTGAGGACGACCCCGACGTCACACCGGAAAACATCAATGCTCTCCTATCGCTCTATCCCATTGGTGAGCAGTTTCTGCAAAAACTCACCCTGCACAAGTTTTGTTGAATGTAGCAAAAAACGCATCCGGCTCATGCTCAGGCTGATTTCGGGGAGGCCGATGTTATCATTTCGGGGGTTAAATACCGCTCACACTTTTTTGTCATGGATTTTCCACACAGTGATGCTTGTTTTGTCGTTGCGTATGGTTTGTAAATTTTTCGGTTTGTTCTTTTGATCTTTTTACGAACCACTTCAACCTCTTATAGGTTCGATATGCGGATGTTCTATATCCGCAAAAACATCTGCAAAAATATCCGCAAATTTTTAACTTAATACTTTATAACTATATGCTATGTTAATATAAATTCAGTTTAGGAAACTAGCAAAAATGCCTGCAAATATTGAGAATACTTACACGATGGAACCGATGCTTCCTCAAGAAGGGGTGCGGGAGCTTGAGGACTTGGCAATCACTTTAGTGGCTAAATCAAGTGCGCTTGCGGGGCAGGTTAATCCTCTTGTCGCAAAATCTATTGGCGACCTTGTTAGGTCAATGAATTGCTACTACAGCAACCTTATCGAAGGGCATGATACGCATCCCCGTGATATTGAACGGGCACTGGCCAGTGATTACTACGCCGACCCCAAAAAGCGTGACTTACAGCTTGAGGCACGGGCACATATCGAACTTCAGGAAATCATTGATTTTGGTGGGGGCAAACACGGGCTTTTCGAAGCCGACTATATCCGTTGGCTCCATTATGAATTCTGTAGTCGATTGCCTGATGAGTTGCTTTGGGTCGAAAACCCCGACACAGGCGAGCGGGTACAGGTTATTCCCGGCAAGTTTAGAAGTGGCGACGTTCAGGTTGGGCAACATATCCCCCCATCGGCGGATGCGCTGGATAAATTTATGGATAGGTTCGAGGATGCTTACGCACCTAAGAAGCTATCAAGGTTAAGAAGGGTTATAGCCGTCCCAGCAGCACATCACCGTTTGCTCTGGATTCATCCGTTTTATGATGGAAATGGGCGTGTCGCACGGATGCATTCTCATGCTTACCTAAAAGAAATTGGTATTGGCAGTAGCTTATGGTCGGTATCTCGCGGCCTTGCTCGTCGCGTTGAAGATTATAAACGGCTATTGATGGCGGCTGACAACCCACGCCAAGGGGATTTAGATGGTCGCGGTAATTTGTCCGCCAAGTTCTTGAAAGACTTTTGCGTGTTTTTTCTCGAAACCTGCATTGATCAGGTCGAGTTTATGGAGTCCATCCTCAAACCGACTGATTTATTACGGCGTATTGAGCGTTACACCGATGATGCTATCCAAGCAAAAAAATTACCAAAAGGAAGTTTCAAGCTTTTGCGTGAAGCCCTTCAAGCAGGTGAATTCAAACGGGGACGCGCCGCTGAAATTACGGGCTACAAGGAACGTCAGGCGAGCACTGTTTTAAAGGCACTGACGGATAAAGGGTTGTTGGTTGCCGACACGCCTAAAGGTGCTGTTCGTTTGGGCTTCCCTAATGAAATTGTGGAGTGGTGGTTTCCGCTTCTTTACCCCGCCAGTTAATAAAAAAGCTCGATATTTCTATCGGGCTTGGTTCAACGTCGTTGCCGTTCATCGTGCCGCCCACGATAGGCGGGGTCTTCGTAATAGCACACATTGACTGCATAGACAGGTTTATAGGAGCGGACGAAAATCACCTGCCGCCTGTGTGGCATGGTGAGGGCTTGGTCGAGCGTCAGGAGTGGCCTTGCTGTCTCACCGATGCTTTTTTGTACCTTGGTTTTCATTGGGATGAAAACCTTGCCGCTGTGTCCTCGTGTTTTACCTTTACCGTTCACTCACCCAGCATGGCAGAAATCTCCACCGCCGTTTTAGCATCATGTGCCAATACTTGGCGCATGATGCCGTTGGCAATGGTCACAACAATCGATCCGGGCTGACTGACAGCGATCCAGGTGATTCTGTTGGCAATGGTCGCGGTAATCGCTCTGGTGCCACCGACAGTGATCCAAGTGACGCTGTTGGCAATGGCCACGGTAGCAATACGGACAGCGACAGCGGAACCTGTTCTGATCCCGGCGGTCGTGGTCGTGGACCGGTACGCAACGGAACCTCCGATTCTGATTCCGGAAATTGTTCTGATCCAGGCGGACGTGGTCGC
>NVSZ01000043.1 GCA_002732845.1 Rhodospirillaceae bacterium
CCGAACCCGGAAATGTCATCGCGTTCAGAGACCCTGAAATTGGCGACAACTTGTTGGTCGTTCCGGTTATTCCCCTCAGCCATGGACTTCCGCGCAAATGGAAATACCCGCAAGTACATCTTTTGGCGACCAAGCAAGGCATTGTGATTAAGCCGATTGCCGATGATGTGCGCGTGCGCCCTTTGCGCCAAGGTGTTGAAATTACAACGGCGGGAACTTTACAGGTCTCGCGGGTGAGCCCAGAAGAAAAAGCCAGCATTGAGCTTGATGCGACCCGCCAAGCCAGTACTGGCATGATGTCTGCCGGACCTTTGTCGCGGATTTTGGATCTTGAAAAATGGAAACGTAACAGCCTCGATAACTTTATGGAGAAGCGCCAAAGCCTGCAATTTGCAATTGCCAAGACCAAAAGCAAGCGGACCCGTGAAAAAGCTCGCCAAGAGCTTCAGAACTTTTATTTCGCTAGCGGTTTCGAAGCCGAAGCCCTTGGCGTGATGGAAACGATTCGCTCGGATCGTCCGGAAATTGAAAACGAACCTGAATTTCGCCTGATGCGGGGGGCGGCAAACTGGTTGATGGAACGTTACGGACTGGCGCGCGCGGATCTCTTTCACAAAAGCTTAGAAGGTAATGACGAAGGCATATTCTGGCGCGCTTTGGTGGTTGCCGGAGAAGGGAAATTGCCCGAGGTAGCCTATGAATTACGTAAGGTCGGTGGCATTGCTTCGCCCTATCCCAAATCCATCAAAATGCCGACGGCGTTGCAGGTGGCTGCCGCCGCCGTTGAATTGGGCGACGTTAAACAGGCCGCACAGTATTTGGAAGTGTTGAAGGTTGATGGCCCAACCCGCGCCGAAAAAGACCAAATCAATTTTGTGGCGGGCAAACTAAAAGAGCTCAGTGGTGACGTTGACGGGGCCATTTCCGATTGGGAAAGTGTGATGGAAGGCGTGCATCGCCCGACCCGGGCCAAGGCCGCCGTGGCGCGCACCGAACTGTTGTTGAAATTAGAATTATTCACCTCCAAAGATGCCATCGAAGAATATGAAAAATTGCGTTTTGTGTGGCGTGGGGATGATTTTGAATTTGAACTGTTGCGGCGTTTAGGGGGCTTATATCTCGAAGAAAATATGTATCGGGAAGGTTTAACGGCCTTGCGCCAAGCCGCAACCTATTTCCCCGATCATGAAAATTCAGATCAAGTGACCCGGCAAATGTCCGATGCCTTTTTGAAATTGTATATGGAAGACGGGGCTGATGTTTTGCCGCCGATAACCGCGATTGCCCTGTACGACGAATTTCGTGAACTGACCCCGCCGGGCGCCGATGGTGATGATATGATCCGCAGATTAGCAGACCGCTTGGTTGATATCGATTTGTTAGATCGTGCCGCCTTCTTGTTGGAAGCCCAAGTTGATTTCCGACTAAAAGGAGAAAAGAAATCCATCGTGGGCGCGCGCTTGGCGTTGATTTACCTGTTGAACCGGGAATATGACAAGGCCTTGGAAAGCTTGGATAAATCCGAAACCCTGAAGCTCGCTGATGAACTCGCCTCTGAACGTATATTGTTGCGGGCTCAAGCCCTCATTGGTTTGCAACAAACGGGACAAGCCTTGGAAATCTTAGCCCCCGAAAGCAATTTAAAGGCTGAATATGTGCGGGCGGGCATTTATTGGCGGGCCAAACAATGGAACGAGGCCTCTAAGTCCATGGCAAAGGTGGTCCGCGAATTAAAAACAAAATCTCGCCAAGCCTTAAACGAAGACCAAGCTTTGGCGGTTTTGTCGGTGTCCATCGCGTACACCTTGGACCGCAATGAAGCGGCGGTATCGTTGATTGTCGCTAATTATGCGGAAGCGATGCTGCAAACCCAATACGCCGATGCTTTTATCTTGATCACGGACCCGCCCGAAGCCGGTATGATGAATTATCGTGGCTTGGATGGAATTGTGCAAAAGGTCGCTTCATTTAAAGGCTTTATGGACGAATATAAAAAACGTGTTGCCGATGGTCAGTTGAGCTCATTGTACTAAGTGTGCAATAGATGTGGATTAGGGCTTGATCAAAGGATGGTTTTTGCCGTATTCAGCGCACACAATTTTATGCAGACCCCTTTATACATGGACCCTTTTTTATGAAGAGTACGGCTCAGGCACAGGTGGATGAAGTCATCCCCGGCGACGTTGAACAGACTTCGTCCCAAATTTTGTATCCCATAATCGATAACGACAAAGATTATTTTGTTGAAAAAGATGGTGTGCGCTATGCTGGGAACCATCTTTTGGTCGAAATTTGGGGCGGATCGAACTTAGATGATCCTAAAATAATTGAAGACGCCCTGCGTCAAGCGGCGCTGGATGCAAAGGCCACCATCTTGCATGCCCATTTTCATCATTTTTCTCCATATTCCGGCGTTTCCGGTGTCGTGGTCTTGGCGGAAAGTCATATTTCCATCCACACTTGGCCGGAACGGAACTATGCGGCGATTGACCTGTTTATGTGTGGGGAATGCGATCCTTATGCATCGATCGATGCCCTTAAACGCGCCTTTCAGCCAGAATCGATCGAGGTCAGCCTGCACAAACGCGGAATTATAAAATGAAACGTTTTGAAGAAGTCTTGCACAAGGGCTATGCCCAGACCTTTGAGGTCACAAAAGTTTTATTTCACGAAAAGACCGAACACCAAGACTTGATCATCTTTGAAACGCCGACATTCGGGCGCGTCATGGCGTTGGACAACATCGTTCAAGTCACCACCCGAGATGAATTTGTGTATCACGAAATGATGACCCACGTGCCGATTTTGGCCAAGGGGGACGTCACAAACGTATTGATCATYGGCGGCGGAGATGGCGGWATTTTGCGCGAAGTCCTGCGTCATAAATCCGTTGAACAAGCGACCATGGTGGAAATCGATGCCAGCGTGGTTGATTTATGCCAAGACCATTTTGCCGAAATTTCTGACGGAGCCTTCGATGATCCGCGGACCACCCTGATCATTGACGACGGCGTGAAATTTGTGGCCAAAACAGAGCAGCGCTTTGATGTGATCATCGTCGATTCCACCGACCCCATTGGCCCCGGTGAAGTGCTGTTTACGGAAAGCTTTTATGCCGGGTGCCATCGTTGTTTGAAAGACGGCGGCGTATTGGTGACCCAAAACGGCGTGCCTTTTTTCCAAGGCTCGGAAGTCGTTGATACCAACCGGCGCATGGCAAAGTCCTTTAAAGACAACGGCTTTTATACCGCCGTGGTGCCGACCTATATCGGTGGGTTTATGACCCTTGGCTGGGGCTGTGACGATACGGCGGTGCGCAATGTATCGATAGAGGTTCTGCAAGATCGCTTTCAAAAAGCAAACATTCGCACGCGTTATTACACCCCAGAAATGCACAAAGCCTCCTTCGCCTTGCCGCCGTTTATTTCGGATTTGTTGAGGGACTAATCCGCTAACCGCTGCCGTAGCTGCGCACCAATGATCCGACGATCATGTACCAGCCGTCGACCAGCACAAAGAGGATGATTTTGAACGGCAGGGCGATGATCACCGGCGGCAACATCATCATACCCATGGCCATCAGCACCGACGCCACCACCATGTCGATGATCAGAAACGGCACAAACATTAAAAAGCCGATTTCAAAGGCCCGCTTAAGTTCCGATATCATGAACGCCGGGATCAGCACCCGCATGGGCATGTTTTGCTGAACTTGGGCATCGGTCAGTTTTGCCATATCCACAAACAAGGCTAAATCCCGTTCGCGCACATGGGTCATCATAAAGGTTTCAAACGGCACAATGGCACGGGTGAAGGCCTGAGTTTCATCGATGGTGCCATCTAACAAAGGCTGCACGGCATCGTCATACGTGGCCTGAAACGTTGGCATCATAATGAACAGGGTTAAAAACAACGCGAGCGAGATCAGCACCTGATTGGGTGGCGTTTGTTGCGTGCCCATGGCGGTGCGCAAAAATGACAGCACGATGACGATGCGGGTAAATGACGTCATCATAATCAAAATTGACGGGGCCAAAGACAACACCGTGAGCATCAGCACCAGTTGAATAATCCGTCCGGTTGACGATGTGCCGCCTTGGGGGCCGAGGTCCAGCGTTAGCGCCTGAGCCATGGCTTCGCTAGGCATAAACCAAATTAAGGCGCTTAAGGCCGCCGTGAACACGGTCAGTTTTAATAAAGGTTTTATCGCCGGGATAAATTTACGGCTGAGGCGGAAATGCGTCATGTTTGCACATCCTTCTTCGTTCCGGATTCACCATCGTCTTCAGACAAAACGCTTGCTTGGATGAGTGCCCGGGCAAAATCACTGGACGGATTTTCTTTCGGTTCAGTGGAAACCTCTGGGATTTTAATGTTGGTTTCGACGACGGTCTCACCGGTTGCGCCCAAAATTACCAAATGTTCAACGTTGWCCCGTTTAAAAAGAATCAGGCGGCGCTTGCCATCTATCGGCATGACTTCGACCAGTTTTAGACGTTTTTCATGGGCGCGCTTAAACGGCGTTTGCCCCACGCCAAGGCCAAATCGACGCACAATTAAGGTCAATATGCCAATTAAGCCCAGGACAAACACCAGCGCTAAGATAAACTTTACGTAATTTACTGTATCCATAGGAACAGACCCTAGACCTTGTCCATTTTGAGAATATGAAAATGCTCCGATTCGCTCATTTAATCAATCTTCATCGCTGTCTGTTGAGGACACAGGCGTTGGAGATGAGGTTCCGTAAGCGTTCGAAGCGGTGCGTCGTTTAAGAATCCTCAGGTTATCTTCCAAGGCTTGGTGGTGGTGTTCTAAGTCATCTTGCAAACTGTTTAACGTGTCGAGCAGAGCTTCTAGGTGGTCTTTGAACAGGGACGCGACTTGGGTAGGCGCCGCCGTCACGGATTCGGTAATGATGCGCACACGGTCTTCGACGGCGTTTAAGTCAACGGATCGGCCTTCGGCCATTAAATGTCGAGACGCATTGATCAGGCCGACAATTTTTTCCAGCTCGTCGCGAATGGTTTGTTCAGCGGATGGTTCTTGAGGGGGGGCATTGTCGCTCATTGCTCGACCTTCGCTTTGTTAAGGCCATCGGGCCACGCTTTGTTTTTGGAATATAAATAAGACAAAATTTCCGCGACGACGGTGAAGGCTTCTAGGGGAATTTCACTGTCGACATCAACTTGGGACAGAATCTGAGCCAAATCAGCATCCTCGCGGACTTCGATGCCGTTGGCTTTGGCGATTTCGATGATTTGTTGAGCCACCCAACCTTGGCCCTTTGCCACCAAATGCGGGGCATGGTCTTGACCGGGCTGGTAACTGATGGCGACCGCTAAATCATCATCAGAAACAGGAGGGGATGTTTTCCCAGAATCGYTCACGAATTTGATCCTTTTGAATCATTTGAATCACTTACATGATATAACTTTGACACGGACCACTTAACATCCCCTGAATCACTTCTTAAAAATTGATTCATTGAATCTTAAAAACTTCGAGTCACACTAGATACAAGAATTCTCGTTCCAGAAAGGGACTTTGAGWGCTCCAAGAAGGAGTGAACATTAAAGTAGTGCCAAAGGAAACGGTGATTCTCAATGGATCTTARTAAACAAACATTGTTCGCAACGCTTAAAGSCCGCATGGGYTGGTTAAGCCGTCGCCAAGAAGTCTTGGCGCAAAACATTGCGAATTCCGATACTCCGAATTACAAGCCCAATGACCTTAAGGCTATGGATTTTAAGAAGTATTTGGGCGGAACCCCGACGCGCGTTCCTTTGACCACGACGTCTCCGAAGCATTTCACGGGGACCCGTGATTTTGCGAACCCCTATACCACCGTGCAAAACCGTACGCCATACGAAACGTCGCCCGATGGCAACGCGGTGATTTTGGAAGAACAAATGGCCAAAGTGGGTGAAACMCAGTTGCAACATAACTTAACSACKGAATTGTACCGTAAACATATCRGYATGATCAGRCTTGCKYTGGGYAAGCCGCGTTAAGGRRTTTAGAGGTTTAGTATGGACGAWTTGCTGAGAACATTAAGRATTTCTTCTGCGGGYATGAAAGCCCAAGGCACCCGTTTGCGCGTGATTTCRGAAAACATCGCYAACGTCGATTCGYTGCCRACKCAACCCGGAGCKTTRCCRTACCGCCGTAAAGTGGTYACTTTTCGCAATGAATTGGATCGCACAATTGGYGTGAATATCGTGCARGTGAATCGYATCCGYACAGACACCTCAGCYTTTTCAAARCGTTTGGATCCTTCGCATCCAGCCGCCGGACCAGACGGATATGTTTTGGCCCCCAATATTAATACCTTGATTGAAATGACAGATATGCGCGAAGCTCAGCGCTCGTACGAAGCCAACTTAAATGTGATTAAGTCTTCGAAGAGCATGTTGCAACAAACCATAGGGCTTATGCGTTAAGTCATTGAATAAGATAATAAAGTAGGAGACTAACTGATGGCTATTGATCCCACTGCGAATATTGCTCGGGCCACTCAAGCTTACGATCAAGCGCAAAGAAGCGGCCTCGCCACAAATGTTATTCCACCCCAAGATACGGCTCCGGCGGGTCAGCAAACCTTTAGCGGCTTGGTTCAGAACTATGTGAACCAAGCGCAAGAAATTGGTCGCACCAGCGAACAGCTGTCTATTTTGGGCGTTCAAGGCCAAGCGGATATGGCCTCGGTGGCGACCGCGGTCAGTGAAGCAGAAATTACTTTGCAAACGGTTGTTGCGATTCGAGACAAGGYCGTTGATGCTTATCGGGAGATTCTCCGCATGCCAATGTAAGGCATGAACTGACAGGGCCCGTTAAATGAACGAAACCGATGTTTTAGATATAGCGCGCGAGGCGCTTATGGTTGTGCTGAAAACATCGGCCCCCGTGATGTTGATCGGTATGGGCGTCGGTTTGATCATTGCGCTGTTTCAGGCGTTGACCACCATTCAAGAAATGACCTTGACGTTTGTTCCTAAAATCGTCGCTATTTTTATCACGATTGTGCTTTTTCTGCCCTTTATGATGACCACCGTCATCGAATTTTCGAATACGCTGTTTGATCGTATTGCGAACGTTGGTTAGAGGAATGGTGCATGCTCAGCCAGTTCATTAATCTCAATCTCTTTGCTTTTTTGATCGTCTTTTGTCGCATCGGTGCGGCCTTTTCAATGTTGCCAGGATTCAGTTCAAGGCAAGTCACCATGCAGGCGCGTTTGATTTTTGCCGTGGCTGTCAGCTTTTTAATGACGCCTTTGTTGATGGAATTCCTACCAGCCGAGCCCGCTTCTGTTTCCGTTTTGGTTTTGCTGATTATGTCTGAAATCGTCATTGGGCTTTTTTTAGGCCTTATTCCCCGCGTGTTTATGGCCGCGCTGCAAACAACGGGCACGCTGGTCGCCATGTTGGCCTCGCTGTCGAATATGTTTGCCATGGACACAGTGTCGGAACAGCAAAGTTCGGTGTTGGCGGGGTATCTGGGCATTATTGGCCTGACGCTCGTGTTTGTGACAAATACGCACCATCTCATGTTACAGGCGGTTGTGGACAGTTATGCCCTGTTTGTCCCCGCCGAAGGCCCGATGATCGCCGACATGACCGATTATTTAGCGCACCGGGTGGCCGACAGCTTTCGCCTAGGTCTGCAAATGAGTTCGCCCATGTTGCTGGCCGGTTTGGCCTATTATTTGGGGATTGGCATTATGGGCCGTTTGATGCCTCAATTGCCGATCTTTTTCTTTGGTATGCCCATTCAAATTAGTTTGCAGATTTATCTTTTTGCCATCAGTTTAACGACGGTCATGATGGTCTTTATGCAATACTATACGGAAGGTATTTATAATTTGATCGGTGCCGAAGGCCTTTTTGTCGGACAGTGATGCTTAAGACGATGATATTTAAAATGTAGGGACCATGGCAGACGAAGACGACTCCCAGAAAACAGAAGAACCAACGGAGCGAAAACTTTCGCAGGCCCGTGAAAAGGGGCAGGTCAGTTCTTCTCAAGAAATTAAAAGCTGGGCCATTTTGATGGGCGGTGCCGGGGCTATGGCGCTGACCTTTCCTTGGATGATGGACGGTCTTGCGGGTTATCTTGTCGGCTATATTGAAAATGCGAATGTTATTATTGTTGAACCCGGGACTATGGTCTCAATCCTCACCGACTCGTTGTACGAAATGGGCTATTACTTAGCCCCGACCTTTGCGATTTTGATGGTGATGGCGATTTTATCCAATGTTGCTCAAGTTGGATTTTTGATCGCCCTGAAAAAAATTCAGCCCGAGCTCAAAAAAATATCGTTAATTGGGGGCGTAAAAAGAATGTTTTCTTTGCGTTCGGTGATTGAGTTTTTAAAAGGCATTTTTAAGTTGAGTATTTTGGGCTCGGTCGTCTTTTTTATGGCGGTGCCTTGGTTTGATGATGTGATCGTGATGCCCGATATGGAAATCGGCCATGTGTTGGAACGTCTGTTCGCGGTGTCGATGAGCATCATGGCTGGGGCCATCATGGTGATGACGGCGGTGGCGGTGATCGATTACACCTATCAAAAGTTTGATTTCATGAAATCGATGCGGATGAGCCACAAAGACCTTAAAGACGAATACAAAGATACCGAAGGCGATCCGATGATTAAGGCGCGAATTCGTAAATTGCGGATGGAACGCGCCCAGCAACGTATGATGTCCAATGTGCCGGACGCCGATGTGGTGATCACCAACCCGACGCACTATTCGATTGCCCTTAAATACAAAATGGATGATATGCGCGCGCCAGTTTTGCTGGCCAAAGGTGTCGATTCTCTGGCCTTTAGAATTCGCGAAGTGGCGAAAGAAAATGATGTTCCCATTGTCGAAAATGCACCATTGGCCCGGGCTCTGTATGCTTCGGTCGAATTGGATGAAGAAATTCCGATGGAACATTATCAAGCGGTCGCGGAAGTTATCGGCTATATTATGAAGCTCAAAGGCAAAAGATAAAAACCAAAAAGATAAACAAGGTAACTGTGGATAATCAAAAGCACGGCGAAACAGGTGGCTCTGAAGTAAATAAGAGCTCAGATGTTGAAAAGCCCATCAAAGAAAAAACCATTGCAGATAGGCCCGTTGAAGAGATGCAAAATGGGAACGAGCCAAACTCGGCCAGCGCCCCAGCATTTTTGCGTCCGGCTGACCAGCATCCTGTTCCGCAACCAAGTCCTGCGGCTCGTCCTCTGGCAAGTTCTCTGGCAAGTTCTCTGGCAAGTTCAGCGGCCACGCCAGAAAAAAATCCATCTGCGTCGACCGGAGTGCGTCCTTCTCGGGGACCAAATCCGTTTATTTTTATGGGACTTTCAGCAACGATTGCCGGACTTTCTGTCGCATTTTCCATGGGCGTCCTCAGCCCCATTCCGTTTGACGTCGATCCTTTTACATTCATCTTTGGTATGGGCGCGTTTGCGGGTGTATTTGCCCTGTGGGCAGCCTGGGCATTGGGGCGACGTGTTCGTGTTGATGATGAAGCCTTGCTGGTTCATATGGCCGCTGGCGAGAGTGGCGAACCCTTGATGGTGACGTCTCGTGACGGCGAAGTTCTGTATGCTAATCCGGGTTTTGCGGGGATGTTAAAACGCAACTCGGTTGGCAAAGTCCCTGACATTTTGCGTTTGGCGGTCGAGGATAATACCGCCATTGAAGCGGTGCGCCGGATGTTGGGCGCGGGCCTGAACGGTGCGCGTGATCACGAAGAACTTACCATCAACACCCTCAGCTTAGGCCTGCAAACATGGCGATTGAGTGTGCGTCCCGCGGCAAGGGTTGGCAGCGGCCTGGTGGCGTGGACGGCGCGGGACGTGAGCGCGTTGCGGGAACTTGAAAAGGTGCGCCGCAACGAAGAAGCCCTGTTGGCGGATTTGTTGGATAATCTTCCGGTCGGTTTCTTTTCGGTCAATGGCGTGGGCCGGATTGTCTATGCCAACGAAACCTTGTGTGAATGGTTGGGCCTCACCTTAAGTGAGATGAGCGTGCAAAATTTAAGCTTTGCCGATTTTGTCATCGAGTCCGGTGAACACGAACAAGATAACGACGGCCATAATGGGCAAGTCACATTGCGCGCAAAAAATGGTGAAGACTTCCGCGCCATGTTGGTGCAGTCCGGCCGTGTCGATGATGACGGAGAATTACTGTACACCCGTTCGGTCGTGATCCGCGATTTGGTTAGAAAACCAGCGGCCCCCGAACCTTCGACCATGACGGTCAGCAATAAAGATGCTGAAGCCGTGGCGCGGCGTTTGTATTGGTTGTTTGACGAAGCTCCGGTGGCGATTGCTTTGTTGGATCTTCACGGCAATGTATCCGATTGCAATCTGTCGTTTTTGAAAATGTTGGGCTTACATAAAGACGACGTTTTGGAAAAACCATTTTCTGAACGCTTGGCCACCGAAGACTTAAGCGATGTTACCGGGCAATTGTCCAAAGTGGTGATGGGCATCATGCGCGCGGCGCACATTGATATCAAACTCACCGCCACGGCGGGCCGGGAAGTTGCGGCTTCGCTGTATGTGTCGAGCATGGAAGATGCGTATGGAGATGTCACGGGGCTGGTTTTGCACTTTATCGATACCACCGAACACAAACATCTGGAATTACAGTTTGCACAGTCGCAAAAAATGCAATCCATCGGCCAGCTGGCGGGTGGTATTGCGCATGATTTTAATAATCTTCTGACCGCGATGATTGGCTTTTCCGATTTGTTGTTGATGCGTCATGGTCCGGGGGACCCGTCCTTTGGCGACATCGATCAAATCCGTCAAAATGCGGTGCGGGCAACCGCCTTGGTGCGTCAATTGCTGGCCTTTTCGCGCAAGCAAACGTTGACCCCACAGGCCGTCGACGTGAAAGAAAAACTGTCCGATCTGTCCGAAGTTCTAGGCCGTTTGTTGGGCGCCACAATCGAATACAACATCGAACATGACCGTGATCTGTGGACCGTAAGGGTTGATCCGGTGCAGTTTGACCAAATCATTATTAACTTGGCTGTGAATGCCCGCGATGCCATGCCGGGCGGTGGAACGTTGACCATTCGTACGGGCAACCTGACCCTTGATGAACCATCTCAACGCGGCATGGAATTGGTGTCTGCGGGCGATTATGTGACCATCGACGTCATTGATACGGGCGAAGGCATCAGCAAAGAAAACATCCGGCAAATCTTTGACCCATTCTTCACCACCAAGGATGTCGGCGAAGGCACAGGACTGGGGCTTAGCACCGTGTATGGCATTGTGCATCAGACGGGTGGGCATATTCAGGTTGATAGCGCGCCGGGCGAAGGCGCTGCCTTTACGGTATATTTGCCGCGCTACATCAATCCGCCGGAAACCTTGGTGAAAAAAGTCCAGCCAACTTTGGAAGCCGAAGAGCAACAGCGGATTGAAGTCRAAGGAGATAAAGAAACACGTGTGCCTGACACCGATCTTACGGGGGCGGGAACAATCTTGTTGGTCGAAGACGAAGAAGCYGTSCGCATGTTTGGYKCRCGGGCTYTGCGCAANNCAAASGCKRYRCNGYYTTGSAASCCGCCAACGGCGAAGAAGCGTTAGAAGTCATCAATTCGACCGAGGCTAAAATCAACCTGATTGTCACCGACGTGATGATGCCGGGCATGGATGGGCATACTTTGGTGCAGTTTGTGATTCAAGAAATTAAAGACATCAAGGTGATCTTTATTTCCGGCTATGCGGAAAATGTAATTCCCGGCGGGATCACGCCGGAAAGCGGATTTGAATTTTTGCCCAAACCGTTCTCCTTAAAAGATTTGGCGGCCAAGGTTAAAGAGGTTCTGGCAAAATAAGCCGTCGTCCGGTTTGTTTGCGCTCAAAGCTGGGCAATACGTCCAAGCTGGGCCACAGCCCTGTTTCCATAGTGCGGGCATAGCCTTCGGCCAGTTTTTCTGTGCGCATGCGTTTCGCCGACTTGGCAAAATCATAAGCCAAACGATGGTGGCTAAATGTCACGCCTGTGTCTGATTTTTGCATAAGGCTATACCAGACATCCGTCGTGCCATCGTTGGCGGGCAGGCCAAGGGCTCCGGCGTTGTGCCAGACTTCTTTACCGCCTAAGTTTTGCGTAAACGGAATGCCGCAATGGCCGCCAATGATGATATCGGTTTGCGCGGCTTCAAGCTGGCGACGTTTTAAGGTCTTTGATGTAGAGGCAAAAACAAACTGATTGATGTTGTCAAAACCACCATGAAGAACCAGAACGTTTCGACCTGCATAATCAAAGTGAAGAACGGCGGGCAAATTGCTCATCCACATAAGGCTGTTTTTGTTGAGAGAATTTTTGGCAAATCCGTACCAGCCTTCAGATAAAACTTCACAGGTCGAGCCTTCTTTAAAACCACAGCCACAGTCATCAGCCCCAGCGGCCAAAGATTGTTCGCAATTTCCCAAAATAACCCGCACCCCCCAATCACGGATCAAATCGACGGTGGCTTGAGGATCGGCTCCGTACGCGACAACGTCTCCGGTACAAATGCAGTGGTCAGGCGGAATGCCCAAACGTTTAGCCTCGACTTGCAAAGCCTCGGTTGCTTGCAGGTTGCTGTACGGACCACCGAACAACAATATTGGTCCGTTAAACATAATCAGTCTTCAGCCTGAATATTCACAAAGCGGGGTTTTAAGGCCAGAAAAAAGGCTCCACAGCCAACCCCCATGACGGTGCCGGAAATCAGCAACAGTTTGGCGTATTTATGGCTAAGACCAAACAGCGGCTCGATCAAATTGACGTGGCTTCCGGCTTCTAAAAAATACAAGGTGGCCCCACTCATGGCGGCGACAAAGGCAACACTAAATGCCCATCCGGCGACGTCGCGATTTAGCCAGATGGAAAAAAACACCACCGGGGCCAAAAACATCGAAGCGGTGCCGCTCACCGCCACGGCGGAAAACAAATCCTTTGAACCTAAAAATAAAAATGCCAAGCCGCCCAGCAAAAACAGCACCATGGAAATGCGTCCGTTTTTGGCCGTGACTTCGCCCATCTTCATATCGACAACGGTCAGTTTTGAGGCACTGGAAAAGGTTGAATCCAATGTTGAAATCGCAGAAATAATCAGCGCGATGTTGAACAGCATCATGGTGCCGTCCCCCATCAAACGGGTCAGCGTGCGAATCATATCTTCGCCGCCTGTTTTCATCACGCCCGCATAAACGCCCAACAAGCCAAAGGCCAAGACGCACAACACGCTGATCCAACAGGCATGCAGGAAGCTCAGGCGGGTGGTGCGTCGATCCGCAATAAAGCCCCGGTCCATCATCACCGGATCGTGCAGCGGATAGCTCCAGATTTGTAAAAATGCCACGCCCAACAAAATCCATCCCGGCGACGTCATGTCGGGACTGCTGTTCATCAGGGTAAGCACTTCAAAACCTTCGCCACCCTTGGCGCGCACCAACAACACGGCCAGCACGCCGATCAAAATAACCGTTTGCAAAACATCGGTGCGCAACGACGCACTTAAGCCGCCCATCATCGAATAGCCAAGGGTCAGGACGGCAATGGATACAATGGCGATGGTGTACGGCACGGTTCCCGCCACACCAAATATAATRCCCACGACCAAAAGATTGGCAAACACTTCGCTGAGCAAACGGACCGCCACAACCACGTTGTAYGCRGATGATCCTTGGCGTCCAAATCGRTCATACAGGAAATTTTGAACGCTKGWATAACCRTGGCGAAAACGAAGGCCATCGATGATCCAGGCTCCGGTGAKAAACGACAGRTAATAAGCCGCATARGCGAKGGTWCCRGCGATGCCRTAATAAAAGCCCAAAATYGCGGCGTTCATCAAYGACCGCGCGAATACCCATGTGGTGACTTGCGATAAAGTTAACGTCAAAAGGCTGGGGGAATGGCCATTTTCTGAAAAGCCTTTGAAAAAGCCATCGGTGGTATGGACCCGAGGGGACAGCAAAAAACTAGCAACCAAAACGATGCCCAAGGCAACAATCAAAACGTCATACATGGCAGGATACATGGCAGGCCTTTTTTGGAAATTAAAAAGGGATGCTGGAAAATCGACGGGAAAGGAACAAGGGGGGAAGTCCTAAAAATCGATTTATCCAGCATCTACCTATTCTCATATTCGCAGGCAATTTGCAAAAGGTTACAGCAGATCTATTTTTGGATTAAACGAAAGCCAATCAGCACATGTTTTAAGCTTTTGGGGCGGCTGTGGCGGGCGGCTGGACGACACACGCCGCACCCTTGGTCATCCCAAGATCCGCCTTTTACAATAAAGCGATTTTGGGGGGCGGCTTCAGCGGTCCATTCAAAAACCTGTCCGGCTCCGTCCAGCACGCCAAAGGGACTGGCACCGGCTTTAAAGCTTCCGACCGGGGTGGTGTCAAAGGGCCCGTTGTCATGACTGTTGAGGGCTGTGGGAGTAAAGGTGTCTCCCCAGCCAAATCGCCGCCCGTCGGTGCCGCGCATGGCTTTTTCCCATTGGGCTTCGCTGGGAAGCCTCCATATTTGCCCGGTTTTGCGGCTTAACCAGCCTGCATAGGCCAAAGCATCGTCGTGGGACACCAAAACCACCGGGTGATTTTGGCGGTTTGGCGGTGGGGACCTATCCGTCCAACTGTGTCGCCGGGCGGTTTTAAAGGAATGGGCCAGCCCATATTGTGTCCAAGTTTTTTCATCCACAGAAGGCGCCGGGTGGATGGTGTCGGTGATAAAGGCTTGATATTGTGCATTGGTGATGGGCGTGCGGGTGATGGTAAAGCTTTCAAGGGTGACGGATTGGCGTTGTTTTTCACCCTCGTACCAACGGCCCGTGCGCGTCACCGAATGCCCATAGGCCGCTTCATCCAAATCATAAGCCGCATTCCGTTCGGCGCGGTCTGACCCCATGATGAAGGCTCCGGCGGGAATCGGAACGGTTACGGGGGACGAAAATGGCTCGGCCTGTCCTGCCTGTACTCCCCCAGCCAACAGCGTCACCGTAAAAAATACCCAACCCGATAGGACCCAAGCCAACATTCAGCATCTCACTTTTATCCTTGATGCACAGAGTATGGCACCAAAGTTGCATGATTTAAAGGCAACTCAAGGAGCGTGCTATGGAAATCGGTCGAAATAATTTTGCCTCATATTCAGTCTCGACGGTTCAATCTCAGCCCGTACCAAAGGCCGATTCTGTACCCGCGGAAAAGCTCGAAGAGCCTGGCGCAAAGACCTTAATCGAAGAAATTCGCGAAAAAGGATTTGGCGCGTATCTGGAAGACATGCAAGAGCAAAAGAAAAAGGAAATGCGCGAAAAAATCCTTGAATCTATGAAGCTTACGGAAGAAGACCTCGCCAAGATGTCGCCCGAACAAAGGGCACAAATTGAAGAAATTATTGCGAATGAAATTAAAAAACGCATAATGGCCAATGCCGAAATAAACCAAGATGATAAAACCAAATTGGGCCTGCACAACATCAATACCCTGCAGCCTAATCAACCCGGAATTTCCAAAATTGATGCCGCTGGGGTTGGTATAGGCCCGTTGTTGGCTCTGCAAGAAATCGAACAAAATTCAGACCAAATACCGCCAAAAGAGGAAAAAATTGCCGGGTAAGGTTTGCCGCTGGTCAAGATTTCGTCAAAATTTGGTCATGATTTCCCCGTATGTCTGTGGACTTGGTTGGTGCTAAAGTAAGTGCCAACATAAAACATCCTGCGGGAGCAAAAGACATGGTTGGGCAGTGTTGCCAAATCGAGACGAGAAACGAAGGTATGTCCAAGGGCTATAAACGGGCTCTGTGGGCGGTTATTATCATTAATGGCCTGATGTTTTTTGTCGAAACAATCGCCGGCAGTCTCATCAAATCTCAGGCGCTTCAGGCCGATGCCTTAGATTTTTTGGCCGATACCGTGACGTATGCGTTAAGTCTTTATGTCATCGGCATGTCTTTGCGGGTGCGCTCAACGGTGGCCTTGATTAAGGGCGTAAGCCTTGGCGTCATGGGGCTGTGGGTTTTTGGCTCTACCTTGTATCACGTATTTGTCGTTGAAATGCCTGAAGCTCAAGCCATGGGGGCGATTGGCTTTTTGGCCCTTTTTGCAAATGCTCTGAGCGTCGTACTTTTGCTTAAATACAGAGACGGTGATGCCAATGTGCGGTCCGTGTGGCTGTGCAGTCGCAACGACGCCATCGGCAATATTGCCGTGATTTTTGCTGCTGGCGGTGTTTGGGCCACACAGACCAGTTGGCCGGATTTGCTGGTCGCCGGATTAATGGCGGGCTTGTTCTTGTGGTCGTCTTCACAAATCATCCGCCTAGCACTTGAAGAACGTGGGGCGTGTTCATTGGAGCCGCAATAATCTAATGTTGTCGAACTCTTGGCGAATCCCTGTCCGATTATTTGTCGGATTCTCTGCCGGTTTTGAGCTTCGTCCCGAAAAATAGGTTCTCGGCTCGTGTTCTATTTTTACAGAACACTATGGGAACATAGCGTAAAAAACTGTTTGTTTAGAGGTAACTAAAAAAACTGTTGCCAAAGAGAACAAAAAGAGTACATTTAGTTTTATTGAATGTCGTTGAACGCTATGGAAGATTGGAACCGAGAACATGTCGCAGTCATCATTACGCCTTGTGGAGAAAAAGAACGTGGATAAATCAAAGGCTCTAGACGCCGCCCTCAGCCAAATTGAGCGGGCGTTCGGCAAAGGCTCTGTAATGAAGCTGGGACAACGCGAAACGGTTGAGGCCGATGTGGTGTCAACGGGCTCGCTGGGTCTAGACATTGGACTGGGCATTGGTGGGTTGCCACGGGGCCGTGTGGTTGAAATCTATGGACCGGAAAGCTCTGGTAAAACCACATTAACCCTGCACGTGATTGCCGAAGCTCAGAAATTGGGTGGCACCTGTGCGTTTGTGGATGCGGAACATGCGCTTGATCCGATTTATGCCGCAAAATTGGGTGTGGACGTGGATGAACTTCTAATTTCACAACCCGATGGCGGTGAGCAAGCCTTGGAAATTACCGATACCTTGGTGCGCTCTGGTGCGATTGATGTGTTGGTTATCGATTCGGTTGCGGCGCTGGTTCCTCGCGCCGAATTAGAGGGCGAAATGGGCGATCACCATGTGGGCCTGCAAGCGCGTTTGATGAGCCAAGCTTTGCGCAAGCTGACAGCCTCTGTTGCTAAATCCAATACGATGGTGATTTTCATCAACCAAATCCGCATGAAAATTGGCGTGATGTTTGGTAACCCAGAAACCACAACGGGTGGTAACGCGCTGAAATTTTACAGTTCCGTCCGTTTGGAAATCCGTCGCATCGGCGCGATTAAGGATCGTGAGGAAATTGTTGGTAACCAAACCCGCGTGAAAGTGGTCAAAAACAAAATGGCCGCCCCGTTCAAAATGATTGAATTTGATATCATGTACGGCGAAGGCATTTCGAAAATGGGTGAACTGATTGATTTGGGCACCAAGGAAGGCCTGATCGAAAAATCTGGATCATGGTTTTCCTATAATTCCATCCGCGTGGGCCAGGGGCGTGAAAATGCCAAGCAGTTCATGCGCGATAACCCAGATATTGCCGAAGAAATCGAAACCCAGATCCGCATTAATGCAGGTCTGATTAAGGACGAAAATGCTGAAAAAGAAGGCCTCAGCAGCGTTGAAGACACAGGCGATAAGGCTCCTACAAAGGCTCCAGCAAAGGCGTCTAAGGATAAAGACGCTTAAACGAGGCTTTTTAAAACAACGCTAATATCTTGAATATTCGCGATAACACCTTGTTTTATATGATTTTCACACGGCTCTGACATTGGTTGGGGCCGTGTGTTTTATTGAGCATTGGGTGTTGCTTTGCTAGACAGTCGGGTGTGTAGGTTGTAAGACAAACTATACGCAATGTTGACGTAAACAACCGTAAAACTGACCTATAGAGACACATATGCAGACCGCAAACGATATCCGTAAAGCCTTCCTTGATTATTTCGCCAGCTCGAACCACAAAGTTGTCGATTCAAGTCCTTTGGTGCCCCACAATGACCCCACATTGATGTTTGTAAATGCGGGCATGGTGCCGTTTAAAAATGTCTTTACCGGATTGGAAAAGCGCGATTATACGCGGGCCACGTCGTCGCAAAAATGCGTGCGAGCGGGCGGCAAGCATAACGATCTTGAAAACGTTGGTCATACGGCACGTCATCACACCTTTTTTGAAATGCTCGGCAACTTTTCGTTTGGCGATTATTTTAAAGATGATGCCATCGATTTGGCGTGGAAATTGATCACCAAAGAATTTGGATTGAATAAAGATCGCCTGTTGGTCACCGTTTATCACACCGATGATGAAGCCTATGATATTTGGAAAAAAGTTGCGGGTCTTCCCGATGATCGCATCATCCGTATTCCCACCAGTGACAATTTTTGGTCCATGGGCGATACCGGGCCGTGCGGACCGTGTTCCGAAATATTTTATGATCATGGCGACAACATCTGGGGCGGGCCTCCGGGTTCTGCCGAAGAAGAAGGAGATCGCTTTGTCGAAATCTGGAACTTGGTGTTCATGCAATACGAACAACAAGAAGATGGCACACGCATAGAATTGCCCAGACCCAGCATCGACACCGGATTGGGGCTCGAACGCATTACGGCCGTCATGCAAGGCAAACACGATAATTATGATATCGATTTAATGCGCTCTTTGATCGAAGCCTCCGCAGATGCGACGAATACAGATCCGGATGGCGAACATCGTATTTCACACCGGGTGATTGCCGATCACTTGCGCTCGACCGCCTTTTTGATTGCCGATGGTGTCTTGCCGTCGAACGAAGGTCGCGGTTACGTGCTCCGCCGCATCATGCGTCGCGCCATGCGCCATGCCCATTTGATTGGCGCTACGGAACCCACAATTTACAAAATGTTTCCGGCGCTTCAGGCCAAGATGTCGGGTGCCTTTCCAGAGCTTAATCGTGCCGAAGCGTTGATTACAGAAACCTTGAAATTAGAAGAAACCCGGTTCATCAAAACCTTGGACCGCGGCCTCAAATTGTTGGACGAAGCCACCATGGATTTGACCGATGGGGCTGAACTGGATGGCGAGACAGCCTTTAAACTGTATGACACCTATGGGTTCCCGCTGGATTTGACACAGGACGCCCTTAAAAACAAAAACATCTCTGTTGATGAAGACGGTTTCACCGTTGCCATGGGACGGCAAAAAGCCGCCGCTCGGGCCAGCTGGTCTGGGTCTGGCTCCGCCGCCACAGATGAAATATGGTTCGATGTCAAAGACACCATCGGCGCCACTGAATTTTTGGGCTATGAAACCGAACAAGCTCAGGCTCAAGTTACAGCCTTGATCATCGATGACAAACGCACGGAAAAAGCCAACGAAGGCGATCTCGTTCAGTTGGTCACGAACCAGACACCATTCTATGGCGAATCTGGCGGACAAATGGGCGATATTGGTTGGATTTCTGGCAAAGACTTCAGCATTAAAATTACCGATACCCAGAAAAAACTGAGCGCCGTTTTTGTTCATGTGGGCAAGGTTACCAAAGGCTCGATCAGTGTTGGGGATGAAGTGTCCTTAAACGTCAATCATGCGCATCGTTCACAAACCCGCGCGAACCATTCGGCAACCCACTTGTTGCACGAAGCCTTGCGTCAAAAACTTGGTGATCACGTGACGCAGAAGGGATCGATGGTTTCGGGGGAACGCCTGCGGTTTGATATTTCACATCCGATTTCGGTCACCGCCGAAGAATTGTCCGTTGTTGAATTGTCCGTGAACACCCAAATTCGCAACAATACCGAAGTCACCACCCGATTGATGACCCCCGAAGATGCGGTCAAAGCCGGAGCCATGGCGTTGTTTGGAGAAAAATACGGCGACGAGGTGCGTGTGGTTGCGATGGGATCAGAGCAACGCGATGGCATCCAAAAAGATTTCTCGGTTGAGCTGTGCGGCGGGACCCATGTGGGCCGCACCGGCGACATTGGTTTGTTAAAAGTGGTATCCGAAGGGGCGGTTGCTTCTGGTGTGCGCCGCATCGAAGCCCTGACCGGGGCCGCTGCTGTTGAATATTTAGAAGCGCAAGAGTTGGCCCTGAACACGGCGGCAGCAGTCTTAAAATCCAGTCCGTCCGAAGTACCTTCACGGGTTAAACAGTTGCTGGATGACCGCAAAAAAATGGAAAAAGAAATCCAAGACTTGCGCCGAAAATTGGCTTCGGGTGGCGGAGCCGAAGGTGGCTCCCAAACCAAGGACATCAATGGTGTGACGTTTGCTCCCAAACTGTTGGAAGACGTACCGGGTAAAGAATTGAAAAGTTTAGCCGACGATATTAAAGCGCAAATCAAATCTGGTGTCGTCGGATTGGTTTCTGTTTCTGATGGCAAGGTGTCTTTGGTGGTTGGCGTTACCGCTGACTTAACCGACAAAATCAGCGCCGTTGATTTGGTGCGCGTGGGCAGTCAAGCCGTGGGCGGCAAAGGCGGCGGCGGACGTCCCGATATGGCCCAGGCTGGTGGCCCAGATGGCGATCAAGCCCAGGCTGCTCTTGACGCGATAGAGACCGCGCTTAAAGGTTAATCATGAACATCCACGTCGATCCATCAGCCCCCAAATGGTGTCAGCCAAATGTGTTGCTGATTATGATGACCATTTCGTTGGTCATCGGGTTCAGCACATGGCAAGCTTTGATCAATAACTTTTCGGTGGAACGGGCGGCATTTACAGGTGTTGAAATCGGCACCCTGCAAAGCCTTCGCGAAATTCCTGGCCTTTTAGCGTTCACCGTCATCTATGTGCTTTTGGTGATCAGCGAACATCGTTTGGCAATATTATCATTGTTTTTATTAGGCGTCGGCGTGGCTCTGACCGGGCAATTTGCCGATGAATATGGGCTGTATTTTACGACCATTATGATGTCTGTGGGCTTTCATTATTTTGAAACTTTGCGCCAATCTCTGACCTTGCAATGGTTAGATAAAAAAGAAGCCCCACTGGTGTTGGGGCGCATGGCTTCGATCGGTGCGCTCACCGGACTTTGCACATTTGGCACCATTTGGGTGCTGTTGGAAGTTGCCCACTTAGATATGGTGTGGATTTATATGCTCAGCGGTTTAACGACAGCGGGTATGACCGTGATGTTGTGGCTGGCGTATCCGCATTATCCCGAACAGCATGTTCAGCACAAAAAAATCATCCTTAGAAAACGTTATAGCCTGTATTACGCACTGACCTTTTTATGGGGCGGGCGGCGGCAGATTTTTGTCGTTTTTGCGGGTTTTTTGATGGTTGAAAAATTTGGCCTGAGTGTGTCTGAAATGGCCACCATGTTTTTGGCGTCCAATGCCGTTACGTGGATTATTGCGCCACAACTGGGCAAGCTGATCAATAAATTTGGTGAGCGAAATATTTTGGTTTTTGAATATATTGGCTTGTTCGGAGTCTTTTTTGCCTATGCGTATGTCAGCACAGCCTGGGTGGGTGTGGCGCTGTATATCATCGACCACATATTCTTTTCCATGTCGTTTGCGACCAAAACGTATTTTCAAAAAATTGCCGACGGTGCCGATATAGCGGCGACCTCGGCCGTTACGTTTACCATCAATCATATTATGGCAGTGATCATTCCGGTGGCGTTTGGTTACGTCTGGATTTTGGATCATTCATGGGTGTTTCTGGCCGGGGCGACCATGGCAATCGGGTCCATGGGGCTAGCCTTGCTGATCCCCAGAAACCCAATGCCCGGTCGTGAAACCGTCTTACACACCCAAGATAAAGAGCAGACTCAGACTATTCCGTAACATCGGCAGCAATTTGCATGCGGACGATTTTATCGGGATTGTATTCACGGGTGCCAACGGTGCTGGAATCGATGATTTTGATGCCGTCGACAAAGTCCATGCCATCGCTGACGATGCCCCAAACGGTGTATTGATTATCCAACCAGCGCGCATCGCCCAACATGATGAAAAATTGAGAATCCGCACCGTTGTCGTTTTCATTGCGGGCCATGCCGACCACGCCGCGAACGAACTTCTCTTTTGAAAACTCAGCACCAATGTTCACGCCAGAACCGCCCGTGCCGTTGCCCATGGGGTCGCCGCCTTGGGCCATGAAATCTTCGATCACCCGGTGAAAGTTTAAGCCATCATAATATTTCTGACGGACCAGTTTCTTGATGCGCGCAACATGAAAAGGAGCCAAGTCAGGGCGCATTTGAATAACCACACGTCCGTCATTTAAGTCCAAGAAGAGCGTGTTTTCAGGACTGTCCAGATCAAGGTTCGTTTCGCCGGGGCCTTTATACAAAGCATCAGCGGACGAGCCGGGCCCTTTTTTGACCAGAGCAAAGATTAAAATAGCTATGGCTAAAACAAAGACGGCTAAGAGGGCAACGTGGTACACGATAATTTCCTTAAATTGGCATTACAAAGGCTGAGCTATAAATGATGTTAGGCGTTATTTGGCTTCACTGGCGACTTGCATGTTTTTCATGACGTCGCCACTTTTGATGTTGTCGACAAATTCCATGCCGCTGCTGACTTGACCCCAAACGGTGTATTGGCCGTCAAGGTGAGGTGCCGGAGCAAACATGATGAAAAATTGTGAACTGGCACTGTTCGGGTCGGATGTCCGTGCCATGCCGATAACACCGCGTTCAAAGCCGAGTGTCCGGTTGAATTCAGCGGGCAGATTAATTTCGGCTCCATCAGAGTCCAGATATCCACCGGTGCCGTCACCTTTAGGGTCACCACCCTGGGCCATGAAACCGGGAATGACGCGATGAAATTTAAGGCCATTATAAAAGCCTTTGCGGGTCAAGCTTTTGATTTGCTTCACATGTTTCGGTGCCAAATCGGGGCGCAAATCAATGATCACACGACCATCTTTGAGGTCCAAATAAAGTGTGTTTTCTAGGTCCTGGGCAGAGGCCGTCTCGGTCATAAAAAGAATTCCTATGAAAAGTGTAGCGAGGGTAGAGAGGGTCGAAATGAAGCGGTTCATTTTAAATCTCAATTTCCGATGTTAAATTTGCGCGGACAATACCACGTCAAAGCAAAAACAAAAACCCTGCCTGTGACCGGGCAGGGTTTTTTAAATGCATTTACTTAAAATCTAGTCAAACAGGGCGTCAATGGCGTCCTGATCAATGGATTGGCTGGGGTCAAGGGCCGGACCGTTGAGAAGTTTTTCATCATCGGTTTTATGAGAGCCTTCAAGTTCGACCTTATCGAGTTCTTCTT
>NVSZ01000044.1 GCA_002732845.1 Rhodospirillaceae bacterium
TTGCCGCATTTGTGTCATCACCTAACAGTTCAGCGAGTAAGTTTAGGCTAGATTGTGTTTCTATTGTCGTTTTGGCGTTCCAGACTTCACCCCGTTTACATTCCTCAACATATTTGTCGATCAGAGTATTTATAGAAATGAAATCGAGATCGTTCTCGATGGCCTGAACAATTGTTTTTTGCTCATTACTGAAATCGTAACCCTGCGAGGATTGATAATAATTAAAAAGCTCTTTCAGAGCCGCCTTGTGTGCTGTGAGAAGCTCGGTCTTGAGGGTTTCATAGGCCGATGTGCCGGGGGCAAAAGAAAGCCCCTCCTGAGCGATAAAATGATCAGCTTTTGTCAGGCCATCTTTATCTGGAAGGTAGTAAAGGTCAGGTTCTGTTAAAGATTGAGCTTCACCTTCAAATTCTTCAAGGCTCACGGTAGCAAGCCGCCCCGTTCGCTCTATGTCACGTTTTCGCGCATTCAATAACTTTGTGAAATGCTTTTTAAGATACTGCCTAATTTCGTCATACTGCATGCCGTGGCCTAATGCTTGATTGGTCAATTGCTCTCCTGCGTATGAGAGCATACGCGCCAATTGCATAGCAACATACTTATCACTGGTGTGCAGTGAAGCTTTTATATGTGTGCGCTTATTTAAGGGATGAATGTCTTGCGATACAGGCCAACGGAAATAATAGATATTTTGCTTAGATTGGCTCAAATACGTTGGAATACGCATGTTGTGTGTGTCCCTTGATATGGTCCACTCACAAAACATGATGCTAAGCATTTGATTTATAAGAAAATGGTGCCCCCAGTCGGAATCGAACCGACACTCCCTTGCGAGAACGGGATTTTGAATCCCGCGCGTCTACCAGTTCCGCCACAGGGGCAACGGTGGTATGCGGCGCCATAATACTCACCAATTTAGATTGGTCAACACATACTCGAAAAAAAATTTAACATCGCAAAAGCGGTCATTGATGAACGGCTTATAGACTGCTATGACCACGGGCAACTGATTGCTTTTAATCCGGGGAGAAACCGCGTGCTGCGTCGCTTATACGATTGGACCATGGACTTTGCCGCAAACCGCAATGCTTTGTGGGCGCTGTTCATTATTTCGTTTATTGAAAGCTCAATTTTTCCGATTCCCCCCGACATCTTGATCATCCCCATGGTTTTGGCGTCGCGTGAAAAGGCGTGGAAAATTGCCGGAGTCTGCACCGTTGCTTCCGTTTTGGGCGGCATTGGCGGATACGGTATTGGTTATTTCTTGTTTGACAGCGTCGGCCAGCCGATTTTGGAAATGTACGGAAAGCTTGAAAAATTCAATGAATTCCAAGGCATGTACAACGAATATGGCGCATGGATCGTCGCCATGGCGGGCGTTACACCGTTCCCGTTCAAAGTCATCACCATCGCCAGCGGCGTCACCGCCTTGGATATGCCGACCTTTGTGATTTCGTCTATTTTATCACGCGGCGCTCGGTTCTTCTTGGTCGCCGGGTTGTTGTGGTACTTTGGCGACCCCATCCGGGACTTTATTGAAAAATATCTGGGCTGGTTGGTGACCATTGGCTTTATCGTGCTGGTGGGCAGCTTCGTCGCCCTTAAATATTTGCTGTAACGGAAAACAATAACCATGGAAAACGCACGCCTCTATTCAAAGCTGTTGGCGCTGGTTGGCTCCGGCGCGTTGATCATGGCCTATATCGCCCAATTTGGCTTTGGCTTGGAACCGTGCATTTTGTGCCTATACCAACGCATTCCTTACGCCTTGGTCGCCATTTTGGGCTTTATCGGCCTGAAAAAGCCACACGTGATCAAGCCCGTTTTGGTTTTGGCCGCGTTGACTTTTTTCACAGGTGCCTCCATTGCCGCCTATCACTTTGGCGTTGAACAACACTGGTGGGCTTCGGCCACGGGCTGTTCCGGCGATGCATCGACGTCTTTTCAGGCCCAAGATTTGATGCAAATGATGCAGCAAAAACAGGCCAAGCCGTGTGACGCCGTGGACTGGACTTTATTTGGTATTTCCATGGCGGGCTGGAATGTCCTATTCTCTTTGTTCTGCACACACGCGGCGATTTACGCCCGCATGAGCATCGGCAAAGCAAACGTTTAAGGGAGCATTGATGTGTCTGCCAAAACCACAACTCCAACAACAACACCCGTTGGCGGTCGCATGCCCGGCGACCCGACCAAAGACGAACTGATCAAAAACATCATCCGCGTCGATCAAGCCGGCGAATACGGAGCCGTGCGCATCTATGCCGGACAGTTGGCGGTGTTGGGTAAAGGTCCCAAGGGCGACATGATCCGCCACATGAAAGAACAAGAAGACGTGCATCTGGCCACCTTCACCAAAATGGCGTCTGAACGCCGGGTGAGGCCGACAATCCTGACACCGTTCTGGCACGTTGCCGGATTTGCCTTGGGCGCAGGAACCGCATTGCTCGGCGAAAAAGCCGCCATGGCGTGCACCGTCGCCGTCGAAGAAACCATCGACGAACACTACCAAGCACAAATCAAAAAATTAGGCGACGACGAGGCCGAACTCAGAGACACCTGCATAAAATTTCGCGAAGAAGAGCTAGAACACCGAGCCATCGGCCTCAAAAACGGAGCCGAACAAGCCCTAGGCTATCCGCTGCTCAGCCGAGCCATCAAGTTCGGAACGTCGATGGCTATTCGCTTGTCTGAGAAGATTTAGGACGAGTTCCGCCAAGACACACATCGTCATAGCAGGACTAAACCCGGCTATCCACGCCGAGACTCGAATGAGGATAAGTTGGAAAGCACGTCAAAATGAGATACCTAGATTTTATGATATCGGGCGAGGGAATCAGATGGTTAAAAGGTGTGAAAATGGAGTTTGCCTATAAAGGTTTTATTGTACTTCTTTTGCTTGTGACGCCAATTCGATTTTCAGTCGCAGCACCGAAGGAACCTGTGGTTATGCATGCACTGATGCTTTCTGCAGAACACCGAACAACCTTTTCTCAAATAGTCCAGCGATTCAACGAGGCAAATGACAATATAGAATTAAGTTATGAGCTATTTGTAAATGAAGATTACCACACCAAACGGGATACGTGCTTAAAAGATCAAAATTGCCCCGTAGACATTTTTTTAGGGTTTGCTGGTTATGGATTTGAGCAACGCGTTTCACAAGGTCAAGTTGAGCCACTAGAAGACCTGTGGAAACAAGAAAAGTTTGATGATTATTTTTTACATTTAAAAACATCGGTAACGATACAAAACAAGCAATATGGAACACCCCTTACTTATTATCCTTGGGGATTTTTTTATAAAAAATCATTATTCAAAAAATTCAATTTAACGCCGCCTGAAACATGGCAAGATTTTTTAAAAATTTGCGAGGTTTTTAAAGAAGCAAATATTGCACCCATGGTCATGGCAACAAAGACGCCTTTCCCTGCGGCAAGCTGGTTTTCCTATCTTAACCTTCGTTTGCATGGTTTAGAGTTCCATACACAACTTACGGCCGGAAACATTCCCTTCACTGATCAAAGAGTAAGAACAACACTTGAACACTTAAAGGACTTGATTGAAAAAGGTTACTTTTTAAAAGGCCATGAAAATTTATCTTATATAAAAGCGTTGCCTTATCTCTATCGAAATAAGGGGGGAATGTATCTGATAGGTAGTTTTGTACTGAGCAAAATCCCGAACAACCAAAAACCTGATATTGGATTTTTCAAATTCCCCCAATTGGATACTTCACTTCCATTTTACGAGGAAGCTCCCCTTGATATCTTGTTTATTCCGAGCCAATCCAAACATAAATCTGCAGCTAAAAAGGTCCTTTCTTTCTTTGCTCAACCAAACATATTAGATCTTTTCAATCGGGTTTCAGGGTCATTATCACCCAATGCCATGTCGCAGGAAGTTGACGATAAGCTGCTTTTAGCCGCCTCACGACATTTAAAATCAAGTGCTGGGTTTTCTTACTTTTTTAATCGAAACAGCCCCCCCGAAACCGGACGGGCGGGGACCAAGCTTTTGGGGGCGTTTTTTTCCAATCCTGAGGATATAGATTATTACATCCAAGAATTTGAAAAACTTAGAGCTACGATCAAAAAGTGAGCTAAAACTTACGTCTCTAACTCCGCCGCCCCTTAACCAACCCAGAAACCACCCCGCGAAAGGTCCTGACTTCTTGTTCGGTCATGCGCGCACGGTTGAATATGTTCCGCAAGTTTCGGACCATGTTGGGGCGTTTTCCGGCGTAGCCTAGGAAGCCGCAGTCGTCGAGTTCTCTTTCTAGATGTTCGAACAGGCCCAGCACTTCGGCTTTGGTGGCGCGCCGGGTGTCTATGCGGACTTCGTCGACGGTGGCCGGGCGGTCGATGGTGTCTTGGTACCATTCATAACCCAACAGCAAAACGGCCTGAGCCAAATTTAGAGAACTGAACGCCGGGTTCATCGGCACGTTGAGGATGCTGTCGGCCAGCGCCACATCGTCGTTGTGCAGGCCTACGGATTCTCGACCAAACAACACGCCGCATTTGGTGCCTTGGTTAATTAAGGTGTGCATTTCGGCGGCGGCTCCGCGTGGCGTGACCACGTCTTTGGTCATGTCGCGGGCGCGCGCGGTGGTGGCGTAGATATGGGTCAGATCGGCGATGGCTTCGGATGTGGTGTCAAATATTTTTGCGTTTTCCAAAACAACAATTGCACCCGAGGCGGTTTTTACGGCGCGCGGATTGGGCCAGACATCACGGGGTGCAACAATCCGCAAATCGGTGAGCGCATTGTTCAACATGGCGCGCGCCACCATGCCGATGTTTTCCCCCATTTGCGGCTCAACCAAAATGATCGCCGGGCAATCAATCACCGCATCGGTGGCTTTGGATTTTGCGGGACGGCGAAATTTTGTGGAGGTTCTATTTTCAGACATATGCAAACTCTTTTAAGTGGACGCGTCAGATTTTGCGATACCATCGCGCAACAATTTAAACACGATGGAATCTCGAAGGGCGTTATAGGAAGCATCGATCACGTTGGCCGAGACCCCCAATGTGGACCAATGCGCGCCCGAGCCATCGGTGCTTTCGATGATCACGCGGGTGATCGCCGCGGTGGCATCGCCGGGGGTCAAGATACGCACTTTATAATCGATCAGGCGCAGATCAGACAAGCTGGGATACAGCGGCAGCAACACTTTGCGCAACGCCGCATCTAACGCGTTCACCGGGCCATTGCCTTCGGCGACCGCCATTTCGGTTCCGTTTTGCAAAGCAAGCTTGACGGTGGCTTCGGTCAGACTCACCACCGTATCGTCATCAATCCACCGCCGTTCATTCAACACCCGAAACGTGGTACAGCGGAAATATTCGGGAACGTCGCCCAATGTGCGCCGCGCCAACAGCTCGAAACTGGCTTCGGCCCCATCATAGGCATAACCGTTCATTTCTTTGGTTTTGACGGTCTCTAACAATTCGCTGAGACGCGGATCATCAGGGTCGACGTCTAAACCAATTTCACGAAACCGCGCCAAAAGATTTGACCGCCCGGCCTGATCCGACACCAAAATCACGCGTCGATTCCCGACGGTTTCGGGCGGCACATGTTCGTAACTCGGCGGGTCTTTTTCGACCGCCGACACATGCAAGCCGCCTTTGTGCGCAAACGCAGAATCCCCCACATAGGGACGGTGATGATTGGGCGCGCGGTTCAGGCGTTCATCCAATTGGGTGGAAATTTGACGCAAGGTTGTCAGGCTTTCGGCGCTCACCCCCGTCTCGAACCCCATTTTCAACATGAGCGTGGGAATGATGCTGACCAGGTTGGCATTGCCGCACCTCTCGCCAAGCCCGTTAAGGGTGCCTTGAACCATGCGCACGCCGGCCCGCACGGCGACCAAAGAATTCGCCACCGCGTTTTCGGTATCGTTGTGGCAATGGATGCCGATTTGGTCGCCGGGGATTTCGGTGATGACTTTGCCAACGATGTCTTCGATTTCAAAGGGCAAGGTACCGCCATTGGTGTCGCACAGCACCACCCAACGCGCCCCCCCATCCAAGGCCGCCGTTAGGCACGCCATGGCGAAGTCTGGGTCGGCTTTGTACCCATCAAAAAAGTGTTCGGCATCAAAAAGAACCTCGTCCATTTTAGACGCCGCATAAGCCACGCTGTCTTTGATCATGGCAAGGTTTTCAGATCGTTCAATGCCCAACGCCACGTCCACGTGATAGCCAGATGCCTTGCCCACCATGCACAAAACATTTGCCGCCGTGGCCATTACCGCATTCAGGCCCGGATCGTTGCTGGCGCTGCGCCCGGCGCGTCGTGTCATGCCAAAGGCGGTGATGCGCGCAGTCTTTAAAGGGGGCAGGTTATCAAAAAAGGTATTGTCGGTGGGATTCGCACCGGGCCAGCCGCCTTCGATATAATCCACACCCAATTGATCCAATTCTTGGGCAATCGCCTGTTTGTCCATCGGTCCAAAGTCAACACCAGACGTCTGAGCGCCGTCGCGCAAGGTCGTGTCATAGATATAAACGCGGTCTAACCCCATGGTTGGTTCTTTCAATTTTACAAACTTTTCGTAAACGTGCCGACTGTGCGGACCAAAATCGCCTGTAAAATACAAGCTTTTCCGGCTATTTCAATGTTTTAGGCAGGCTTCTCTTGGCGTACATCCCATAAGCGTATATTCTGAATTAAATTCGGTGATCATTATAGTCTTTATGATTAAATCACAGTGCATACTTTTTAGCTAAGGTTAGAGACCTCAAAATTTGAGGGAGTTTTTATGAGTGACGACTTTGAGTTTGACCACGATGAAGCCTATCCAGAATTTCGTGAACGTGCCACGGGCACGAACGTCAATGAGCAAACTCTGCTGGCCACTGATTATCTAAACCATTTCAATGAATTGGTGATGACCATGGAAATGTTGTCGGACATGCCTGAACTTTTTGAAGAAGTTCAGGGTTGGGCGCCAAAGCCATACAAAGACCATTTTCGCGACAGCACCATCGCCGACAAAGAGCTCGCCATTGATGCCTTTGATCACGTACCGCCAAAGTTCAAAGAACCGTTTGAACAAAACATCGAAAAAATTAATCACTTGGTCGAGATTTCGGTTGGGCGTCTGGAAAAAGACCTTCAAACCGGGGATATGGAATTGGTGCGCATCAACGCCAGCACAATTTCCCAATTGATCCAACGTTTGCTGGACATGTGCAGCGCCAACATCCACGGCTCGGCCACCACTATGGATCAATCTGAAATCGATAATTTAATTGGCTAATTTTAAGTGAGCAATTTAGGCCTGATTTAAGCTGAGGGTTTTCTCAGTTTTTGCACCGGGAACTGGGTGACATTACCGCCCGCCAACTTCACAAATTCTTCGAACGATACCGGACGGCTGTACAAATAGCCCTGTCCGATGTCGCTGCCAAGCCCATGCAAAAACGTGCCTTGGCGTTCATTTTCGATGCCTTCCGCGATGACTTTCAAACCTAAGTTCCGTGCCATGTTCACAATCGCCTTGGCCATTGTTACAGCATCTTGGTTGTCGGGAAGTTCGGTCACAAAAGAACGATCCACTTTCAAGGCATCCAGTGGGAACTTGGTGAGATAACTGAGCGATGAATAACCGGTGCCAAAATCATCAATGCTTAAAGAGGCGCCAAGGCCCTTCAAGCGTTTCAAAATCCGTACCGTTTCTTCGGCATTTTCCACCAACATACTTTCGGTGAGTTCCAAGTCCAGATTTTTTGGCGGCAAATTATATTGCTTCATCAGTTCGTCAATACGTTCCACCAAATTACCTTGTTGGAACTGGCGCACCGACAAGTTAATGGAAACGCTGACATCGGCGAGGCCTTTGTCCATCCATTCCGATGCCTGACGCATTGCCGTTTCCAAAATCCAGTCACCCAGCGAAACAATCAACCCGGTTTCTTCGGCAATGGGGATGAATTCAACCGGGGAAACGGGGCCAAGTTCTGGATTAGTCCAACGGGCTAAGGCTTCCGCACCAATGATGCGTCCGGTGCCCAAATCGACCTTGGCTTGGTACACCAAATAAAACTCATTGTTTTCCAGAGCATGGCGCAAACCATGTTCCAAAGACATGCGCCGGACCAAATCGGCGCTGAGCGTTGAAGAATAAAACTGGTAATTGTTGCGACCTTGTTTTTTCGCATGATGCGCCGCCGTGTAAACGTTTTTCAAAACATCTTCGGCATTTTCACAAGTATCCGGGTACACAACAATGCCAATAGAGCCCGATGTATAAAGTTCATGACCATCAACATGAAAAGGCTTGCTGAGCTGTTGCAACATCARATTTGCAACRTTTTGCACTTCKGTATCGCCCTTMACGGATTCYAAAATSACCGTGTAYTCATCSCCYGTCAGGCGKGCCACCATRTCTTGGTTGCGYACACAAGATTCCAACCGTTTGCCAACCAATTGYAAAACRATRTCRCCRATSGTRTGSCCCATGGCATCGTTGATGTGYTTGAAATTATCCAAATCAATGAAYAAYACRGCCATTTGYTCGCCCGTTTCATCAACCTTGGCGGCGACTTCCATCAAGCGTTCCGTAAACGTGTAACGGTTAGGCAGGCTGGTTAGCGGATCATGAGTGGCCAAGAATTTTAGTTTATCGTCGACCAATTTGCGTTCGGTAATGTCGCGCATCACGGCGATATAGTGCGTGCGGTCGCGCAACGTGAAATCGCTGAGGCTGACTTCCAAGGGGAACTTGTCGCCATTTTTGCGCAAGCCCACCAAATCCCGAATGGAATTTTTATGATCATCTGAAGCCTGCAGTTTCTTGAGCACCGAAGCCGCATTTTTTTGACGACGCCCCCGCGCGTCGGGGATGAGCGCACCAATATTTACACCGGATAACTGACCAGCTGAAAAACCAAAAATCTTTTCTGCCGCCGGATTTGCCGTTTCAATCACGCCCATTTCATTAATAGTGATCAAACCATCAACGGTGGTTTCCATGATCGATTGCAAGAACTCTTCACGTTCGGTCAGTTCTTTAATGCTTTTGTTTTTGTCCGTAACATCACGAGCCACCAACATGATTTGTTGAAAATCGTTATCGTCGGTTTTATCTTCGTAAAGGATGGCGGCCAGCTCGACTTCGACTTCGCGCCCATCTCTGGATACCATTTTAATCGGCGTGCGCCGTTTTTCTTTACGCAAGGCCGCAAAACCATCTTCGGCCAACAGTGAAAATTCAGGGAACATAAATTCGCTAAAGGGATGACCTTCAGCACGTCCAGACTCCGTAGCCAACAACGCACACCCCGCAGGGTTCATTTGCAAAATCTCGCCATTGTCCTTGCAAATAGCGATCAGGTCWGGCGCGAGGTCGATGAGGCTGTCATGGTGCTCCCCACCACTTGCCATCGCCTCAAAACGCTTGCTTTCCAAAAGCTCGTTCAGGAGTTCGAGGATGTTTTTGCCCGAACGACAGATGTCTTCGGCATATTCACGATATTGAGGCTGCGACATGGGGCCAAAGATTTCGCCACTCATCATGTCGGCAAAACCAATAATATTATTTAGTGGCGTACGAATTTCATGACTAAGGGTACGYAACACACTGTGTTCGCTTTGCAAYTGRGTSACTTCAGAYTTWCCTGAAMCYCSTGTAYYCAAACCCTTTTCAGCAGAYTTTWYAKSSCCTGCCKYTTTYTTATYTGTCATAGGCMAAATCGTAACACAGAAAAATTRMGGAGMACACGGAAAAWTAGTCTTTTCGRGTTACGCTCAATTAGGATCAAACRATGTCATTTAGAGTTGCCRMTYAAGACCGTCGCCASGTTGTSCCTTGGGSCCCATCTTCYAAAATAATGCCYTGATTTTGAAGYTCATCGCGMAKSSTATCGGAYAGRGMAAAGTCTTTATCYACSCGGGCTTGYTTRCGTTTTTCAATCAAATCATCGATGTCTGAATCGCTGAGACCATCCTCATCATCAGGCACCTTTCCCTTGAACCAATCTTCTGGATCATGGTGCAAAATTCCCAGAAGTTTTCCACTCGCCAAGAGCTGATCGTGCGCCCCGCCGCCTTGGGCAAGTTCAAACATATACGTCATCGCCAAAGGCGTATTGAGATCATCTTTCAGAGCGTCCAAAACCTTGCTTGAAGGCGTCGCCGATTGCCGGGGCGTATCTTTCAAAGCCCGATACAATTTATCCAGATCCGTTTTGGCGTTTTGAAGGCCTTCTTTGGTGAAATCCAATGGTTTTCGATAGTGCGTTTTCAGCAAGGCCAAGCGAATGGCTTCGCCGGGAAATTCATCTAATAAGTCATGCACGGTATAAAAATTGCCCAAAGACTTAGACATTTTTTCACCTTCGACCATCACATATCCGTTGTGAAGCCAATAATTCACAAACGTTTCGCCACCATGTGCACAGGTCGATTGCGCCACTTCGTTTTCGTGGTGAGGAAAGATTAAGTCTTGCCCGCCGCCGTGAATATCAAAGGTACGGCCCAGATGTTTTTCGCTCATCGCCGAACATTCAATGTGCCAACCGGGACGTCCATAGCCCCACGGGCTGTCCCAGCCGGGCTGATCTTCGGCGCTGGGTTTCCACAACACAAAATCGGCGGGATCTTGTTTGTAAGGGGCGATTTCCACACGGGCACCCGCAATCATTTCATCTCTGTTGCGTCCGGACAAATGGCCATATTTTTCGTAACTTGCGACCTTAAACAACACGTGACCTTCGGCGGCATAGGCATGACCGGATTTAATCAAATCGTCGATCATCGTGACCATGCCTTCGATGTGTTCGGTGGCGCGCGGTTGAATGTCCGGTATCAACGCCCCCAATGCTCCCATGTCGTCCAAAAAAGCCTGTTCGGTGCGCTGGGTCAGATCGCCAATTTTTTCACCGCTTTCGGCTGCGCGCGCAATGATCTTGTCGTCCACGTCGGTAATGTTGCGGGCGTAAATGACATGATCGGCACCATARGTTTCSCGCAAGAGCCKATAYAAAAYATCAAAMGCCACCACCGGGCGAGCATTGCCGATGTGGGCAAARTCRTAAACCGTTGGGCCGCACACRTACATRCGCACGCGYTCWGSATCRATCGGCACAAAGTCTTSTTTGRTGCGTTTTAAGGTGTTGAACAGCTGGAKCGGCACGGYGTTATCCTCGCGTTCCTTTTARACGAGCYTTGGCACGKTCCGGACCAATCAAMGGCAAAAAGRCCTTTAATTCYGGWCCRTGTTCTTGGCCCGTCAACGCTTTGCGGAGCGGCATAAACAAGCCCTTGCCCTTACGACCGGAAGCRTCCTTAACCGCTTTGGTCAAAGCCCCCCAGGTGCTTTCATCCCAGGGCTCTGCGGGCAAAACGTCTACGGCATCCGCCAAAAAAGCAGCGTCTTCCGCTTCTATCACCGGGTCAATCTCACCGTTGGCAATCGCGTTCCAAATGCTGACATCACCTAAACTTTCAATGTTTGTACGCACCGCCAACCATAAATCTTCCGTTACATCCTCGCCCAACTGGTCTTTTACATCGGCAAAATCCATGGCATGCAAAAGCTGGGCATTCAGACGGCTGAGCTGAGCCGGGTCAAACTTTGGTGTGGCCCGKGAAAAGTTATCAAAGTCAAAAATGTCGATTAAATTTTGCAGACTGTCTTCGACCTTGATGTCATCAGATGTACCAAGGTGCGCCAGGTATGAGGCCAGCGCCAGAGGTTCAATGCCATCAGCACGCAGGTCCTGCAACGCCAAAGAACCCAAGCGTTTTGACAATCCGCCACCGCTTAAATCGGTCAACAAGGGCAAGTGGGCGAAGGTCGGAACCGGTTTGTCTAGGGCTTCGAACATTTGGACTTGCAGAGCCGTATTCGCCACATGGTCTTCGCCGCGCACCACGTGGGTGATGCCCATGTCGGCATCGTCAATGGCGCTGGGCAACATGTATAACCAAGTCCCGTCTTCGCGGCGAATAACCGGGTCTGATAAGTTTGCCGTATCAAAATGAACCGGGCCACGAACCAAGTCGGTAAAATCAATGGACCCTTCGGCCAGCTTAAAACGCCAATGGGCCACACGGCCTTCGTCGATATACTTTTGTAATTTTTCAGCATCGGGTGGGGAATAAACCGGGGCCTTGCCTTGGGACCGTAAAATTTTGCGTTGGCGGTCCAAATCTTGGGGGGTTTCATAACATTCATAAACCCGGCCCGCGGCTTTGAGAATATCAAAAGCCACATCATATGCGGCCAAGCGGTCAGATTGTTTTTCAACACTGTCCCACTCTAGCCCCAGCCATTTCATATCGACTTTGATGGCTTCGGCGAATTCATCGGTTGAACGTTCGGCGTCGGTATCATCCAAACGCAAAACGAATTTCCCGCCCATCTTTTTAGCCGCGAGCCAATTGATCAACGCCAGACGGGCGTTGCCAACGTGAATAAAACCTGTGGGACTTGGTGCAAAACGAAAAGCTGTCATTTGATTAATGCCGTAAAACCATTGGTGAGAGGATAGCGACGATCACGCCCAAAAGCGCGCGAAGTAATTTTAACACCCGGAGGTGCCTGCCGGCGTTTGTACTCTGCCCGGTCCAACATACGCCAGACATTTTGCACAGTATCTAAAGAATATCCACGCGCCGCAATTTCGTGAACCGATAATTCTTCTTCGATCAGACCATACAAGATGTCGTCCAATTGATCATAAGGCGGCAAGGTGTCTTGATCGGTTTGATCGGGTTTGAGTTCCGCAGACGGTGGTTTGGTGATGATGCGTTCGGGGACAACTTCACCTTTAGGCCCCATTAAGTCTTTGCAATAGTTATCATTGCGCCAGCGACACAGGGCAAATACGCGCGTTTTATAAACGTCTTTTAAAACATTAAAGCCACCACACATATCGCCATAAAGGGTCGAATACCCCACCGACATTTCAGACTTGTTACCCGTAGAAACCACCATATTGCCGAATTTATTGGACAGGGCCATCAAAATGATCCCGCGGGATCGCGCTTGGATATTTTCTTCGGTGGTATCCTTCGATTGCCCCGCAAACATGTCCTTTAGGGTTTCGTCAAAGGCCCCCATCAAAGGATCGATAGGGATCGTATCCAATTTCACACCCAATTCTTTGCACGCCAAAGCCGCGTCTTCCAGACTGTGTTTTGAAGTATAAGGCGACGGCATCATCACGCAATGGACACGGTCCGCCCCCAACGCGTCGACGGCAACGGCGGCGGTGAGCGCACTGTCCACGCCWCCCGACATGCCGATCAAAACACCGGGAAACTTGTTCTTGTTCACATAATCACGAAGCACCAAAACCAAGGCTTTATAGATGGTTTCATTTTCATCCAATTGAGGGGCCTGAGGTCCTGAATTGGGCACCAAGGTGTCGTTTTCCAGATCGAACCCCAGCACCGTTAAATCACTTTCAAAGGCGGGTTGCTGAGCGCAAATTTCGCCGTCCGTATCCAAAACAAAGGACGCTCCGTCAAACACCAATTCGTCCTGACCACCCACTTGGTTCACATAAACCAAGGCCAAGCCGCTTTCGCTGACCCGTTTGCGGKCATATTGGGCACGCGTTCCGGTTTTATCCATTTCATAGGGTGAGCCGTTTAGCACCAACAAGATGTCGGCCCCGTCTTCCATCACGTATTTGGTGACTTCGGGCAACCACATGTCTTCGCACGTCATGATGCCCAATTTCAGCCCCCGGTAACGCACGGCCCCCGGACGTGGCCCAGCACTGAACAACCGCTTTTCATCAAAGACACTGTAATTGGGTAAATCGTGCTTAGGAATAACCGCCGAAATGCGCCCGCCATCCAACAGCAACGCGGCGTTATACAGCTTGCCATTTTCCACCCACGGCGCGCTGATCAACAAGCCCGGGCCACCGTCATTGGTTTCCCGCGCAAGGTCTTCGACCGTTGTGCGGATCGCATCTTGAAAGCTTCCCTTCAGCACCAAATCTTCCGGAGGATATCCAGAAATAATCAGTTCCCCGGTCATGACGAGATCAGCCCCCTGCTGAGCAGCGTCCACGCGCGCTGCCCGCACCAAATCAGCATTGGCAACAACGTCTCCAACACATGGGTTTAATTGGGCAAGGGCAATGGTTAAACGGTCTGTCATTACAGGTTTATAGCCTTCATTGGCAAAGAATGGGGGAAAAAGTGGAGGGTAAGCCCCGCTTTTCCCCGTGTCAACGCGACAAGGTGAATTTCGTATGGATTTACACGGCTCTAGGCGTTAGTTTAGTCGCAATTGGATTTTTTTGGCGGTAGAAAACATGACGCAAAAACGAACAGCCCGAGCCCGTGACATTGAAACAGAACGCACCCATGCGCGCGCTCTGGAAATGGCCGAAGCCATTGTGACGGCCTTTAGCGGGCTTTTAAAAGAACAAATCGGTGTCCACGGTGGTTTTGTTGGTCTGCGCCATTTACCCGAAGTTAATAAAGTATTTCAATCTAAAACCGGAGAACTGGCCAGTGTTTTCGAAAAAGCGTTTAACGAATCGAAACGTGAACATGAAGATTTAAAATGGCACGCGATTAAACGCCCGGTTTTTGACCGCCTGATGGTTCGTCATTTCGAAAGCCTGTTTTTCCGCCCCGGCCCAGATGGAATACCCACGGGRATAATCTCTCGGCGCGTCCTGCCCGGATTTTTTTTGGCGCTGAACATGATGTTAGGCCCGGTTGTTATTAAAGATTACCAAGACCGTTGTGACGAAGCCTTAGAACGCGTCACGGGCGGCGCTTACCCCATCAATTGGGAAGCCGTCGAACATGATGAAGATGTGAATGCCGTAGTCTTGGACGCCCAATTCACCATCGCGCACTTTTTTGATGACCCCTATCAACGCGCCGCGTGGTTTATCAACATCATCAATTCAAACTTAGAGCCCGCAAAAGACGGGGCCAGCGACGCCGATTGGTTAATCGATCAACGCGCCTTATTTAAATTGATCAGCCATTTAACAGCCGATCTAAAACGCGCCACCGCCGACGATGTGGCGTGGACACATTTAGCCTTGCGTCATAACGATGCGGATCGCGACGTGCTGAAGGCTATTTTACAAAAACTGTAAAATTTAAGCGTTAAATGTTTCCGCGTTGACGATCTTCTTTAAGCTTTTCGGCCAATAAAAATGCCAATTCCAAAGCTTGTGTCGCGTTCAAGCGGGGATCACAATGGGTGTGATAACGGGCCGACAGATCGGTTTCTTTGATTTTCTGCCCACCGCCGACACATTCCGTCACGTCCTTGCCCGTCATTTCAAAATGAACGCCGCCCGCGTGGGTGCCTTCGCCTTTATGAACTTGGAAAAACGCCAGAACTTCCGCCAGAATTTGGTCAAAGTGACGGGTTTTATAGCCCGTATCGCTTTTCACCGTATTGGCATGCATAGGATCGCATGACCACACCACGTTGCGGCCTTCGCTTTGCACCCTGCGGATCAAACCGGGTAATTTGTCTTTCACGCCATCAGGGCCCATGCGCACGATCAACGTCAAACGTCCGGCTTCGTTATCCGGGCTTAACGCGTCAATCAATTGAATCAGTTCATCGGCTTCCATGGTGGGGCCAACTTTGCAACCCACCGGATTGTCCACACCTTTTAAAAATTCAATATGCGCGCCATCCAACTGACGGGTGCGATCCCCAATCCACAACATGTGCGCAGACGTATCATACCAACCGCCACGCACGGAATCGACGCGGGTCATGGATTCTTCGTAATTCAGCAACAACGCTTCGTGCGACGTGAAAAAAGACGTTTCGCGCATGGCTTTGACATTGTTTGACGTCAGGCCACAGGCTTCCATGAAATCTAAAGATTCCTGCAAACGGGTCGCCATATCGCGGTACCGTTCACCCAACGGATTGTCTTTGACAAAGTCCAAATTCCAACGTTGGACCTTATGCAAATCCGCAAATCCGCCCTGAGCAAAGGCCCGCAGCAAATTTAAGGTGGACGCCGATTGATTATAAGCCTGCATCAAACGTTCGGGATTGGGGATACGTTTTTCAGGCGTAAAAGCCATGCCGTTCACCATGTCACCCCGGTAAGCGGGCAAGGTCACGCCATCGATGGTTTCATCATTGGCGGAGCGAGGTTTCGCAAATTGTCCGGCCATGCGACCAACTTTAACCACGGGCAAAGATGCTCCAAAGGTTAAAACCACCGCCATTTGCAACAACACGCGAAAGGTATCGCGGATATTATCGGGATGAAATTCTTGGAAACTTTCAGCACAATCGCCGCCTTGCAACAAAAACGCTTTACCCGCGGCAACATCGGCCAATTTAGCTTTTAAATTGCGGGCTTCCCCGGCAAAAACCAACGGAGGAACCACGCTCAGGCGGTCTTCCACATCCTTTAAAGCCGCTAAATCCGGGTACTCCGGCATTTGCAGGGCTTTTTTGTTTCTCCAGCTGTTCGGCGTCCAGTTTGCGGACATAGGCATATTCCTCAATCAAATTTAAGTCTTCGCTATAGACCGCTTTGGATTCTTTTTCCAGACTTTAAGTTTCTTCTAGTTATCTTCGCCATGATCGGGAAGCTTATCGCGCATGGTGACGAATTCTTCGGACGCCGTAGGATGAATACCAACCGTTGCATCAAACTGTGCTTTTGYTGCGCCGCATTTCAGCGCCACGGCAAAGCCTTGGACGATTTCCGGGGCGTCTTCGCCCACCATATGCAGACCCACAACCCGTTGATCCGCACGGTTYACAATCAGTTTCATCATCGAGCGTGTATCGCGCCCCGAAAGCGTATGTTTCATGKGTTTAAAACGCGAAAGATAGATATCAACATCGCCACGTTCGCGGGCTTGATCTTCCATCAATCCGACGGTACCAACCGGGGGCTGGCTGAACACGGCCGCGGGAATGTTGTCATAATCCATCGCCGTCGGCTTGCCTTCGAAATGGGACGCCACAAAAGCCATGCCTTCGTTAATCGCAACCGGCGTTAACTGAATACGAGAAATCACGTCACCCAACGCAAAAATCGATGGGCAAGACGTTTGGAAGTATTCATCGACTTCCACCGCGCCATGTTTGCTCAGTTTGACACCCACAGCTTCCAAACCCAAACCATCGGTATTGGGGCGGCGTCCGGTGGCGTAAAAGACTTGATCACAGGTCAGAATTTCTTCCCGGTCCAAATCCAAGGTATAACCATCTTCCGTTTGTTCAATAGATTTAACGGTGCATTCGCGGCGAATTTTAATGCCGGACTTTTCCATTTCGGACGCCAAAATGCTCCGAATATCTTCATCAAATCCACGCAGAATATTACTCGCCCGAATAATCACGGTGACGTCTGAACCCATCGCGTTGAAGATGCCCGCAAATTCAACGGCAATATAGCCGCCGCCGACAATCACGATTTTTTTCGGAAATTCTGGCAAATCCAAGGCTTCGTTGGACGTGATCGCATGTTCCGCCGCCCCTTGCACAGGCGGCAGATGCGGCCAGGACCCGGTGGCGATCAAGATTTTTCCGGCGGTATAGGTTTTGCCCGCAACATCGACACTGTTGGGGCCGGTGACCACACCACGACCATCCAATTGGGTCACGTTGTTTTCGCGCATGATGCGTTGATAGATGCCTTCTAGACGATCCAATTCAGCATTTTTATCTTTGATCAGCCGAGGCCAATCAAAGGATGGCTTTGTCACGCCCCAACCGAAACCGACGGAATCTTTAAAGGCATGGGCATAATGGGACGCGTACACCAACAATTTTTTAGGCACACAGCCCCGCATCACACAGGTTCCGCCCATGCGGCTTTCTTCGACAACGGCAACACGAGCACCCGTACGGGCCGCCATGCGAGAGGCCCGCACACCACCGGAACCACCGCCAATGGTGATCAGGTCAAAATCAAATTCGGACATTTAAAGTCCCCCCATGCAAATGTATTTCACTTCGACAAATTCATCGATGCCATACGCGCCGCCTTCGCGGCCGAGGCCTGATTCTTTAACGCCACCAAACGGAGCCACTTCGGTAGACACCACGCCTTCGTTCACGCCGACGATACCGTATTCCAAGGCTTCGGCCACACGCCACACGCGGCCAATATCACGCGCATAAAAATAAGCGGCCAAACCTGACGATGTATCGTTGGCTTGTCTGATGACTTCGGCTTCATCCGTAAAGCGATACAACGGCGCCACCGGGCCAAACACTTCTTCGTTGGTGCAGGCCATGTCAGACGTCACATCGGTCAGAACGGTGGGCGTATAAAACGTGCCGCCCAGTTCATGGCGCATGCCACCCGTGGCCACCGTGGCGCCTTTATCGACGGCATCTTTGACCAAGCGTTCGACTTTTTCTATGGCCGCGTTGTTGATCAATGGGCCTTGGGTCACGCCGTCTTCAAAACCGTCGCCGACTTTTAAATCTTTCACGGCCTTAACCATTTTTTTCACGAACGCATCATAGATGCCATCTTGCACATAAATGCGATTGGCACAGACACACGTTTGTCCGGCATTTCGGTATTTAGACGCCATCACGCCCGTAATGGCCGCATCCAAGTCCGCATCATCAAAGACGATAAAGGGGGCATTGCCGCCCAATTCCAAGGAAACTTTTTTAACCGTGTTTGCGCATTGCTGCATCAACAGCTTGCCGACCGCGGTTGAGCCCGTGAACGATAGTTTTCTGACAATGGGGTTGGACGTAATTTCGCCACCAATTTCCTTTGGATTTCCGGTCACCACGTTAAACACACCCTTAGGAATACCCGCCCGTTCGGCCAATTCGGCCAATGCCAAAGCACTGTAGGGGGTATCTTCGGCGGGTTTAGCCACCACCGTGCAGCCCGCCGCCATGGCCGGGGCACATTTGCGCGTGATCATCGCCAGCGGAAAATTCCACGGCGTAATCGATGCCACCACGCCCACAGGTTCCTTAACGGCAATCAAGCGACGGTCGGCAGAGGGGGACGGAATGGTATCGCCATACAGACGCTTGCCTTCTTCGGCGAACCATTCAATGAACGAAGCCCCGTACACCACTTCACCTTTGGCCTCGGCCAAGGGCTTGCCTTGTTCGGCGGTCATCAGGGCCGCCAGATCATCGCTGGCTTCGACCACAAGAGCGAACCATTTTTTCAAAATAGCTGCGCGTTCTTTCGCCGATTTCGCGCGCCATTCGGGCAACGCCGCGTTCGCGGCTTCGATCGCGCGTTTGGTCTCGCTCGCGCCCATTTTGGGAACGACACCCAGCTTTTCAAGATTCGCCGGATTTAAAACATCAAAAGTTTCACCGCTGTCGGCGTCAGACCAAGCCCCATCAATATAGGCTTGTTCACGAAAAAGGGTTGTATCGTTTAAGTTCATAAGAGGCCTCTGAAGTTCAAATGTGGGGAGGAGTTCTGCGCGCAGTATAGACAGCATTTTTAAGCCTGTTAACCACTCATAGCATCTTATATTAACATTTCCACTATGTGGTTAATTTTATTGAACAAAGCAGTTGACCTTCCAGCGCATGGAATGTTTAGGATGCCTCATGAAAAATTCAAATATCACACGTCGTAAACTGCTAGGCGGCCTTGTCGGAGGGGCGGCTCTGACCGTTTTGCCCCTGCCCGCCCTTGCCTCTACCCATTCCGTTCGGGAATTTAACTTAAAAGCCCAAAAGGGTTCTGCCGCTATTTTGCCCGCCGATTGGGGCAAAACTGATGTGTGGTGTTACAACGGCGAAGTCCCCGGCCCAGTATTGCGGGCCCGCCAAGGGGATCGCGTGCGCATTCATTTTGAAAATGCCTTAGACGAGCCCACCACCGTACACTGGCACGGCCTGCGCATTCCCATCGATATGGATGGCGTTCCAGACATCAGCCAAAAACCTGTACAGCCCGGTGAAACGTTTACCTATGAATTTGATTTGCCGGACGCGGGGACCTATTGGTATCACCCGCACGTCAACACATCCGAACAAATGGCGCGGGGCCTGAACGGTGTTTTTATCATCGATGAAAAAAACCCACCCAAGATTGACCGTGAAGAATTGTGGGTGTTGGACGATTGGCGCCTGAACAAAGATGCTTCTATTCGTGACGATTTTGGCCGCGGCATGGATGTCAGCCATGGCGGACGTCAAGGCAACCTAATCACCGTAAACGGAAAATTACCCGATACATTTATGGTTCGATCCGGCGAACGTATTCGTTTGCGTCTCGCCAATGTATGCAATGCCAAAATCTTTATTTTACGGTTTGAAGGCATCGACCCCCAAATCGTCGCCATCGACGGTCATCCTGTTCAACCGCACGATCCGCTTGAGGGGCAAATTGTGATCGGCCCCGGCCAACGGGTCGATGTGATTGCCGACTTCTTAGGAAAACCCGGTGACACCTTCGCCCTTACCGATGACGTATACCAAGAAGAACCCTTTAAATTGATCGAAGGCGTTTACAGTTCCAACGCGCCCCTGCGCCTCAAACCCGAAGGCCCCATCAAAGCCTTGGACGACAATCCCATCAGTGAACTGGATTTAACCGACCCCATACGGCATGAGATCACCATCGATGGTGGGGCCATGGGGGCGATGCAGGGCGCCGAATTGGACGGGACCTATATGCCCATCAATGAATTGGTGCAAAATGGACGGGTGTGGGCGTTAAATGGTGTCGCGTCTCACACCACCGCCATGCCGCCGATTTTAACGGCTGAACGGGGATCGACCAACCTGATCAAAGTCCAAAATGACACCGTGTTTCCCCATCCCATGCACCTGCACGGACATGCCTTTCGGGTCTTAAGCATCAATGGTCAAGACGTTCCCTTTAAACCTTGGGCCGACACCGTATTGATGCCACCGCGCAGCACCGCCGAGATCGCCTTTGTCGCCGACAATCCCGGAGACTGGCTGTTTCATTGCCATGTACTTGAACACGTTTCTGGTGGTATGCTTTCCGTCATTCGGGTGACGTAAAATGAGGTTGAATATGAAGACCACATCTAAAGTCTTTTTAGCGGGCCTCGCTGTTTTTGCCTTGGCTGCCTGTTCGGATAATTTCCAGACCGCCGATGCGACCAACAACGCCGCCGTTGCCGCCGGGGGAAAGCTCTACCTTAACAACTGTGCCTCGTGCCACGGTGAAGACTTAAAGGGTGAGCCCGATTGGCGCGTTGCCAAAGCAGACGGCACCCTGCCCGCGCCGCCTCATGACGACAGCGGTCACACGTGGCACCACCCAGACACGTTGCTGTTTAATTACACCAAAGGCGGCGGGACTTCGATCGCACCTGAGGGTTTTAAAAGCAACATGCCCGCCTATAAAGACATCTTAAGCGACAGCGAAATTTGGGCCACGCTGAGCTACATCAAAAGCCGCTGGAGCATTCAATCTCAAGCCCGACAGGCGCGCATGAATAAGACGCCTTAAACATCTGAGGACCTGCGTCATCACGACAAAGGAATGTTCAAGCCGACCTTCACCGTTTCCAAGGCCACCGTGGTGTGGAATTTTTGGATGTTGTTATTGTTGAAAAATATGCGCCTCGATAGACGGTCATATTCGGCAATATCCTTGGCGCTGATCACCAAGATAAAATCGTAATCGCCCAGCACATAATAACATTGCTGGACCTCTTCGGTCTTGGCAATTTCGCGGCGAAAAGCATCGATGATATCGGCCCCGCCGCGCCTGAGAGCGACTTGYACAATCATCGTCACACGACCGCCCACCACATCGGGGGAAATCACCGCAATCTCGGCCTGAATGGCGCCGCTTTGTCGCAAGCGTTTGACCCGGCGCTGGCACGCCGTGGCCGAAAGACCGACGGACTTGGACATTTCTTCTGAAGTGATACGAACATCTTTCTGCAGGCAATTCAGTATTGATAGATCAAAACTGTCTATTTCGGTTTTTTTCACTGCTTTAATCCATATGTTTGCGGTTTTTCTGCGTTAAGGCCTAAATTTCGGTGATTTCCTCATGATCGTCAACTCTATACTTCCCCTTCTCCCGCGTTCATTTGAAGGAAGCCGCCATGAACTCTGCCCCCCATCAAAGCCCGCACTACCGCACCGGCATACTGTACGGGCTAGTTGCCGCCCTGATTTGGGGGACATGGCCGATTTTATCCCAACTTGGCGTCAACGAGTCCTTGAGTGCTTTTGACATTGCCGCGTTGCGCTTTGGCGTGTCGGGCTTCATTCTCCTGCCGTTTGTGTGGCGACACGCGACCAAAGGGCTGGGGTGGGGCCGCGCTTTTTGGCTCAGTTGCGGGGCGGGTGCGCCTTATATACTGGTGATGATTGGCGGCATGTCTTATGCCCCCGCAAGCCACGCGGGCATTATAATGCCCGGTTCGATGTTGGTTTTTTCAGCTCTGGGGGGACATTTATTTTTAAATGAATACCTAACCCGCACACGATTAGTGGGCTTAACAATCGTCATTATCGGCATCACTTTAACCGGATGGAACGGTTTAACAGGTGCCACGGGGGCGATGTGGAAAGGCGACCTGTTGTTTCTTTGTGGAGGCCTTTTTTGGGCCAGCTACACCGTATCATCGCGGCTGTGGGGCGTATCACCCCTGCACGCGACCGCCTTGGTCTCCGTCATTTCCATGATTTTGTTTTTGCCCTTCTATGGGYTTACCGTTGGCTTCGATATTTTCCTCAATCCCAGCACCGAAATCATCTTTCAAGGCCTCTTTCAAGGAGTCGTTACGGCGATCTTCGGCCTGATATTTTTCACCCGCGCCATTGCCATTTTGGGTGCGGGACGCGGATCTATGTTTGCGGCTCTGGCTCCGGGTATTACGGTCCTGATGGTAATACCCCCATTATTAAGAGGCAGTATGAATAGAATCTATTAAGCTGCCATGGTCATGACCATGGCGAGTTTTTGTTTTGGCGTTATCCCACCGATCGCTATATTCGGTCTTTCGTTGGTATAAGTCCATAGCCACTTGGTTGCTACGTTTTGCACCTCCTCAATCGTTGTAAAAATATATTGGTTCAACCCGTCGTACCTGACGGTGCGGTTGTAGCGTTCAACGTACGCATTTTGTTGCGGGTTTCCGGGCTGGATAAACATCAATGTGATGCCATGTTTCTCAGCCCATGCCGCCAATTTATGACT
>NVSZ01000045.1 GCA_002732845.1 Rhodospirillaceae bacterium
ATATTTACGCTTAAAAACCTTAAATAGCACAGCTGTGTGATCACAGTACCTTTGTATCAACGGGTAGCCTTTCCCCCGTTCAAGGCTATTCCACAGTCACCGATTTCGCCAGATTTCTAGGCTGGTCCACATCGGTGCCCTTGATAACAGCCGTGTGATAGGCCAGCAGTTGCACGGCAATGGAATACAATATGGGGGCGACGAAGGGATCGACTTGGGGAAGGGCAATGGTTGCCGCCGCCAGGTCGCCGAGCTTTTTCGCGCCCGCCTCGTCCGACATAAAGATCACTCGACCTCCGCGCGCGATGACCTCTTGCATGTTGGAGGCGGTTTTTTCGAACAAGTCGTCACTGGGCGCAATCACGATCACCGGAACGTCTTTGTCAATCAAAGCGATTGGGCCGTGTTTCATTTCACCCGCCGCATAGCCTTCGGCATGAATGTAGCTGATTTCTTTCAGCTTCAGCGCGCCTTCCATGGCGATCGGGTAACAACTGCCCCGGCCCAGATATAAAACGTCGCGCGCCTTGGCGACTTCTTTGGCGAGTTCTTTCAGGTTGTCATCGTGGTTCAAAACTTCGGCGGCCCGTGCCGGGACTTCGACCAAGGCTTCGACCAATTCGGCCTCACGCGCATGATCGATTTCACCTTTTGCGCGGCCTATGGCAATCGCCAGACTTGCCAAGACCACCAATTGCGTGGTGAAGGCTTTGGTCGAAGCCACACCGACTTCGGGCCCGGCATAGGTCAACAACGCCACATCGCTTTCGCGCGCGATGGTGCTTTCGGGCACATTGACGATGGACAGAATATGCTGGCCTTCGGATTTGGCATGACGCAGAGCGGCCAAGGTATCGGCTGTTTCGCCCGATTGCGAAACGAACAAAGCGGCTCCGCCCGGTTGTAGGGGCGCATTGCGATACCGAAATTCAGACGCCGTATCGACTTCGACCGGAATCCGCGCCAACTGTTCAATCCAATATTTTGCGGTCTGACAAGCATAATAAGAGGTGCCACAGGCGATCAAAGTCAGACGCGTGACCGTTGATAAATCAAACGGTAAATCCGGCATGGTGATGGTGCGGTCCGCGAGGTTTACAAAACCCGAAAGCGTTGAGCCGATCACTTGGGGCTGTTCGTAAATTTCTTTCAGCATAAAGTGCGCATAACCGCCCTTGCCCACTTGTTCAGCGGAAAACTCGCTTTCTTTGATGGGTCGGGTGACGGCTTTTCCGGCTTCGGTAAAGACCTCTACACCATCGCGGTTCAAGATTGCCCAATCACCATCTTCTAAATACATCACGCGGCTGGTCAGATGCGCCAGAGCAATCGCATCTGATCCCAGATACATTTCACCATCGCCAAAACCAACGGCCAAAGGGCTGCCCCGGCGCGCGCCGATCATCAGGTCGTGTTCACCCGCAAAAACAATCGCCAAGGCAAATGCGCCTTCAAGGCGGGTCAGAGATTTTGCCACGGCCTTGGTGGGGCTTAAACCATCATCTAAATAAGACGTAATCAGGTGAACCACGGCTTCGGTATCGGTATCGGACGCAAACACATGGCCCTTGGCGGTGAGCTCAGTTTTTAAGTCCTGAAAATTTTCAATGATGCCGTTGTGCACCACGGCCACGCGCTTGGTAGCATGGGGATGCGCATTGGCTTCGTTGGGGACGCCATGGGTGGCCCAACGGGTATGACCGATGCCAACGTCGCCTTGCAACGGGCTGGTCTCTAAGACCGAGATCAAGTTTTTCAATTTGCCCTGAGCCCGTTGGCGACAAATAGCCCCATCGCTCAACGTCGCCACGCCCGCGGAATCATAGCCCCGGTATTCAAGCCGTTTCAGGCCTTCGACCAAGCCCTGTGTCACATCGGCTTTGCCAATGATGCCAATAATTCCGCACATCGTTCGTTAGCCCTTTTTCAGCTTTTCTTTTTCAGCACGTTTACGGGTTCGATAAGCTTCGGCCGCACCCTTTCCGGTTTTTTGTTCGGCCCGTGTGGTGACAATATCGTTGCTGTCCACATCCGCCGTAATCGTTGATCCGGCCCCGACAATGGCTCCGGCCCCGATGACAACGGGCGCCACCAAAGCGGTATTTGATCCGATAAAGGCGCCGTCGCCAATGTTGGTATGGTGTTTTAAATATCCATCATAATTACACGTGATTGTTCCCGCGCCAATATTGGCTTCGCGCCCTACGCGGGCATCGCCGATGTACGACAGGTGGCTGATTTTTGCGCCTTGTTCAACAGCGGTGTTTTTAATTTCAACGAAGTTACCAACCTTGACGTCTTCGCCCAAAACCGTGCCGGGGCGCAGTCTTGCAAACGGGCCAACGGTGACGCCATTTTTTAAGGTAGCCCCTTCCAGATGACTAAAGCCTTTGACCCGAACGTTATGGCCCAAGGTTACACCCACACCAAATTGCACGTTGGGTTCAATAATGACTTCGCGGCCAATGCAGGTATCATGGCTGAAATAGACCGTGGACGGGTCCAACAAGGTCGCGCCGCCCTTCATCGCTTTGTCGCGCATGAAATCTTGAAAAATGACTTCGGCCTGAGCCAGTTCCACACGGGAATTCACGCCGATTAATTCTTCTTCGTCGCCTTCGACAACGGAGCAACTAAAACCATCTTCACAGGCAATGCGTACACAATCGGTCAGATAATATTCGCCATTGGCGTTGTCGTTGGACAGGCGCGATAAAAATTGCGGCAACAAGCTCGCATCAAAACACATCACACCGGAATTGCACAAACCGATTTCTAATTGTTCCGGCGTGGCGTCGGCGGCTTCGACAATCGCCATCAGGTCGCCTTCTTCTTCATCCAAAATTAAACGACCATAGGCACCGGGCTCCATGGGGAAAAAACCCAATACAACAACAGAGGGTGGAATTTTTCCGGGCTGACCATCACGGGCTTCCAACATGCCATTGAGGGTTTGTTCGCTAATCAGCGGTGTGTCGCCGTAAAGAACAAGCACGTTGCCTTTAAAATCACCCAAGGCTTGCACACCAACCTTGACCGCGTCGCCGGTTCCGGCCCGGTCATATTGAACGGTGGTGGTATGCGGAGCCACGGCAGTTTCCAATATTTCCATGTCTGGACCGACCACGATAACGGTTTTGTCCACGTCAATTTTGGCCAAGGTTGCCAGCAAGTGATTGATCATAGGGCGACCGCCGACCGGGTGCATAACTTTGGGCAAATCGGACTTCATCCGGGTGCCCATACCCGCGGCAAGAACGATGACTGCAGTTTTCTTCTTTGACATTTGGTTTAGCCTGCTTACATAACTTCTAGATAATCATGAGAATCTTTCTCTAAAATGTCACAACATGACGAATATTGCATCATTAGAATGAATTTGGACCCAAAACAAATGACCGAAGCTAAAATTGGACACCTTTCCGCCCTGATTTTTGACTTAGACGGCACGCTGATTGACAGCGCACCGGACCTGCAAGCGGCTGCAAACCGCATGTTGCCGCCGTTGGGCCGCCGTGAAGTCGATGTCGAAGAAATCCAACTGATGATTGGCGATGGCGTGCCAAAATTGGTCGAACGGTGCTTTGCCGCTACGGGTGACATTCCCCCCGCAGACGAATTGGCCGAACATGCGGCAAAATTCACCAAAGACTACGAACCCCGGTCGGCTGAATTGACCGTAGCCTTTGACGGATCACACGCGGTGCTGCAAAAATTAAAAGATCGCGGGATTAAATTATCGATCTGCACCAACAAGCCCTATGGCGCGACCATGCAAATTTTGGAATCCTTAGAGCTCGCTCAATATTTTAATGTTGTCATCGGGGGCGATACTTTGCCCGGCATTAAAAAGCCCGATCCCCGTCATTTGATTGCGGCTTTGGAAAAAATGGACGCGTCCTCTGCCGACAGCGCGATGGTCGGCGACAACCAAAACGATGTAAATGCAGCGCACGCGGCGGGCCTTCCCGTTGTCTTGCTCAGCCACGGGTACACCAAAACTCCGGTCACGGAACTTGGCGGTGAAGCGGTGATTGATCACTTTGATGCCTTGGAAGCGTCTTTAGAAGCTTTAAACCCGCTCTAAGACAATAGCGATGCCTTGGCCCACGCCAATGCACATGGTGCAGAGCGCGTAGCGGCCTTGGCGTGTGCTGTGCATGCGGTGCAATTGAGAAGTGGCGGTGGTCACCAATCGTGCACCGCTCATGCCCAACGGATGGCCCAAAGCAATCGCCCCACCGTTGGCGTTCACATGTTCGGCATCATCCGCCAAGCCCAGTTCTCGCAATACTGCCAGCGCTTGGGCGGCAAACGCTTCGTTCAATTCAATCACATCCATATCGGCAAGCGTCAGCCCGGCTTTGTCCAAAACCTTGCGCACCGCCGGGACCGGCCCCATCCCCATCAGGCGCGGTTCAACGCCCGCCGTCGCCATGGCAACGATGCGCGCCTTGGGAATTAAACCGTGTTGTTCGGCGGCTTTCCCGGACGCCACAATCAGAGCGCACGCCCCATCATTAAGGCCAGATGCATTGCCCGCCGTCACCGTGCCGCCTGCGCGAAAGGGTGTTTTCAGGCTGGCTAGTTTTTCCAGCGTTGTCTTTGCCCGAGGATGTTCATCCGTAGAAAAGACCTGATCTTTAAAAGTTACGGGCATGATCTCATCGGCAAAAATACCCGCCTGCTGCGCGTTCGCCACCCGCATTTGCGAACGATAGGCAAAGGCGTCTTGGTCTTCGCGAGAAATGTTGAATTCTGCCGCGACGTTTTCGGCGGTTTGGGGCATGGTGTCCACGCCATACTCAGCCTCCATCGCCGCATTCACAAAACGCCAGCCCATGGTGGTATCAAACATTTGCACATTGCGATCAAACGGAGCCGACGCCTTGGCCATAACAAAGGGGGCGCGCGACATGCCTTCGACCCCGCCGGCTATGATAAATTCAGCTTCTCCGGCTTTAATGGCGCGGGCCGCCGTGCCCACACAATCTAAACCCGAGCCGCATAATCGGTTTAGGGTTAAGCCCGGCACGGTTTGGGGAAGCCCCGCCAACAACGCCGACATGCGCGCGACATTGCGATTGTCTTCGCCCGATTGATTGGCGCATCCAAAATACACATCATCAACGGCGGACCAATCCACATTTGGATTACGCTCTTGCAAAGCCTTCAAAGGAAGCGCGCCCAAATCATCGGTGCGGATCGAAGACAGCGCCCCGCCATAACGACCGATGGGCGTGCGGACGGCATCACAAATATAAGCATCAGTCATTTAACGGTCCTTTTAAAGTGCGCAAGGATTTTAAAACGGTTTGGGCAAACTGATCAATTTCATCTTCGCCCATCACCGTCGACAAAGCCGCCGCCCCGGTGTGGATCATCATGATGCCGTTGTCGTACAGATCATCGATCAACAGGCTTAAGGTTTTCTTTTTTTGCGGAGACAGATGAGCATCGCGAAAATTCTTTGGCACAGTTGGGGTCAGATGAAGACGCAATAATGAACCCGCCCCCGCAACGCTGACCGGAACATCGGCGACCTTGATGGCTTCCCGCAAACACAGTCTGGCATAATCACCCAACTGGTTCAGGCGCGCCACCGCATCCACGTCAAAATGTTCCATCGCCACCCGCCCGGCGGTCATGGTGATGGGGTTGGCAGAAAAAGTTCCCGAATGGGGCAGACGCAAACCTTGCTCGCCGTTTACAAACACGTCCATTACATCAGAACGCCCCGCAAGTGCGCCCACGGGAAATCCACCACCGATCATTTTGCCCAACGACGTTAGATCCGGACGCACACCTAGACGCGCYTGAGTGCCGCCAAATTCAGTACGAAAACTGATGACTTCATCAAACATCAAAATCGTACCATTATCCGTACACCACGTGCGCAGGGCCTGAACAAACTGCGCCGACACCGGCGACAATCCAATGCGGTGCGGAATGGGGTCAATCAACACACAGGCCATTTGGTGTTTGTACTGGTCCAACACTGCTATAGCTTTATCGGCTTCGTTAAACGGTAAAATAAGGGTGTCGTCTAATACGCCTTGCGGTGTGCCTTGGGCCAACGGCACCGGGTTGGGGTGATCGGCATCCCCCCATGTATCTGGCGTTGGGTCTTGGCTGACTTCGGCGTAATCATAAGCACCGTGATAACTGCCTTCGACCTTGGCGATTTTAGCCCGCCCGGTAAATGCACGGGCCGCTTTCAAGCCCGCCATCACGGCTTCGGTTCCGGAATTTACAAAGCGGATTTTGTCGAAATTTTCAGACCGCTGACACAGATGTTCCCCAAACAAAACCTCGGCCTCTGTCGCCATGGTGAAGGCCGTGCCACGTTTCAGTTGTTCACTAACCGCTTCGACTATGGGTTCATAAGCATGTCCATGAATGTGCGCCGCCATGTTGTTGGCAAAATCCAAACGCTCGACACCATCCACATCTGTGACAACACAGCCTTGGCCGTTTTGCACATACAAAGGATGGGCTCCGCGCAACAACGTATTGCGGCTGACGCCACCGGGCAAGACTTTTTGGGCCCGTTCAAACAGGGCTTTGCTTTTGGAAACACTCATACAATCAGGTCCGCCTCGGTTTGCGCCTGAAGCTCTTCAAAGCTGATACCCGGAGCAATTTTCAACACCTTAAGGCCTTTGTCCGTCACATCCAAAACCGCGAGGTTTGTAAAAATACGCGAAACGATTTTTGGACCTGTCAGCGGATAGGTGCAATTTTTGACGATCTTTGCATCGCCCGATTTTGTGGTGTGTTGGGTGATGACAAAAATAGTTTTCACACCCGCGGCCAAATCCATGGCACCGCCCACGGCGGGAATGGCGTTGGCGCCCCCGGTGGACCAATTGGCCAAATCGCCTTTTTCCGAAACCTGCATCGCGCCCAAGACACACACATCAATATGCCCACCCCGGATCATGGTGAAGCTGGTGGCGTGATCAAAAAAGCTTCCGCCCGAAACGACTGTCACCATTTTTTTACCTGCATTGATCAGTTCATGATCTTCGTCTTTTGGGTCAGGCGACGGCCCCATGCCCAACAATCCGTTTTCGGTGTGATAAATAAACTCACGGCCCTCTGGCACAAATTTCGCCACCAATTCCGGGATGCCGATGCCAAGGTTTACGTACGATCCATCGGGGATGTCATGCGCGGCCAATTCGGCCATTTGTTCACGGCTCCAGCCTGTCACAGATCCTGTCATGGATATTTCTCCCCCGCCGCAATCAGTTGCAATTCAATGACGGGATCAGAGACTTCGACGATGCGATCTACAAAAATATTCGGCGTCACAATAGCTTCAGGATCAAGCGATCCGAGCGCGACCATTTTATGGGTTTGCACGATGGTGATATCTGCCGCCGTACACATCACCGGATTAAAATTACGCGCCGTTTTGTTGTACGTCAGGTTGCCTAAGCGGTCGGCGGCCTCGCATTTAATCAAGGCAAAATCAGCTTTCAGCCCATGTTCTAAAACAAAGTCCTGCCCGTCAAAATTACGCACCTCTTTACCGTCCGCTAAAGGTGTACCGACCGTTGTTGCCGTATAGAACGCCGGAATGCCAGCACCGCCCGCACGGATGCGTTCGGCCAAGGTGCCTTGGGGAACAAGTTCCAACTCGATTTCGCCCTTTAAATACAGCTCGGGAAAGACCTTGGAATGCGATGATCGGGGATACGAACAAATCATCTTTTTGACTTGACCATGGGCGATCAAGGCGGCCAAACCGAYCTCGCCATTTCCGGTGTTGTTATTRATGACAGTCAAATTCTTAGCGCCCAAATCAATCAGCGCGTGGATCAGTTCTGTCGGGCTGCCCGCTTCACCAAATCCGCCAATCATGAGGATCGCGCCATCACCAATGTCGGCCACSGCGTCGGCAACCGTTTTCACGCGTTTATCAATCATAAAGCTGATCTTCTTGCAGGGTATTGTCCATGTGAATTTCCGAAGCGGAGGCCATGGCTTCTTTTAAAGAACTCGCCAATTCTTCTTCGATGCTGCCCAACTCATCTTCGAAAAAGAACGAATTACCTTCGACCGGAATCAGTTTMGAAACATCATTGGTGTCGGWATTATACTTGGCGTAAAAAACCTTATCCATCCATTCCATGTTGCGAGACTCATTGAATTTCAACGCAAATACGGTTTCTCCATTCACTTCTGACAAGCCCATCAACGACATTTTTCCCGCCGACGTGGTCATGGAAATGTGACGGGTGGGCCGCGCGATGGACGGCAATGACCGATAAACCAAATCAAATATTTTAGAAACATCCGCCAACGGTGCGGTGTAATAATGATGTTCCCCAGTTGGCCGTGCACAATACATGGAATGAAAACCAATCGCCAACGTGCCAAGGATATGCGCCAAGTCGATCCAGTTTTGCGCGGACTTATCAATGTCGATGGAGCCGTCTTCATGGGCAAATAAACTGATGTGTTTCATCATCGGGCTTTGGCTGCGCACCACCACGCCATGGTTTTGCAAACGCCGAACGGCGGCGATGGTCATGGGGTTCAATAATTCTTTGGGTGTGGAAAAATGCGCCATCCACGCCAGCTGAATTCCGTTGTCGTGCATTTCATCAAACACCGCCAACATGTCTTGGTATTTTTCGGTCAGCACCATTTCCGGCTGGAACGTCAACGCGCGGGTCGCCAACCGCACCGTGCGAATGTGCAACARTTCAGGRTCATCAAACAACGGGCGTACATACGCGGCYAGCCGGTCGGCGGGCATAAAACCGCCATCGCCCCCCGTGATCAACATGTCGGTGACTTCTTTATGTTGGCGCAGGTATTCGTGAATTTGATTGATGTCGTGTTGTAAAAACATGTCTTCGTCRCCGCGCACYTGGGCATGRCGGAAACAATAMGTRCARAATGAAAAACAATGCTGRGTGGATTTATCAAARATCAATTGGGTTTGCGGATAYTTRTGCTGGCTGCCCGCCAACACTTCCAATACCCCATCTTCATTTTTAAACCACGGCTTGTTCAGTTGTTGATTGCCATCATGTGGATTGGTCTCTTGCATGTAATCTTGGGCCACAGCGGTGCGCGCCACGGGGTCAGATGCCGTCCTATATTTAGCTACGATGTCCTTGTGGATCATGCCCGGTTGCGGGAACACCAATTGAAAGACACTGTCGGTTTGATAGTTTTCCCAATCGATGGAATTCAAGGTGTGGCGCGTGGCTAAGWATCTGTAGACTTCGATAAACAGTTCGCGYTCATCGATATCRCCGATSGAAATATCGTGTTGTTCCAAAACGTCCAAAACATCGCGAAARCCYTTCAGCCCCGTGTAATTTTCTTTACCATCAAACATCGGCTGAGTGGTGCGATCCAAGATGGAATAATCGGGATATTGGGTGTGAAGACGGTTCACCAAACCAGATGGCAACAGCCCTTCGGCTTTGATGATATCTTGGGCTTGCTGGGGATAACCGCCGTTTTTAACGACGTTTTCAACATTGATTTTAGGAGGTCGAGCTTTGTCTAACATGGGGAATTCCTTTAAATGCTCCCCGTACGTTAGACCTTAAAATCGAAAATACCCAGCGGTTTTTACGCCCCGACTAGAGCTTTTTCGACAGCCTTGATTTGACCTTCGATCGATACTGGAACTTCATGGAGAATGTCCAAGCCGCGGTCTTCAAAAACATCAGATCCCATATGCTCTGCGGTCCATTTACCGATCACATCGTCGCGGCCCAAAACCAATTCGATAATTTGCGGACGGAACAGGCGTAACATATTTGTGATCCAGATATTCACGGGCCAAGACGGTGGGGCCAGATCCATTTCAAAGGTCTTCAGCATGTCCACAATATCATCGCCCGAAAACCAGTTTTCAGCCGTGACCCAACGGTTCGTGGTGAACAGCCCAATGGGCAGCCCCGCGTTGTCCATGGAAATGCCAATCAAATGGCCGATGGTGTCTTCACGCTCGTTCATATAGTCCATTTGCGATTGAGAGGTGGGTTGAAACGAAGCCGCCTTTTCGCCGCGCACAAAGGTGTGAAAATGGCCGTGTTCGCCGCTTCGATGCGCATGATAATAATACTGGCTGAAGTTCGCCGGGTCATAAACATCGCCCGGCGGATAATGGTCCAATTCTGTAAATGTGCCATTGCCGCGCAGAACTTCGCCGACGATGTTGTCTGAACTTTTTTGCAAAACCCGATGGCATTCTAATACCCAACGCCCGGCCTCTAACATCTTTTCAAGCTCGGCTTTCGGCAATTGGTTCAAATCAACACTGCTCATGGTAAATCCCCTCTAAGAATATTTTTAAGTATACCGTGAAATTTAGGCATAAGAAAAGTCCAGCAAAGACCAGAAAAAATCGGTCTCTGCTGAACGTTTCAAACAATCATCGCTGCGCTGGGCTTAACGAGCCGCGCAGGGGTTTTTAGCTGCACAAGGATTTTTGGCCGCACAGGGGTTCTTTGCTGCGCATGGATTGCACGGATTTTTAGCGGCGCACGGGTTTTTCGCCGCACAGGGATTTGCATCGGTGTCGGGGACAAAGCCCTTTTGCAGTTCCGCCGTATACGCGGTTAATGCCGCCAACTGACGAGAATCCCACGGCAAGGGTTTGGCCTCCATCGGGACAACCATGCAAAATTGAATCATTTCATCCAATTCAACAGACGTGATGCCACTTTGGTTAACGGCCATGCTGACCCGGTGAGGGTACTTCACAGCAAACGAATTTTCATACGCGCCATAGTCTTCGTGACAGGTGTTGCACGACATGCCGTTGGTGCTTAACGTCTCATCCTTAAACAAGTTTTCACCTTCGGCCACCAAGGCTGAATAACTGCCTGTTGCTAACTTTGTACCTTTTGGACGGGTGACCAATTTTGGGTCAACACCAGAGCCAGCCGCACAGGGATTGGCGGCGCAGGGATTTTTGGCCGCACATGGGTTTTTAGCCGCACACGGATTTTTGGCGGCGCAAGGATTCTTTGCGGCACACGGGTTCTTTGCCGCACACGGATTGCACGGGTTACAGGGGTTGTGCATCTTTTTAGCCGCACAGGGATTGCATGGATTGCAAGGGTTGTGCATCGCCGCCACTTGAACAGCGCCGTTGCTGATACGGCTTTGGGCTGTTGGATTTTCGGTGATCGAATTTGAACCCGCAGCCAGTGCTGGGGCCGCAACAGCAAGGATCAAGGTTGCGCCAAGGATGGTCGATAAGGCTGTGCTAGACTTAATTTTTTTGTCGAAGGATTTCACAATAAAAACTCCCTTTTTATAAATATCTTAAAGAAAAAGATGGGCTTTATATCAGCCCATCCTATTTTTGATTACATGCGTTTTTTGGCTGCACACGGATTGCACGGATTTTTCGCCGCACAGGGGTTCTTTGCCGCGCATGGATTTTTTGCCGCACAGGGATTTTTCGCTGCACAAGGGTTGGCCGCACACGGATTGGCGGCGCAAGGGTTTTTGGCACAAGGTGCGCAAGGATTGCAGGGGTTTTTCTGACAATGCATACCGGCAACCACAATGTCCGTGCTGGCCGCTTGAGCCGCAGGCATGACCGCCATCGAGCCAACAGCGGCCATAACAGCAAGACCAAGAACCGTAGGTTTAAGAGACTTTTTCAACATTTTCATTTCACCTTATAAAGTTATAATTTTAAGGAACCACACATCGTGATTGATCGTGTGATTAACCGTCACAATAAAGTTCGCCCCTTCTCTAGCTTTGGTTACACATCCCTTTTAAAAAAGTATCCTTTAAGGGCTTTTAACGATTAATGTGTAATCGGGTGTCGTGTTTAAAGGGCAAGAATACAAATATTTGCCCGGTTTTAACGTCACCGCGTAATCTTTGCTTTTACCCAAAGTTAGGCCACCACCCGATACGCTTGTTTTTGTTAATTTGTGAAGAGGATTGCGCCAGTCGTAATCGACATCGCGCAACCAAAAGCCCAATTCATAGGGGACATTTTTGTTTCTCACCCGAAAAATGTAATCGCCGGGCTTCACGGTGATGACGCGCGCTTGTTTTAAGCGTTCGGTTGCGGTTTGGGCATTAATTTGTTCACAGTCTGCTTTTTTGGTCGACTTAAAACCTAAGTCTTTTTCGACTTCTAAAAACTGACATGGCGTTTGCGTTAATTCGATGATTTCTGCGGCACCTGCGGGCGCGCTCCAAAACCAAGCGATTAAACCAAAAACAAAGAGATTTTTCATCAAACCTCCCTTTCTCCTGAATGTTAATATGGCTATTGCCACACACGATTACGAAGAAAAAGTCCTAAGGCATTGCCCGGCAAGGCAAAAACAATCCATAACCAGCCATGTAAGCTGCCCGAAGCGACGCCACTGAAAAAAGCCCCGATGTTGCACCCATAAGACAAACGCGCGCCATAGCCCAACAACAACCCGCCAACAATTGCGGCCAGCAATGGGTTTTTTTTGATCGGCAAATCCTGAGCACACGTCCCGGCCAAAGCCGCCGCCACCAGAGCCCCCATCAAAATGCCAATGTTCATCACCGATGTTTCATCGATCAAAACCGACCTGCTCAGCGCCGACAGTTGAAACCCACTGCCCCAAAAAACGCTGCTTAAAGGGTCCCAGCCCAAAACAACGGCGCCCTTAGCCGCCCACAAGGAAAAGGCCCAGGTTATGGACCAACCGTGCCCGGTGATCAGCAACGTTGCCCAATTTAACAACGCCAATAATCCCGCCGCGCCGATTAACGGCCACGGGCCTTGTCTCAACGTTTGTCCTGTAAAGCCTTTGCCCCACAGAGCTCCAGCCTGAATGGTCCAGCCGGTTTGACGCAGGCCTATATATATCAGGACCAAAACACCGAGTTGGATAAGAACAGACGGTATGCGCCCCCATTCGGCCGCCAAGGAAATTACGCCCAACGACGGTAAGGTCTGCCACCATCCCAAATCCAAGCTCCCCCAAAAGGCGCCCACACAGAAAAACAGCAGGACCAAGGCCATGCGTGGATTGCCACCGCCGACGGTATAGAGAGTTCCAGACGCGCAGCCTCTGGAAAATTGCATGCCGATGCCAAAGATAAAGGCCCCAATCGCCACAGAAACGCTAACCGGGGCAAACGACCCCGATACGCCATGATCAAATATGCGGCCTTTTTCCAAAATTGGCGCAAACAAAACGATGGCAAAGCCCAACATAAACAGCTGGGCGACAACGCCTGTCATATCACGTTCGCCCAGAAGCTGTCGGTACGCCCCGGAAAAACCGTACGTGGCATATAACAACGTTATCCCCATCAACAGGCCCACCACAAACAACAGCGCGCGTCGTCCACTTTCACCCAACAAATAGGCAAACAGCACCAATGCCGTCAGCACGGCCACACTCAACAGAGCATATTGTGGGGTTCTTGAATCCACACTCATTTTAAGACATCCGTCACAATGTTTTCAAAAATACCATCCAGCTCATACGCCATCGCGTCTAAATCCGGCACGCCGTACGGGGCAAAGGTAAAACTGGGCAAACGATAGGTCAGTTGTGTGCCCTTTTTTTGCTGGGTAACATACAACCGCAAAGGCGCTTCGATCCCCGCCGCAAGGCTGGCCTTTAACATGCGCACGGCAAAGCGCGGATGGTAAATCATCACAACCCGGTTTTTGGCAATTTCAACACCAATTTTACGCGCCCCGCAATCGGCGCACGCTTCGGCCACAATGCCCATTTTCTGAGCGGCAATAGCCGCCTTCAAGCGAGGCAGGAATACGTCAAAATTTAAGCTCGATTGAAACACCCGCGTGCCTTCAAGAGCAGGTGTCTCTGCGGCCCAAGCCGGGGTCGACCAAAACAGGGCCAAAAAACAAATTCTGAGAAAACGCATGATGGAAATCCTTTACTGAACTGACAGCCTTTACGGAAATTGTACCGATTTATTCGGTTCAACCTTTAAAGGGTTACAGGGATTCACCACATTTCACTTTTTTTGAAAAAAAATGAAAAAAAACGCCAAAACACAGCCAATGCGGTTTTGACGATCCGATTCTGTGATGCACAGCTTTCATTCCAGCCATGCAAAACTTGCGATTCTTTTTCTGATAAGCAGGGTTTAAGGTCCTTTCAGAACAAGCCCCCCATAACTTTGACCTGCCCAAAAGACAGGCCGACCATCAGCCCTAGGAAATACAACGATGTTATTTAAATCCATCATCAGCACCATTCGCCGCCGCAGAAGCATCAACAAAATTGTTCACGAACTGTCCAAATTAAGCGACCGTGAACTGGATGATATTGGCGTCGCACGCAAGCAAATCTTGAGCATTGCGAAAACCAACGCCCACGCTTAAGGCGACATTTAAAGACTCAGAGAACGAATAAGGGGGGCAATTTTCATTGCCCCCCTTTGCATTCTAAAAAGCTTTTAAATCAGCTCGTTACGGCATAGATATTAACCGTTAACTGCTTCTTTAAGGCCTTTGCCTGCTTTGAATTTTGGCTGTTTTGATGCAGCAATTTGAATAGTCGCACCTGTTTGTGGGTTGCGGCCTTGACGTGCTGCACGGTCAGCAACAGAAAAACCACCAAAACCGGTCAATTGAACGCTATCACCGCTTGCGAGTGCGCCTGTAATGGCTTCAAGAACACCATCAACAGCTTTAGATGCGTCGCTGGAAGATAGGCCTGTAGAAGCAGCAACGGCAGAAGCCAAATCAGATTTATTCATAAAAAGTTCCCCTTATGTGAGATGTAATTTTGTACGGCAAGATCGTGCGTCCCGCCTCTTGTAGTAACAATAAAGTACAACAAAGCTAAATGAGCAACCCCTTAACTTAACAAGGTCGGTGCATAACACCGCAAATGCGCGCCTAGAGTACAAAAATAGCGCGAACAGACTATGACATTCATCACACCTCGCGAAAAAAACATGCACATCATACAAAAAAAACGGTCTCTCAAAAATAGACTTAAAGCTTAAGGCAAGCCCCGTCGATTCGCCCCTTCACCCCTGAATTCCTATAAAAACAAGAACTTAAGTTTACACCATTTTCAGCCCCTCCTTTTTGTCAGGTTGAAAATGTTTGAGCCCTGATTTTCACCGCTCCAAAAGATACACTATTTCCTTGCAAAATGGTCTGCACCTTCCCAATTACAAAAACAGGCTTTCAAGACTTTTTTAGGTGACTGAGTCCCCTCGGCGTTTGGAAAATAAATTGAGATTTCAAGATTTAAAGACAAAAACAAAGATACTCATCGGGATCTTTCTCCCGATGGTTTTGTTTATTGGTCTTGTTGGCATATTAACCACAAATATTTCCAACATCGTCGAAACCGGAAAATCCGCTGATCATACGCACACGATTTTAGAACAATCTACATCCATTCTTACGGCCACCGTTGATATGGAAATGGGCATCCGGGGCTATCAGCTCTCGGGTAAGGAAGAGTTCTTGATCGCGTATAGAAAAGGCAAAGAAAAAACCTCCCCCCTCCTCAATCAATTGCAAAATTCGGTTTTGGATTCTCCCGAACAAGTGGCTCGTTTGGATGCCGCCCAAAAGTTTCTCAAAGCCTGGCACGTCGAGGTCGCCGAACAGATCATCGCGTTGCGCAGTGAAAGAGAAAACAGCACAACGCGAACAGAACGCTCCCTTGGCATACAATACCTTAACGCGTTTCGTTCCGAAATTCATGCCTTTATCGCTGAACAACGCCGCTGGATGTCCCGTCATAAGGCCATTAACCAAAACAACATCGAAATCACTAAATTAATCGTCCCCTTCACCAGCTTTTTGGCCTTGGTGATGACCGGAACTTTGGCTTGGAAAATTAGCCACAGCATTGCACGCCCCCTTATGACCGTGACACAGGCCATCGAACAGCTGGCGACATCCACCAGCCTTGACAGTCGCAGCAGCACTCTGCTTCCTCAAATGGGGCGCAGGGATGAGATTGGCTCCTTGATTAAGGCCTTTAATTCAATGACCCTTAATATATATGAAACAAAGGAGCAGGTTGCGGGGGCCGTGGCTAAGCTACAAGCCACAAACGAAGACTTAAATTTTCAGAAATTTGCCCTCGACGAACATGCCATTGTTAGCATCGCCGACATCAAAGGCAACATCACATATGTGAACAATAAGTTTTGYGCCATCAGCGGTTATACGCGCCAAGAACTGATCGGYMACAATCACAAGATTGTGAAATCTGRTGAACATTGCGAAGCGTTTTTCAAAGACATGTGGAAAACAATCKSCAGYGGAAAAACATGGCAAGGTGAAATMAAAAACAAAAAYAAAAACGGCGTAAGCTATTGGGTGAAGACCACCATCGTGCCAACYCTWGATRATAATGGAAAACCTTTTCAATACGTTGGCATTCGCACCGAAATWACCAAAGAAAAAAATGCMGAAGACCAACTCATAAAAGCAAAAAYCTATCTRCAAAACACCACCCGCGAATTGGCAGCCTCTAACGAGGACTTAGYTTTTCAAAAATTTGCCCTCGACGAACATGCSATCGTCAGCRTCGCCGACAYCAAAGGCAACATYACATACGTAAATGATAAATTTTGCGCCATCAGCGGTTATGCGCGCCAAGAATTAATCGGCAASAAYCACAARATTGTAAAATCMRRTGARCATKGCGRAGCGTTTTTYAAWARCATGTGGRAAATCATCGCCRGCGGAAAAACATGGCAAGGTGAAATMAAAAACAGAAATAAAAACGGYGAMGATTATTGGGTAAAGACCACCATCGTGCCAACTCTTGATGAAAATGGAAAGCCTTTTCAGTACGTTGGMATTCGCACCGAAATCACCAAAGAAAAAGATGTTGAGCATCAGCTCATYTTGGCGCACAGTCATTTAGAAGAACAGGTGAACGAGCGCACCCAAGAACTGCAAACCGCCCTGCAAGCCGAAAAAGATTCTAGCGTGATGCAAAAACAATTTGTCTCTATGGCCTCACACGAATTTCGCACGCCYTTATCGATCATCGATATGACCGCTCAGCGTTTGTTAAAACGGCACGMGTCCATGAGCGAAAAACAAATTATTGAACGCTTTAAAAAAATCAGAGGSGCCGCCAAACGCATCACCGGACTGATTGAAAGCACCCTAAATTCAGCCCGTTTAGAAGACGGGAAAGTCGATTACACGTGCAATTCCTGTGAYGTGCGCAGACACGTACTCGAATGCGTRGAAACCCAAATGGATGTCGCCAAAGGRTACAAAATCARCACCGACCTTGCGGCCTTGCCTGAAGAAATCCAAGCGGATGCAGGCCATTTAAACCAAATTTTTACAAACCTTTTGTCCAAYGCGGTTAAGTATTCACCRMACAATAAAAAGATAGACGTCAAAGGCTGGACCAAAAACAAWCAKGCYTTTATTTCCKTCACYGAYTTTGGCATTGGCATTCCCGAAAATGAACAASCCAAAATGTTTAACCGCTTTTTTCGCACCAGCAGCGCTGCSGGCATTCCCGGCACCGGCATYGGCCTSAACCTGATYAAGCAAYTGGTYGAAATCCAAGGCGGGGACCTTTCTTTTAAAAGCGCTGATGGGCAAGGCTCAACGTTTACCGTATCCTTACTGATCGAACCAGATCAGCTCAAATAAACACAGAAAAACCCCTGAAAACACAATGTTTCAGGGGCTCAAAAATAAGACTGAAAAAGAACACGTAACAGAGCGTTACCTGCCTCCTCTTCTTTTTGCTGAAGCGGTAAAGTTACGCCGCGCGGGCCGTTGGATACAACTGTTCGCTTTCGGCTTGGATGCGTTCCCACACCAATTCAAACATATCTTCTGTTTCTTCTAAGAAAACAGCGTGATCGGTCATATGAAGACCATTTTTCCACCACTTATTGGCATACCGTTTGAACAGACGTTTGATTTCTTTTTCGCCTTCCATAAAGCGTTCGGCAAGATGGCGAGCCGTTGGGTTGTCGCTGTTGAGCAAAACCGCATAGATGGCCGTGTTGTGGCCCATGTGCTCTTTAAAATTCTTTCTATAACGTTCAAACAGTTCCCCAACAATCGAGGTATCACACATTTCGCGATCTTGTAACAAATAGGACAGTGTTTTCGCCAGTTCAGCGATTTGGTGATTCTGTTCGTGCAATTCTTGGATGCTAATCATGCTTTTTCTTCCCGGAAATCAGAGATTACCCATATTTTATATATTAGAATAACCTTTTGTACAACGGATTAATCTAACCAATCCCTCTTCTGACACACCGCCAACCGGAAAATCATTTTGCAGGCTTCACGCGAATTTTACTTTTATTCACCTTGGTGCCATGTAATTTTTCAATGGCAACCATCGCGTCTTCTTCGCGTTCCATCTCGACAAAACCAAAGCCTTTTGAAATGCCGTCCTTGCCATTAAGGACAACCGTGCAGGCTGTAACGTTGCCATGAACTTTGAATAATTTTTCAAGATCTTTTTTGCTAAAATCTCGTGGCAGGTTAAGGGCAATCAGTTTCATTGAGGCTCCGGTAAACATAAAAGGGTAAGGCATTAAAGTGTAGCATCGGCGTAAGTCTTTAACGAAAGCAAATCCGTTTCAAGCTAAAACTTCAATATTTTGAGTATTCCCGTAATGCCCAGCGCTTCTTTGGCGGCTTGAATAGAGTTGTTTAAATCCGCTAACTTCTGCTCTGTGCTAGCTTCTTCGGGCTCATTGTCTGCACCGTTTTCTTCTCGATCAAATTTAAGATGGTCGATCTTCGATTTGGCGCGACCCCGCCCGATCAGGCCGTTCATGAGGTTCATTTGTGCTTTATCAAAGGTGATTTCTTCGATGTTTAAACCCAGAGACTGAAGCTCTGCGAGATCCGGTAGTTCCTCACAGAAACCATAAACAATTTTGTTATGGCGATAGCCATGCTTTTCAAGCGTGCATCTTTTCTTAATTTCGATGACTTCCTTGCGATAGTCGCTTCGAGGCTTGGGCGTGAGTTTGAAGGTTTGCATTACGTTTAGCCTCTTTGGTTTAGCCTGGTTGAGGTACGCCTTCATTTAAAAAGGCCATAAAGAAAAAGCCTCAGCATCTCTGCCGAGGCTTTTTGAATAATGGTGCTCGGGGGCGGATTTGAACCACCGACACGCGGATTTTCAATCCAAAATACAGTCGTTTTTTAGCCTGTAAAACGAAGAAAGTAAAGATGATTATCGGTTCGTCATAGGTGCCTCTTGCATATTCGAACCCACGACAAGTCTTAACTGGAAAAACGAAACAACTAAAAAAATATATTATATTTTCAATGAGGTATGCCAGATTTTGGGCGAACCTGTATCGACGTAGCCAACCCCAAAAATGAGCCTATTCCCTAAAACCAACACGTTATTTGAAGGTTAGTCACTTTTCCACTCTGCTAAGCCCCGCGCCTTATGCAATTTTTTATAGCTTTCAATCAATTGCAGATGTTTATCTAAGCCTTCGAGTTTTAGGCTGGTCTTTGTTAAGCCGCTAAACTTAACAGCCCCCGTCACAGACCCCAGCACATTTTCCATGACTTGGGCGCCATACATTCTGTTGAGGTTTGGTCCATAATCATCGATATCTAATTCATCATCAATTGTAATATCAAGCACCGCGCCCATGGCCTGATAAAACAAAACACGCTCCACGGTATTATCATTAAAGTTTAAGAAGTCGGCGATGATCTCTTTTGCTTCTTCGTATTGTTTTAAGGCTAAATAAATCAGTATTTTCAGCTCACCAATATCYAACTTGCCCCAAACCGTATTTTCATCAAATCCTATTCCGATTAATTCTGAAATTTTAGTGTAATGATCCAGTTGCGTCTCTTCAAAACGTTCCAGCAAATCTTCAAGCTGTTGATCCGTTAGGGCATGGATGTTTAAAACATCTTCCCGAAACATCAGGGCTTTATTGGTGTTATCCCARATCAAATCCTCTGTCGGATAAATTTCTGAATAATTTGGCACCAATATCCKRCAMGCMGCAGCTCCAAAGTTTTCATAGGTCGCCACATAAACCTCTTTTCCAAGGCTTGCCAGGATCTTCATCAGACATTCATTTTCTTGCTCGTTCGTGCCACTGAAATCCCATGCGCAAAATTCATAATCATGTTTCGTGCTAAAGAATTTCCAAGATATGACGCCGGTTGAATCAATAAAATGCTCAACAAAATTACCCGGCTCGGTCAATGCGTGGCTATTGAACGTCGGCGGTGGCACGTCATTTAAACCTTCAAAACTACGGCCTTGTAATAATTCGGTGAGGGATCGTTCCAGCGCCACTTCAAAACTTGGGTGCGCCCCGAAAGAGGACAAAACGCCGCCTGTTTTCGGGTTCATTAAGACCACACACATGACCGGGAACTTCCCCCCCATCGAGGCATCCTTAACCAAAACGGGGAAGCCTTTATTTTCCAGCTCCTCTATACCGGCTAAAATATGCGGGTATGTGGCTAGAATTTCTTTTGGCACATCGGGCAGAATGATTTCTTCTTCGATAATTTGGCGTTTGATTGCGCGTTCAAATATTTCAGACAGGCATTGCACCTTTGCTTCATACAAATTATTGCCGGCACTCATACCATTGCTGACAAATAGATTTTCGATCAAGTTAGACGGGAAATAGACTGTTTTTTGATCTGAACTGCGCGTAAAGGGCAAGGCACAAATTCCACGCTCGACAAGCCCCGAATTTGTATCAATTAAATGAGACGCCCGTAATTCATCATCTGGATTATAAAGTTGCAGGCATTTTTCATCCATCAGCCCTTCTGGCAAAGCATCGCCCAAACCGGCTTTAAACCATTTTTCATTGGGGTAATGGACAAATTCGCTGTTCGCAATTTCTTCCCCAAAATAATAATCGTTATAGAAAAAATTACAGCTCATCCGCTCAATGTATTCGCCCAAAGCCGAACAAAGCGCGCTTTCCTTCGTCGCCCCTTTGCCGTTGGTAAAACACATAGGGGACGCGGCTTCGCGGAGATGAAGCGACCATACATTTGGCACAATATTACGCCACGCCGCAATTTCAATTTTAATGCCAATATCCGATAGCATCGACGTCATATTCGCAATTGTTTGTTCCAAAGGCAGGTCTTTGCCCTCGATCATCGTCGTGCTGTCGCCATCAAACGCTTGCAGCAACGACGCATCATCCAAATCTTGGACAGCTTCAATTTTAAATTCAGGGTTTTGCTGAACAACTTTTTTCACAGTACAGCGATCRGCCGATCTTAAAATGCCCAGCCGATCACGTTCTGAAATGCTGGACGGCAATTCGACTTGAATTTTAAAGGTTTGATTATATCTGTTTTSSGGATCRAYAATATTRTTTTGCGAAACCCGAATGTCATCTGTTGGGATATCGCGCGACACACAATAAAGCTTAACAAAATAGGCGGCGCACAGGGCGGAAGAGGCTAAAAAATAATCAAACGGGCTTGGCGCGGTTCCATCGCCCTTATACCGAATAGGCTGATCGGTCGTGATCGTAAAATCATCAAACTTAGCCTCAAGCCGAAGTTTGTCCAAAAAATTTACAGTGATTTCCATTTGAGTACTTTTTCCAAAAATCGTGTCATCATTTATATCTTATATTTTGCCCAGAAGATTTTCGCTCTGTTGCAAAATATTCAGTCACCTTACCCTAACAAGCCAACAACAAACAATGATTAGACTGATTTCAGGGACTTAAAACCGCGGACGGCCTAACGACACAAAACACGGACTGAGAGACTAGGCACCTCTGCCCCCCCTGCGCCGAAGCGAAGTAAAAAACACCTCAGAAAGCACCCCGCCAGACACAAAAAAGCCCCAGAATCTCTGCCGAGGCCTTTTTAAATAATGGTGCCCGGGGGCGGATTTGAACGGGCAAAACGAACCAATTATAAAAAATATACTTTATTTTTCAATGAGGTATTGGTAWTTTTCGCTGAACTTCATTCGACATGGCCAAGCCTATGGGCAGAAGATTCAGAAATTTACGTCCGCTATACGTAGATAAGCAGACATTATACTAACACTTTAAAAACTTCCGCTTATAGCCACAAGCGGACATGGCAATCTTTAAAAGGAATTAACCAACTTATCATAAATTGCCACGTATCAAACGCATTACTGCCCCGCAATGCGCCCCGCACCTGCACTCACGAAGGTACAGTTACCCCACACAATAAAGGTCTTCATTAATGCCTATGAACTTACGCTTCATGCTTCTTTTTTTCGCCTTTGCCTTCACGGGGTGTAGTCGCGCAGACGCACCACCATTAGCACAACGGGCTCTTCCTGCGCTTGAAGCAACGGCCCAAAACATTGTCTGTCTCGGTTGGATGGATTTGAAAGGCAAGGAATCCGCCCTGCAATTTCGGATCATACGGACGAACTGTGAAAAGCCGGATCAAGTTGCATTTCCCTCCATTTTTGTTCAATGGAAAGATGCGATGGGTGTCGTGTACGTCGATGCTCTGATTGAACAAGACAATCGTTTTCAATCCATTTGGCATACCATTTTGCGCACACCAAATTTGCGCACGATTAATGACATTAGGTTCCGTCGGAATGCTAACCAAGAGTTTCTGGATATCAACATTCATCAGACGGCGCTGCCGACGAAGTCAGCGCAAGGGCCGCTGCTCTCTCGGCCGGGCCCGCCATTAGAACGAAATTTTGTTTATGATGGTAAGCGTTACCAGTTGGAACGTTGAAATTTAAACGCACTCGTTTTCGTATTCGACTATTTCTCTTGTGATTGTTCCAGAAGAAACAACTGGGTAGCTATGCCCCCTATCTCTGTCGCAAGAACAATCATTCCTAGCTTTCTCACAACGCTCTTCCTATCTAGACCCCAAAACCGAACGGATTGCACTAGAACTAAAAGCGCACATGACATCGAAACGGATGCAGGACCGATCTTTGTAGAGATGCAGGGAAAAGCCAGAAAGTCGTCGTTTAGACACAAAAAAGCCCCAGCATCACTGCTGAGGCCTTTTTAAATAATGGTGCCCGGGGGCGGATTTGAACCACCGACACGCGGATTTTCAATCCGCGTATTTATCAGAACATATGACCACTTAGATGAAAGATATTATACATACATACGTTGATAAGCTTGACTTTCTG
>NVSZ01000046.1 GCA_002732845.1 Rhodospirillaceae bacterium
AAAACCAGAGCAGCCTTAACAAATTCAACTTCCCCCGCCTGAGCGGCTTCGCGAACCGCATCGTCGGAAAGCTCGCCATTGGCAAAAAGCTTTTTCGCACGTTCACCGGGCGGGCCGCCTTCGTCACGGGTGCGCGACCGTTCGGCGGCTTCGATGCGCCTTGAAAATTCTTCGCCCACGGCTTCGGCTGTCTTTTTGTCCATGTCGGGGCGCGCTTTTAAGGATTCAACCAGATTGTCGGCCACAAATTCGGCCAAACGCAACACGGCCCGGCGCGAAAGTTTAGGGCGGCTAACCAAAGGACTGTGCCAAGGTTCAACGTCAGGTGCCCGATCAATCAGACTGTCCAAAACATCTTCACGGATTTGCGCCGACGAATTGCCCAACATTTCGGCAATCGCGTCAACATCATCGGTATTTGAAATTGCCGCAGTGACACTTTCCGATACATTGCGGCGGCGTGAAATCGCACTCAACGCGCCTTTGACCGGGCTGCTGGTGATGATGTTCACGATGTCTTCGTCGGTGAGAACGGGTGAGTTTTCCAACACCGGAGCACACACCACAAGTTCAACATCGTTGGCTAAGAGAACAATAACATCCGGCGGAGCGTTCGCGATGTCTTTCAGCGTTTCCGCCAAAATACGCCGCACCCGAATGGCCTGATCATGGGCCAAAATCTTAATCACCTGATGGGTGACTTSTTTGACCGCGTCCAKTTCGTCWTTGCTGAGATCSGGRATCARRGCATCAATTTTMCCSGCCARCCCGGTGCGCACACCGTCATCGGARTCTTTGCACARCAACAAATCGGCTTGGCGCGGRGAMGAAATRTTTTTRGCAATGGCCAAGCGCACCTTTGGCGAMGGRTCATTGGTCAGGAAATACAGAATTTCCGGAGCAAGGTCTTCGCGCTGGGCTAATTTTAAACGGACTTTTACATCTTTATGGCTGGCGAGTTTTTTGGCTTCCCCATATTCGATAGTCTTTTTGCCACGGATTTTGTCCATCAAGAATTTAAACACTGTTTACATCCTTAAGCGTCGCATGGGGTGCCAATTTAAAGCCGCCTTTAGAGTGATTTTTAACGTCATACATGGCCGTATCGGCCCGCGCCAACAGATCATCAAGGGTTTCTTTGGTTTCTGGGTGATAGACGGCAATGCCCACCGAAATGCCCAAGGGCTTTTCTTTGCTTCCCGAATATTGATCCAGGACTTGAGCCGCATCGATCAGGTGTTGGCACCTGACTTTGGTGGTTTCGTCATTGACACCATCCATCCACAGGGCAAATTCATCGCCCCCCAACCGGGCAATCAAATCGCCGGGACGCACAAACTCATACAACAGGTCTTTCAGGGCTAAAATAGCTTCATCCCCGGCTTGGTGCCCGCGCACATCGTTGACCAGTTTGAAATTATCCATATCAATGAAGAACAACGCGCCCAATGATTTGTCCAAAGCCAAACGATTAAAGCGGCGCGGCAATTCTTCTTCGTAAAAGGCTCGACGGTTTAACAATCCGGTCATGGAATCGGTGCGCGACAACCGCACGATGCTTTCATGATTGGTGATTTGTTCGATGGCAATGCCCAATTGTCCGGCAATATCGCCCACCATTAACCGAGCATCATCGGACCAGTCATCATGACGCCACAGGCAAATAACACCGTTCAAGACACCAGAATGCAAACAAGGCCCGGCAATCACGTGCCAACCTTCAATAACCGCTTCACGCAGGGTGCGTTCCCCCGCCGCAAAGTTCAAAACCTGATCGGTAAACTGTTGTGGGCCACCCGTGCCAAATTCAGCAGCCTTGGTGTAATTGTATAAAGCGTCATCGCCTTCATTCGAAATTTCCCGGCGCAATACGGCACACCCGGTGGCGCCCATGGCGCGCGCCGTGGCGGCAGCGGCGGCCGACATCATATCGATGGGGTTAATTTCATCGCGGATCGTATTGACGATATAGCCCAAAACCTGTTCACGTTGATGGGCCTGAGCCAGAGCCGTTTCGCGTTCGCGGTCATGGGTGACGTCCCGACACACGCCGCGCACGCCCATGGGCAAGCCTTCTTCGTCTAAAAAAGGTTTTGCGGAAACTTGCACGCACGCCATGCTGCCATCAGAGCGATGCATCCAGATTTCAACGTCTTCGACGGTTTCTTTGGTGTGAAAAGGAATCTGGTCGTATTCTTCTGCGCCGACGATGAAGTCTTCGGGTGGGCGGCCAATAAAGTCATCGGAATCATATCCCAACGCCCCCGTTCGCGAAACATACTGAAAAGACCCCTCTTCGCCGATTTCCCAAGAAAAATCGCTAGAGACCTCAACCAAATCTTTAAACCGTTGGCGAGATTCGATCAATGCATCGCGAAGATTATGGTTCAAGGTTTGGTCCACAAACAAAAACAGCACGTTTTGATCGATAACCTGCGGCACAACGGTGACTTGATAAACCACCTGCCCCGCCACCGTCGACAAGGAAACCGTGGCCGATAACATACGTCCGGTGGCGTTGGCCTGAGTTCCCAAACGTTTCAATTCGCCATCAATTTCACCTTCAAACAGATGTTTAACACGGTGAGCGCTGTGATTGAGGGTGACTTTACCTTGTTGAAAATTCAGCAATACTGCGGGTTCGTTATAGCCCGACAACAGCACCTGTTCTGGGGTTGCCAGTTTTCCGTCTAGGGCAGAATCAGCCAGATCATCCCCGGCTGGTAAAGACAGGGACTGGATAAGATTAACCGAAGAGTTTGTATTGTCTGTTTTCATCTGATTACACTTTTAGCGCATTCTTCCCCCTTGCTCCAACCTCAAAGCGACAAAGCATCAAATATTTCTCTTGCACAGGGGTAAAGTGATCGTTAAAAGAACGCCAGCACACCGTTCCTGCGGAGTTATGGCAGAGCGGTTGAATGCATTGGTCTTGAAAACAGACATATGGAGAGGTGGCAGAGCGGTTGATTGCACCAGTCTTGAAAACTGGCAAACCTTCACGGGTTTCGGGGGTTCAAATCCCCCTCTCTCCTCCATTATTCAAGACTTTCAAAGGGTTACATCATTAGTTTGGTGTGACCCTTTGTTACTTCCAGAGCCTTAGAAATCCCTGAAAACCCCATAACTTACCATACAATCTCAAAAGGACCATAATGAGTTGGTCCAAAATTGGTCCAAGTGAAAGGGGCTTTTGTTAGGGCAAAAGGCTATAGAATCGACCTTCGTGAAGGAATAAACGGCACTTCATCCAAAGCAAGAGTCCGTTATCGTGGCGTTGATACGATACACAAAACATTTGAAAAGCAGACTCTACGGCGGGGGTAAATCTTGCTCATAAAGGCTATACATAATAAAATATTGTCAATGCGGAACGATAAGAATCGCTGACGTAGGATAATATTCTATAAAAGGTGTGTTTTATTACTTTGAGATGTAATTTAATCAAAACCCGTAACCTCCTCAACAACAGCACTCTATATTCTGCCAAACAACGACAGAAAGCACAATATACGGTAGCCAATTGATAATCTTGAAAACCAGCAAGGATGCAAGTCCTTCCGGGGTTCGAATCCCCGTCCCTCCGCCAGAATTTAAGGCCCTGCAATGACTTATCAGGGCCTTTTCTATTTTGTATATGTTTATGTATACAAGGCTGTTTGTGCTTTAAAGCTTTAGGGAACGCCCTGCCCTATTCATCGCAATTTACATCTTCGCAATTTGCAGTGTGCAGCACCGAATAGGTCATCTTGTACAGTAGGCTGTACCATCCTGTTAAGCTGAACGCGTTCTGAACGGAGCAATCAGGTTAAGTTCAACCCGCTCCCTGTAATCTGTCTTCAAGATGCACAGGAGGTTTTCCCAATGTTGTTCCGCATGATTATGCACTCAGCCGTATTCACCTTCCTCATCGCCGTTGGTGCGGTGGTGTTAAACGGAACCAACCTGCTCGGAGGCGGTCCGTCTTGGAGCAACGACACTTACAACAGTCGGGCAATGTGGCAAAGCAATGACCATCACGACAATCGCTGGGGACACGATGATGACTAAGCGCAAACCCAACCGTTTTGAGATGACCTTTTTGATGATGTGGCATGGGGTGCTGACAGGTGGCCTGTTGCTAACATATGTGAGCGGTGACGATGTGTACTTCTTGCACCAGTTTGCAGGTTATGTCGTTTGTGGTGCCCTTTTGCTCAGATTGTTAGTTGCTTTTATCGCACCGAAGACCAGCCCACTCTCTCTGTCCATGCCGAAACTGTTCGACAGTAACAATAAAGGTCGCAGCCCCATTTATGCGTGGATGGCTGTGGGAATGATTGCGGCTACGGCACTTGCCGCCTTCAGTGGCCTGTTGGCTGAAACCATAGGCTTTGATGATCTCCACGAAGGTTTGGCTGAAGGTGTTTTACCAGCCTTTATCTTTGCCCATATAGCTTTGGTATTGTTAAAGCCCTTAGCAAAGAAAGTTGGAAATATTTCTGCTGACGAGGTGGCACAGGCAAAAGCTGTGGCGACAACACTGACCACGAAAGCCACCTTGGCCGTTCGCCGAATAAAACCATATCTGACCTCTAAACAGACTCCCTGAAGATATGTCTGTATGGTCGTCAAAGCGATTTACGCTAACAATGCCCGCATCGTTTCAAGTGCGTCTATACAAAAGGTTATAATCATTATGGTAACGAAAAAAAACCCGTTGAAACTYAACAAATTACAACTGCGYACYTTGTTGCTSTTTCARGAACTCGCCAGYCAYCCTGAAACRGCGACKATTGATAAAGACACGGGCGAGGCTCTGTTATCGACCATGCCACATGTGCACGGCRATCATGTCCACATYGGTGGACTTGTSGTGTCMTCAAGTGACGCYAGTGGGTTYGGRAACAKGGCKGTTTGGGTCGCTCTGGAAAGAAAGGGRCTTGCACGATCRAATTTCCCKCWTGCCATCACGCTGACGAAAACAGGCATAGCATACGATACCGGCCTGTCGGACCGCCTTACACAACCCTCGGACCACTGATGTCGCTTAATTCTTACGGTGTTGGATATTTTTCAATATTTGAAGACGACTACTCGTATCGGCCCCTTTCCAAGCTTTAATCTCATCCTTAGTTCTCCAGCATCCCTCACAAAAATTAGTGTCAGGGTTTATTTTGCAGACGTCGGTGCAAGGGCTTTCGATATCACTCACATGTTTTCTCCATTGATTGATGTAGAGGACTGAAGATGGGGGGGGATTTCTCTAAAGCAAGGGGGGCTTCACTTTAGAAGCCATATTTCACCTTTTCCAGAGCCTCAAGCTWTATAGATACCTTAACCTCACCTCAAGAAAATAGGATAATTTTCTTGACATATAAGAATTTTTGTACGATACAAGCTTTAAYSWMAKNCCNTTAGTKCKYCWKCRTCYSWYWTCGTACATTAAGCCTTACATCGCCGCCCCAACATCAAGGGCGGTTTTTTTTATTTTATACATACGCAGTACGCCCGGCTCGCCTAGAGCCGGGCTTTTTTGTGCCCGTTGGATACCATCAGTATCCAGATGGCGTGCGAAAGCGTGCGTTTTTCAGGAGCAAACTCATGAACACCATATTTAAGCTTAAAGGACCCTTGTCTGCAAATTCCAACACCATTCCAACCGATGTATTGGCCGCCAAAACTTTTTTGCAAGAGCAAGGTTTTTACGAAGCCCCCGAATGGGGCGTGACGGACTTTCCCGACCGGGCCTTGTTTAGCGCCATTGAGGCCTTCCAAAAATCCAAAGGCTTGCGCGTTGACGGTGTGATGCGCCCCGAAGGCGAAACCGAAAACGCCACACAAATGATTCAAGCCAAAGCCCTTGAACTTCAAGACATGGGGCGAAACGGCGACACCATTTTGGCGCACATCACCCCTGCCGAAGCTAAGTTGCTAAAAGCAAAAGGCGGATCCGGGACAATTAACCCCAAAACAGGATTGATGGAATTTAGTCGTTTTGGTGGCAACAACTACAGCCGCGATCGGGCAGAAAAAGCTCAAAACAAAGCGGATTCCGCCTCTCGTGCGGCCACAGGGAACCAAAGGTCAGGCGATTGGAGTACTGAAAGAAACCGCACCCTTGGTTACAACGACTTTAATCCCGGGGGAGTGTTTGGCGGTAACAACCGCAATGGCACAGCTAAAACCGGGGCAGAGCTAGCCGCTCATAATCGTGCTATTGCGGGTCAAAAGGCCGCGAAGGAGGAATCTGAAAAAGCGGAAAAAGCCAAACAACAACAGCAAGTTGCCCAAGAGCACCGCAAAGAACAAGAGCTGCAAGACGAAGAAAGACGCGCGTTTTATAACGCCATGCCGGACATGACCGATCCAGACGAAGAAGATAAGATGCGTACCCTTTCCACAAAGCCAAAATCAGCTTTGCCTGAGGTCCCAAATCTGTCCGATAATCGCCCCGTTTACGGCCCCCCCGCCCCTGCGCCAAATGTGGCCCAGCCAAACGCCCGTCCCACGGCGGCCCAGCAGGTGCGAAATATCGAAAAAGCGCGCGAGATAGAGGTTGATCAAAAAGCCAAACAACAGGAACTCAATGATCAGATCACCGCCGAGCGTGCAAAGGCCGCAAAAAGAGCCCCTGGTCGCACCTTCACTGACGCTCAATTTAAAGGAGCCGCTCAGGCCAACCTGTCCAAAGCCAAAAACAACAAAGCGCTTAGCGACCTCATGTCCCGCGCCCAAGCCAACGTCGACAAAGCCCAAAGCCAAGGTGGCACCCTCACAGGCGCGCAAAGCTTGGCACATGAGATTGACAAACTAAGGGACCCAAACAAGGCTAAGTCCACAACAACATCACTGGCAACAAAGCCCAACATTTCGCCGCCTTTAGCCGACAATGACGAGTTGGTGAATAAAGTCATTAACGATTTAAAAGCCGAAAATCCAAGCTTGACGGCTTCCTATAACGATTGGGTCAGCATGGCGAAAGCACGGATTACAGAGCAAAAAGTTGCTCATCAAAGCGTGCAAAATGCTCAAATCGCTGTTCGGCAATCAGAACTCCAACGCAATGAATCTCTGATCGGTTTAAATGAAGCCAATAAGAAAGCAAATCAGCTTCAAAAACAAGATACGGCTGCGTTTATAGGGGGGCTTACAGACATAGGTGGAGGCTTGCTTAGCGGGGGGCCTCTTGGCGCATTAATAGGAGGATTTATGGCTCGTGACGGTGTGATTGAGGCAGGTACGGCCCATACAGAACAAATGGTAGACGTAAATGAGGCTAGGCGACATTACGAATGGACGGAATCGGTTCTTGAAGAGGAGAGAGCAAACCTAAAAGCGCGTCAGGAAGAATATAAACAGCTAGAGACAGTGGGGCCGTGAGTGTAATACACCCTTGGGTGCCTGCTTTTATCGCGTTCATCGCGTGAAACATCAATAAGCTGCACCTTGTCAAGATGAGCGGCAACACGTTGTATAGCCTCAGTCACCTCAGCCCCAAGGCCTTGAGCGCGAATTAAAGCAAAATAGGCGTAATAGTAACTTTGGTTTACAACCCGTCCTTGTTCCATGATTTGTGCAGCAAGAAGATATGCATCAATATCTTCCCCTCTCATAGCTTGGTGGAGTGCGTTTACGCCAGCGAGCTTAGATATCAGTACGCCTTCCCCTAATAGATATTGACGTGCGCGAAGATAACTTGCGCGGATATGTCCTTTTGTTTCTGCAGTACGTAGCCAATAACAGGCAAGGACTTTTGATTCTGGCCATGTGCTGTTATTTAAAAAATCCTTGCCAATTTTAAACAGTGCATTGGCATCGTCATTTTCTCTTTTTTCAAGCCACACGAGGGCTTGTTTAAGGTGTGGGGAAAGGGGAGCGTTAGGGTGCAAAAAAGGGAACAATTTCTTCCAAGACTTTATTCCCCGGTCCATCATCGAATACCGTGCACGGTTCGCCCACTCTATCGCAAGGGAATCATTTTCGCCTTTTTCAATATAGCGTATTTGCGCCAGATTTGCAGCACCCCATGGCTTTCCGCGTTCTGCACCATAACGATAAAAATGCTCAGCTTTTTGGGCATCCTTGCCAACGCAAATACCATCCCAGTAAAATTCCCCGAGGAGGTTATGAGCACGGATATTTCCGGCTTTTTGGGCACGGTTTAATATGGACATCACTGTTACACAGTCACGATTACTTACGGCCTCCTTATATTCAGGATGCCACCATGTATCGTCATGAATGCTTTTTTCCGTTAAGTGCAGGGCTCCTCCGTTAGTCTCATCAGCAGAAACTGCCGATACTCCTAAAAAGACAATGAACCCTATAGTAAAAAGTATTTTTGCAATCATATGGTGATGATAGATCAACTTATTTAGTTGGGCAACTTAGTCTTAGTCGTAAATGTATTCCTACATTTCAGGCACGTCCAACTTTCAAATAATACCTTACCATTTGTATCACGCTGACACGCCATGAGCTCGCCATTCAGCAAGCAGGTTGCCCGCTCCTCACCGCCCGTCCCGTCCGCTAAAACTCAAAACGCCCTACATATATTTTACTCTATCTTAATCGACATTTTTTGACGTCTTTTCGGTGCGATAGGTGTTCTTAATCAATCTTTTAAAAAATGTAATTGCTTACCTTGAAAACATGCTGATATGCTCAATGCCTTAATGAAGAGGGCATAATCTGTGACTGACCTTTCGATACGAAAAACATCTTCAAAGATGTTGCTAGGCGTTTGGGGGCTTTTGGTTGTTGCGTTGCTTTTGGCGGGTGCCGCCAATGAGCATTCTGCAAYATTGGAAAGCGCACGTATCGAGGTTCGCGCCTATTATAATAGTATCGTAACTTTGCGCCATTGGGTTGCCAGACATGGTGGGGTGTATGCCCCCCGCACCAAAGAAACGCCGTCCAACCCCTATTTGGCCCACATTGAAGAACGTGAGGTGATCACCCCTTCAGGTAAAGTGCTCACCCTCATAAATCCGGCCTATGCGACTCGTCAAATTCATGAATCTTTGCGGACCACAAGCAATGTCCTAGGGCATTTAACGTCCCTCAATCCCATTCGCAAAGAAAATGCGGCTGATCCTTGGGAAACGATCGCATTAACCGCCTTTGAAAAAGGGGCTAAAGAAATCAGTGAGCTGTCCAAGGTTGAAGGCATCGCTCACATGAGGCTGATGAAGCCCTTGGTGGTCAAACAAGCCTGTCTTCAATGCCATGAAGTCCAAGGTTATAAAGTCGGGCAAATCCGTGGTGGGCTGAGTGTTTCTGTTCCCATGTCGCCCCATTACAATGTGATGCAGGGCAAGCTCATCTGGACCGGGCTGGGTTATGGAATGCTGTGGCTCATTGGGTCTATCGCAATTGTCATTGCCGTCAGAAGACTGAATAAACGCCAACGCGAACGTGATGAAGCGAACCAATTGCTCAAAACCAGCGAGCGCCGGTTTCGCAACTTGGCCGAAGCCGCCCCAGTCGGAATTTTTCGCATCAATGATGCGGGAAATCTTCTTTTTGCCAACAATTCCTTGATGAAATTATTGGACATTGGTGAAGATGATCTCGCGAAGACGGTTATATTTGACCACATTCACCCAGATGACATAAAGAGCGTGATGACCGAATGGCATGATGTGAGAGCGAAGGGGAATGTCTTAAGCGATGAGTTCCGCTTTTTTTCGAAAAACGGCAAGGAAACGTGGGTGTTTGGGATTGTTATTCCCGAAAAAGACAAACAAACCGTTGATGAAAATGACCACGTTGATGATCTTTATATCGGAACCATTCTCAACATCAGCGAACGCAAAGAGTCTGAGAAGAAAATATATCAGTTAGCCTATCGTGATGCCGCCACGGGCATGCCGAATGAGACGTATTTTTTGGAACAATTGAATGAGAAAGTCAACGAAGGATGCCAAGGTTTTGTCGCGTCTATTTTGCTGTCTGGTATCAGTGATGTCGTCGGCACATTCGGCTTAGAAGCAGCCGAATTAATCGTTTACCAGACCAGTCAACGCTTGATGGATGCGATGCCTGAAAACTGTACGGCGGCCAAAATTGGTCCCAAACATTTCAAAACCCTATATATTGCCGATCAAATTGATGGCGGCAAGTTGATGGAGCACGTGAACCATCTTTATGACATTATCCAAGCTCCCTTTGATATTATGGGGAACAAGGTTGTTCTGAATGTGCATATGGGAGTCAGTTTGATTGACGCCGAAACATCCACGGTAGAATCCATACTGACGAATGTTGAGATCGCGCATCACGAAGCAAAATCCTCACCAGGCAACAGTCTTGTTTATTTCAATGCAGAGATCAAAGAACACATGGTCCGCAATACACAGGTTGTGTCTTGGTTACATACCGCAATTGCAGACAAAGCCTTTCAACTGTTTTATCAACCTCAGATCGATCTAAAGTCCAATAAGATCATCGGCTGTGAGGCTCTGATCCGCTGGCCGCAGGCGTCAGGGGACTGGATTTCCCCGATGGAGTTTATTCCGATTTCTGAACAGTCCGGTATGATTGGCGATATAACCTTTTGGACGGTGGGGGAAGCCTGCAAAACCGCCGCGTCTTGGATTTCTGAGCATAATATAAAGATGCGGACCAGCGTGAATATTTCGGCAGAAGTCCTTGCTTCACCTGAGCTTTTTGTTTATGTGAAAAAATTTCTTAAAGAAACAAATCTGCCTCCAGAGCTTTTAGAAATTGAGATTACAGAAACCGCGTTGATGAAGGATACCGGTGTGGCCGCCCGTAATCTGCAAAAGTTGCGGGACATGGGCGCGACCGTTGCTATTGATGATTTTGGCACGGGGCATTCATCATTGGCCTATTTGAAAAGCTTTCCTATTGATCGGCTGAAAATTGACCAGTCTTTTGTCAAAAACGCCCCCAATGACAAAGCCGATCAAGACATCATCGTTTCGATCATTACCCTAGCCCATGCGTTGGGTATGGACGTCATTGCCGAAGGCGCAGAAGAAAAAGAACATATGGACCTGCTGGCATCGCTCGGATGTGATGAAGTGCAGGGCTATTATGTCTCTAGGCCCATACCGGCGGATCAATTTGTAGAATTTGTGAAAAATTGGTCCAATTGACATTAAAATGATGCGCTAAGCTTTGAAAGTCCTCGAAAATAAAAATTAAACGACTATATATCGAGTTCAAAATATCAGAGTGACCAGACTGGAATAAAACAACGTGTTTAAATTCGACAATAGCTACGCCCGCCTTCCTGAAAACTTTTTCCAACGCATCCACCCAACCCCGGTTGAAAATCCGCAACTGATTAAGGTTAATCGTTTTTTAGGTCTTAAACTGGGACTTGAACCGGATTTCTTGACGTCTTTGGACGGGGCTGAGTTGTTTTCAGGCAATCACATTGCCGATGGCTCTGATCCCCTAGCCATGGTCTATGGCGGGCAACAGTTTGGCGGTTGGGTGCCTCAATTGGGCGATGGTCGGGTGGTTCTTTTGGGCGAAGTGATGGATACGGACGGTCGTCGCCAAGACATCCAATTGAAAGGTTCCGGGCGCACCAAATATTCCAGAAACGGTGATGGTCGGGCTTGGTTGGGCCCTGTGTTACGTGAATATGTCATCAGCGAAGCCATGGCCGAACTGAACATTCCCACCACCCGAGCCTTGGCCGTTGTCACCACCGGAGAAGACGTCTTTCGCGAAGACATCGTGCCCGGAGCCATTCTGACACGGGTTGCAAGCAGCCACGTACGGGTCGGCACATTTCAATATTTTGCCGCACGCGATGATATTGATGGCCTGAAGACCTTGGCCGATTATGTCATTGATCGCCATTTCCCCGACCTAAAGGAATTTGAAAATCCGTATTTGGGATTGTTGGAACAGATGATTTCCAAACAGGCGTCTCTGATYGCAAAATGGATGGGCGTTGGCTTTATTCATGGCGTGATGAACACCGATAATGTCTTGATTTGTGGGGAAACATTGGATTATGGGCCGTGTGCCTTTATGGATGCTTATGATCCCAAAACGGTGTTCAGTTCAATCGACCGCATGGGGCGCTATTCTTATGAAAATCAGCCCAAAATTGCCCAATGGAATTGTGCCGCCTTTGCGTCCACCCTGTTGCCCCTTTTGCATCTGGACAARGCAAAAGCCATTGAGATCGCGCGCGAAACCGTAAATGACTTTGAAGACCAATACCACGCCGCATGGGCGGTTGAATTGGGTGAAAAAATTGGCCTTGAAAACATTCAAGACGGTGACGATGTTTTGGGGCAAGAATTTCTCGATTGCATGGCCAAATACAAAATTGATTTTACCTTGGCCTTTCGCAGACTTTGTGAAGTGGATAATGAAGCGTCTTCAGAAGAYGGTCCCTTGATGACGGTCTTTAACGATGCCGACGAATTGCATGCGTGGTTGGGCAAATGGCGCGCGCGTTTGGCGAACGAAAACCGCAGTGCGGAAAAACGCAAAGAAGCCAKKMRASMYRWTWRKYMMSMTTTNCATYMYYYKYAATCATCAGGTTGAAAAAATGATCGACAAGGCTGTCAAAGGCAACTTTAAACCGTTTGAAAAACTGGTAAAAGTCTTAGAGCAACCCTTTGAAGAACAAGAACATTACGGCATTTATCAACATCCACCCAAACACAAACTACAATGTTATAAAACCTATTGCGGCACTTAAGGACTAGTCCTAACGATTGATTGCGCCCATACGTCGTGTTATGACGTTAGGTACGCAATTGATTAAGGATCTCCCTGTCGATGAAATTTGTATTAAATTCTATTGTGTTCTCCGCWTTGTTGTTGCTCCCGTTATCGGGCCAAGCCGCCGATCCAATGCGCGGTATTGTCATTGGCACGGGCGGACCAAACGGCGTTTATTTTCCAACCGGCGTTGGCCTGTGCAAAGCCGTCACAAAAACCATGAAGAACAAATTACCGTGTGTGGCGAAAAACTCTAAGGGGTCCGTCGATAACATTGAACGTCTGCGCGCGGGCAAAATAAACTTTGGCATCGTGCAAAACGACACCCTGTTTTATGCCTTAAAGGGATATGGTCCGTTTAAGGGCAAAGGGAAATTTCCGAAACTGCGCACCGCCCTTTCAATGTTCACCGAAACCTTCACCATTTTGGCCCGCAAGGATTCCGGTATTCGCACGCTGGATGACCTGAAAGGCAAACGGGTTAACATCGGCAGTCTGGGGTCTGGTCAACGCGCCAGTATGGAATTGGTGATGTTGATGAAGGGCTGGACAAAGGCAACCTTTTCCAAGGTCTTTGAATTTACCTCTTCCGAAATTTCCGGGGCCATATGTGACAACAAAGTCGATGCCATTGTCTATGTGATTGCGCACCCAAATCCGTCGATAAAAAAAGCCGCTCAGGCTTGTGAGACCGTTCTGGTTCAAGTGTACGATCCGACCATCAAAAAAATGATTGAAAAATCCCCCTACCTTCAAGCCGCCCGCATTCGCGGTGGCACGTATCCGGGGTCTCCTCAAACAACACTGACATTCGGCATTAAATCTACCTTGGTCACGACCATGGATATGGACTCTAAACGTGTGAAGTCCATGATTAAGGCGCTTTATTATAATTTTTCGGATTTATTGTATTCTCACCCGGCTTTGCACAACCTCACTCGGGACGCCGTCATGCCAACGGATGAAGTTGTCCCCGTGCATGCTGGTGCGGCACAATATTTCCTAGAATAATGAATTCTTCTAGGTCTTTATTGCAAAAGCGTTTATCAGATCGTTATGACAAATAAAACCTCCCCCCCCGCTCCGTCAACCAAAACATCCCTGCGCCCCGTTACTGTAATGGTTGGCCTTATTTTAGGGGCGGGCATCATTATGTCCCCGGCCCCCGAGGGCATGCCTGTTGAGGCCTGGAAAGTCCTTGGCGTGGCGCTGTGCATGGCGTTTTGGTGGTTATCCGAAGCCCTGCCCGTCCCCGTCACGGCTTTGTTGCCGCTGATTGCCTTTCCCATTTTGGGCCTGTTCAGCTTTAAAGTCACCGCCGCCCCATATGCGCACCCGCTGATCTTTTTATTCATGGGTGGATTTATCATTGCCAAGGCGATTGAGAGTTGGAACCTGCATCAACGCATTGCGCTGCATATTGTCAAAGCCTTTGGCACCCGGCCCGATTATTTGATCGCCGGGTTTATGTTGGCGACGGCGTCGCTCAGCATGTGGGTCAGCAATACTGCGACCACGGTGATGATGCTGCCCATTGCGATTTCCATTATCGGCGTATTAACGGAAAAAGAAGACGCGACGGTGGCCTCCAATACCGGTACGGCGTTGTTGTTGGGGATTGCTTATTCCGCAAGCATTGGCGGCGCGGGCACCTTGGTCGGCACGCCCCCCAATGCATTGCTGGCCGCGTTTGCTCAGGACAATTTGGGCATTGAATTGGGCTTTGCCGAATGGATGACCATTGGTTTGCCTGTTGTGTTTGTGATGTTGCCGTTGGCGTGGTTGTTGTTGACACGCGTCACCTGTCCGGTGGCCCGTGTGCCTATCCCCGGTGCCAAGGCCATCATCATAAAAGAAATTGAAGACCTAGGCCCCATGACGGTCGAAGAAAAACGCGTCGCCGCAGTCTTTGCCCTGACCGCATTAAGCTGGGTGTTTCGCCCGCTTTTGACCAATGCGTTTCCAAACCTGGGCCTGACCGATTCCGGAATTGCCCTGATCGGGGCTATGTCGTTGTTTATCATTCCGTCCAATCAAAACGATGGGACGAGCCTGATGACTTGGCCCAAAGCCGTGCAATTACCGTGGGGGGTGTTGTTGTTGTTTGGCGGTGGTTTAAGCTTGGCCGGGGCCATTTCCAAAAGTGGTTTGGCCGATACCATTGGCGGCAGTTTGACAGGGTTGTCTGGATTTCCGATTTTGGTTTTGGTTGGGGCCGTTACGGTGTTAATCGTCTTTTTGACAGAAATCACATCCAACACGGCAACCACCGCCGTGTTTTTGCCCATTGTTGCAACCGTGGCCCACAGCACCGGCGTTGCCCCCTTGGAATTATTGGTTCCCGTGGCGTTGGCCGCATCGTGTGCGTTCATGATGCCCGTGGCAACACCGCCCAATGCCATCGTTTTTGCCAGTGATCGTTTAACCATCGGGCAAATGGCCAAGGCTGGATTTTTGCTGAACCTGATTGCCATATCGGTAATCATTTTCATCACTTGGGCATTGGTTGCAAAATAAAAAACGCCTGTTAATGAGTTTTAAGAGGCGTTTTTTATGAAGACCTTGTCCAGCGGAATTATATGGACAGCATCGCTACAATCATAACAACAAATGCCGCCACGGCGATGATTGCCGTTCCGCCCACAACGGAAAGTAAGGCCAGCGGCCAATGACGTCTGCCGGGGGCGCCCCGCAGGTGTGCTGTATATTCTGGATGAATAGGCGTATGTGTATGCATCATTTCAAAACCTCCTCAGCTAAGTGTTGAGATAAAAAATATTATACATAGGCGCTTCTAATTCTTTATCATTGTACACTGAAAAGTCTATATTTTCAGCATCTTCATGAAAAGTTGAACAGGACGATCACGCTTCACATTTTTGTGAATGAATATTTACGACGACTTTTATTCGTGAAAGAATATCCCTTATGTACATAGACGTCTGTTTCGATCTGATCTGCCCGTGGTGCTATATCGGCAAGCGCAGGCTTCAACGTGCCTTGGGCTTACGCCCGGCTTTACAGGCCCAATTGCATTGGCGGCCCTTTTTGTTGAACCCAACAATGCAACCGGATGGCATAGACCATAAGGGCTATTTGTTGAATAAGTTTGGCAGCGAAGCCCGCGTTCGCAGGCTTTTAGGGGCCCTTGAACAAACCGGGCAAACCGAAGAAATCGATTTCCATTTTGAGGACATCGAACAAACGCCAAATAGCACAAATGCTCACCGTTTGGTCCGTTATGGCAGTGAATTTGGCCAAGGCGAACCCGTGGTTGAAGCCCTCTTTCGCGCCTATTTTGTCGAAGGTCGCAACATTGGGCAATTGCAAGAACTCACCGCCATCGGCCAATCTGTGGGGCTAGACAGCAAAGCCGTTGAAACATATTTACACAGTGAAAAAGATGTTGAATGGGTCAACAGCCAGAACGATGTCACCCACCGTTTGGGAATCAACGGCGTGCCGTGCTTTGTCATCAACCACGAAATGGCCTTGCAAGGTGCTCAACCCCCGGAAGTTTTGGCCCGTCTGTTCGATGCCGCTACGGCTTAAGCTTTCGCAATATCCGCCAAGGTCTTTACCAATTGCGCGACCCCCGTCAGGCGACTTTGCGGCCCATCCCAGCCGCGTTTGATGACCAGTTTTTGATCGGGGCGCAGTTTGACCGTGCCGACTTGATCGGTGATGTATTTGACCAAGCCCATGGGATTTGGGAATTCGTTATTGCGAAACGACACCACGGCCCCCTTCGGTCCGCTATCAATCTTTTCAATTTGTGCCATCCGGCAGGCGCGTTTGATAGACACCGTTCCCAACAAGTTTTCGACTTCACCCGGTATGGGGCCAAAACGATCAATCATTTCGGCGGCAAAGGCTTCTGATTCTTGATCATCGTTCAGGCGCGATACCCGGCGATATAAATCCATGCGTAAATTCAGGTCCGAGACATAGCTTTCGGGAATAAGCACCGGAATGCCCAGCGAAACTTGTGGTGAATAGTTGTCTTGGGCCGCATCGCCGGAAATTTCGCCTTTGGCTTCGGCAACCGCCTCTTCCAACATTTGCTGATACAGCTCAACGCCGACTTCGCGGATATGACCGGATTGTTCTTCACCCAACAGGTTTCCGGCTCCGCGAATGTCCAAATCATGAGACGCCAATTGGAATCCGGCGCCAAGTTTGTCCAAGGTCTGCATCACGGTCAGGCGTTTTTGGGCGCTGGGGGTCAGTTTACGCCCCGGCGGCAACGTCAAATAAGCAAAAGCGCGGATTTTCGACCGCCCCACCCGTCCGCGCAGCTGGTACAAAGCCGACAAACCAAACATATCGGCGCGGTGAATGATGATGGTGTTCACACTGGGCAGATCCAGTCCGCTTTCGATGATGTTGGTGGCCAACAGAACATCGTATTTAGCATCGTAAAAATCGGAAATAATGTCTTCTAAATCGCTGGGCGGCATTTGTCCGTTGACCACGGCGACCGAGACTTCGGGCACCAGCTCTTTCAACTGCCTTTTCAAAAACACTTGGTCTTGGATGCGCGGGCACACATAAAAGGTCTGCCCTCCCCGAAACCGTTCACGGATAATCGCTTCACGCACCACCACGGGGTCAAACGGCATAACAAATGTACGCACGGCCAGCCTGTCCACCGGCGGCGTGGCGATCAGGCTCATTTCGCGAACCCCCGTTAACGCCAATTGCAGCGTTCTGGGGATCGGGGTCGCGGTCAATGTCAGCACATGCACATTGTCTTTTAAGGCTTTTAACTGTTCTTTGTGCTTCACACCAAAATGCTGTTCTTCATCCACAATCAACAGGCCTAAATCGCGAAAGCCGATGTCTTTAGCCAGCAAAGCGTGGGTGCCGATGACGATATCAACATGACCGCTTTTCATGCCTTCTTTGGTGGCTTTCATGTCTTTTTGTGACACCAAGCGCGACAATTGAGCAACCTTAACCGGAAAGCCCTTAAAACGGTCTTGGAAATTGTTAAAATGCTGGCGCGCCAACAGTGTTGTCGGCACCACCAAGGCCACCTGACGCCCCGCCATGGATGCCGTAAACGCCGCGCGCAGGGCGACTTCGGTCTTGCCAAAGCCCACATCGCCGCACACCAAACGATCGGTCGCTTTGCCCGATCCTAAATCCCCGACCACATCGGAAATGGCGCGCGCTTGGTCTTCGGTTTCGGTGAACGGGAACCGCGCGGAAAATTCGTCTAAGGCTCCGGGATCGGAAATCATGCGTTCGGCGTGGCTGTGTTCGCGCGCCGCTGCCAACTTGATCAGTTCTTCGGCCATGTCTTTCAGGCGATGTTTCAGTCCGGCTTTACGCGCCTGCCAAGCCGCCCCGCCCAGTTTATCCAACCGTGCGCTGGTGTCTTCGGACCCATACCGCGTGATCACATCGATGTTTTCGACGGGCAAAAACAGCTTATCTTCGCCGGAATAAATCAAAATCAAGCAATCGTGCCGAGCTCCGCCCAAATCAATGGTGATCAGGCCTTGGTATTTGGCGATACCGTGTTCGACATGCACCACCATGTCGCCTTCGCTAAGGCTGGACACATCGGCGATGAAATTTTGTGCGGTGATTTTGCGTTTTCCGGGCCGCGTCAGGCGTTCGCCCAAAATGTCTTGTTCGGAAATAACCACCAAATCATCGGTGATAAAGCCGCGTTCCAGACCCAGCACGGCCACGCCCACTTGGCCTTTTTGCAAGCCTTCAACGTCTTGCCAGCCTTCGACCAGAACTTGGGATTTAAGACCGTGTTCGTTCATCACCGACATCAAACGTTCGCGGGTACCTTGGGTGTAGGCACCAATCAGCACGCGTTTGCCTTCGTTTGAAACGTGCCGCAAATGGCTTTCCAACACGTCAAAGACGTTCACATTGGGGTCAACACGGGCATCGGAAAAATCGCGGCCCGCTTTGGCCCCAACATTAAGCGTATTTTCGCTTTTGGGGGCATCAAAGGGCGACAAATCGCCGACCGCAAACGGCTGCACGATCTGAGCAATTTCTTTGGCCTGCACATATAAACGTTCCGGCGGCACGGCGTTATACGGGTTTTCGGTGGTCTGCGCCCCCTTTGGCGCGTCCATAATGGATTTTCGCGCCACGTAGTATTCGTTGATCAGGTCCAGGCGGGCTTCGGTGGATTCGGTGGCTTGATGGTCAAACAACACCGCCGCGCCCACAACATAATCTAAAATCGTTTCCAACCGCCCGTCATAAAACAACGGCAACCAGTGTTCGACGCCTAAAAACCGTCGGCCTTCGGAAATGGATTCGTATAAAGGATCAGATTTTGTTACCGCGCCAAACAACGCCCGGTATCCGGTGCGAAAGCGGCTGATCGCCTCTTCGTCCAACGGCACTTCGCTGACGGGTTTTAACGACAGATTTTTGATTTTCCTTGATGTGCGTTGCGTGGTCGCATCAAATTCGCGAAGGCTTTCGACCTCGTCGCCAAAAAAGTCCAGGCGCACGGGATTTTCAGCCCCGGTGGGGAAAATATCAAACAAGCCGCCGCGCCGGGCAAATTCACCCGGTTCCATGACCGTTTGGGCGGCGTGATAGCCGTGTTCGACCAAATACGCTTCGATGGCACCAGATTCAAACTCATCCCCGACCGAGACCACCAAGGCCCCGCCCTTAAACGTTTCGCGCGGCGGAACCCGTTGTAAAAAGGCGCTGATGGTGGTGATAACGACGCGCGCCTGATCGCTTTTTTCCAACAATCTGGTCAGCGCATCAATGCGGCTGCTGACAATCGCGGTATTGGGCGATACCCGGTCATATGGCAGGCAATCCCACGCCGGAAAATCGACGATATCGACATTGGGGGCAAAAAACTGCAAAGCATCAATCATCGCCGCCGCCGCCACGTCATCGCGCGCTATAAACACCACGTCTTGGCCCGCATTTGCGATTTGGGCGATTATTCTTGCGTCTTGACCGCCCGGTGCTCCGGCAATCGTTACACGTCCGGGCTGTTTAAAAGTGTTTAAAAGTGAATTCACGAGGCACAGTCTTTACAATATTTTATCAACAATCGCATCACGGGCGTATCCCATTCGGCTGGCACTTCATCTTTACCCGATGCCCAAGTAAAAAGATCTAAATCACTGTTTTTAAGCAATAATTCCAAATCCACGACATCTTGGTCCGACAGGGATTTCAAGTGTTTTCGGGCAAAGCCGCCAAAAAGCACATCGTTTTCCATCATGCCCATATGGGTGCAGTGAAATAACAGTCGTTTGCGATCGTTGTTCATAACGGTATAAATACGCTTTGTTGTTCCAGACTAGAAGTGAATTATGCGCCCTGAAGTCCTTTTTCCTCTGTTTAAGACCCAAAGCACCCTAAAAGGTGTCGGGCCAAAGCTGGAACCGCACCTAGAACGGTTAACGGGCACCCATGTGGTCGATTTATTGTGGCACCTGCCCACGGGGTCCGTAGACCGCACTTTTCAGCCCAAGATTTCTGAAGCCGTCAGCGGCATCGTCGCGACCATTACGGTGCGCATCGGTCAACACATGGTGCCAAGCAATCGTCGCAGGCCATATCGCATCATGTGTCATGACGATACCGGGACGCTGGTTTTGACGTTTTTTCATGCCCACGGCGATTATCTGCAGCGCACGCTTCCCGAAGGCGAATTGCGCGTGGTGTCGGGCCTGATCGAACATTACAACGACGAAATTCAAATGTCGCACCCCGACCACATGGTCAAGGTCGAAGACATTGATGATATTTTACGGCTCGAACCGTTATACCCCCTCACCCACGGCGTTTCGCAAAAGGTTCTGGGCAAAGTCATCCGCGCGTCTTTAGACGAGACCAAAGATTTGGCGGAATGGTTAGAACCCAATTATCTAAAAGAACAAAAATGGCCCGCGTGGCATAAGGCTTTGCTGGCGGCGCATAACCCCATCGAGGCCAAAGATTTAGACCCAGCGTCTCCGGCCCACGTGCGTTTGGCCTATGACGAATTGCTGGCCAATCAACTGGCTTTGGGCTTGGTGCGCCGCGGCATGCGCCGGGCCAAGGGTATTCCCACCAAGGGTGATGGAAAGCTTCGCCAAAAGGTTATCGACGCCCTGCCCTTTACGCTCACCAAATCGCAAGAAACGTCGCTCAGCGAAATCATCGCCGACATGGCAAGCGATCTGCGCATGTTGCGGTTGTTGCAAGGCGATGTGGGGTCCGGCAAGACCATTGTGGCGCTGTTGGCGGCCTTGGTGGCGGTCGAGGCCGGTGGTCAGGCCGTGATGATGGCCCCCACCGAAATTTTGGCGCGTCAGCACCTCAAAACCATTGAACCGCTGTGCCAAGCCGCCGGACTCAATTGTGCAATCTTGACCGGGCGCGACAAGGGCAAGGCGCGGGCGGGCATTCTGGAAGGCTTAAAAAGCGGCGGCATTCACCTGATCGTCGGCACCCATGCGCTGTTCCAAAGTGAAGTCGAATTTAAAGACCTGAAAATGGCCGTGGTCGATGAACAGCACAAATTCGGCGTGCACCAACGTTTGGAACTCAGCCGCAAAGGCCAAGCCGTCGATGTGTTGGTGATGACCGCAACGCCGATCCCGCGCACGTTAATGTTAACCGCTTACGGCGATATGGATGTGTCTCGGTTATTGGACAAACCCGCCGGACGTCAACCCATTGATACCCGCGTTTTACCGTCCACCAAGCTGGCCTCGGTCGCCGAACGCCTGACGACAAAGCTGGACGCTGGCGCGCGGGTGTATTGGGTCTGCCCATTGATCGAAGAATCTGAAAAACTTGATCTCGCCGCCGCCGAAGACCGCGCAAGGCAGCTCAAAACCATGTTTGGCGAAGACAATGTGGGCTTGGTGCATGGGCGTCTGAAAGCCAAAGAAAAAGACCAGGTCATGGAAGATTTCAAGGCCGGGCATATCTCGGTCTTGGTCGCGACCACGGTGATCGAAGTCGGCGTTGACGTGCCCGAAGCCACCATCATGGTGATTGAACATTCCGAACGCTTTGGCTTGGCTCAACTCCACCAATTGCGCGGCCGCATCGGACGCGGAACCGGGGCTTCGACGTGTTTGCTGGTTTATCAAATGCCGTTGGGTGAAGTGGCGGGAAAACGCCTAAAAATCATGCGCGAAACCGAAGACGGTTTTGTCATCGCCGAAGAAGACTTAAAGCTCCGGGGTGCCGGAGAACTACTAGGCACCCGCCAAAGCGGCCTACCAGAATTCCGCATTGCCGACCTAGAAATCCACAAAGAGCTACTAGCCGTCGCCACCGACGACGCCAAAATGATTCTCTCCAACGACCCAGAGCTACAGACCGAACGCGGCAAGGCCTTGCGTACCCTACTCTACCTGTTTGAGCGAGACGCCGCGATTAAGTTTTTGCGGAGTGGGTGATGCAACAAGCAACCGTCATGACCGGACTTGATCCGGTCATCCACGACTTTTTCGTTTTAAGTAAACTGTCAACGTTACCCATAACGTCATGGAGATAATAACCGAATGATACATGAATCCTATCCATGGAAAGACAATCTCCTTAATGATGCAAAAAAGATCGATGAGGAATGTAAGAAAAAGGAGGATACAGAGGAGCGATATATTCTATTGGAAAAAACAGTATTCCTATCTGCTTTTGTTATGAGAAAGCTATTAGACTCTAGAAAACTTTCCTCTGCTTTTGATGATGAGATGATATCATGTATCAAATACCCCTCTAAACCAGATGACCCTGCATTCAAACGCCCAAGAGAAGATATTCTGTCAGACAGACTGTATGATTTTGAGAATCCTATTAAAGATAGCCTAAGTCTTAGAAAGCTACTTGGTATTATAGTTCATAGTCTTGTGTTCACTATAACAACAAATGCGGATGAGAGCGTTGAAGGGTTCATTATAAACTCTGACATAAATAGGCTTAAGGGGCTGTGGTTTATTGACTTTAAGGTATTTATAAATCTCATGAAAAAAATTGGTGATGATTACCCTGCTCAAATGCTTGAGGTCTTCAACATTAGTAAAAATAGTTGGTATCGTTGGCGTGGCTCTGTTGAAGTGCCTGCGGATGTAAGAGAAAAAATTAGGCAGTTGTATTCCGATTTAGAAAAGGCATGAAGAATTATGATGAAATTCCGCTAAC
>NVSZ01000047.1 GCA_002732845.1 Rhodospirillaceae bacterium
TGAATAGACGCGGGGCGATCCAAGGCTTCAAATGTTTGTTGCGCTCCCGCCATACCTTCTTGAAGGGTTGCGTTCAAATTCGCCAAACGCTTCATGGGTTCATAGGCCATCAACAAAGCGGTGATAAAGGAAAAGAACCCGCCGGGGTCAGTCGCGTTTTCAATCACGCGATAGCCGCCATAGATAATGACCGTGGTTATGGCAACACCCCCCAGAGTTTCCATGATTGGGCTAGACAAGGCCCGGGTCCTCAACTGCTTAAAGGCTAATTCATAAATGTTATGAACCAACTCATTAATACGTCCGCGTTCATAGTTTTCCATGCAATAGGATTTAACAACGCGAATACCTTGAAAAGATTGTTCCAACGCCGTGGTGAATTGGCCCATTTCAACTTGGGTATTAATGGTGACTTTGCGCATACGACGACCAATTTTGGCAATCGGGATAATGGCTAGAGGAAAAATGAAAAGGGCAATAAAGGCCAGTTCCCAGTCTTGCATGAACATGACGGCAATCAAGCCTATCAGCGACAACAGATCCTTACCAATTACGGTTATGCCATGGGTGACGGCAACGCGCATGGACCCCACATCCGTCGTGAAACGCGACAACAATGTACCGGTGGAATTATCGTGGAAAAATCCTAAGTCCAAATCGGTGAGGTGGTGGAAAAGGCGACTTTGCATATTGGCGACAATTTTAAGCCCCACATGCGCCATCAAAGTCGCTTGGACATAATTGGAAATACCCTTCACCGTAAAGGTTGTAAAAATAGCCGCACCAATCAGCCACAACATTTCACGATCTTTAGCGATGAAAATTTCGTTCACCACGGGTTTCATCAACCACGCACTCAGGGCCGTTGCACTCGCCATCAAGGCCATAAAAGCCATCGCCAAAACAAGCTTGCCGACATATCCTTTAATGCATTCGCGCCAAAGGCGAGCCATCAAGATATGCGTAGGGATATGAGACGTCTTGTTAAGCTTCACGGAAATGACCTATGATTATTGGGAGGGTATTTGGGATACATAGCACGTCACAACAGTCGGTGCCAACATCCATTAGACGCGGGCTGCGGCTATAAAAGAGTCTATATCCCCGTAAAATTGGCTTTCGTACTTTTGAATCTTCTCATCCGACCAATTCCACCATTCGATTTTCTGCAAGGATTCAATTTGTTGGTCTGAAAAACGATATTTGAGAACTTTCCCTGGATTACCGATAACAACGCCATAAGGGGGAACATCCTTGGCAACCAAGGCCCCGGCACCGATAACGGCCCCATTGCCGATGGTGACGCCGCTTAGGATCATCGCCCGAGCCCCGACCCAAACGTCATGACCGATTAAAACAGCCCCTTTTGTTACGGCGTCTTGGTCCCCTTGTTCAGGACAGATCAGTTTGGTGCGAAGAGGATATGTCGATACCAGGTCAAGGCTGTGGTCGGCCTTGGAAAAGATCAGAACTTGCGGTCCAAACGAGCAAAAGTTGCCAATGGTGATGGGCGCATCGGCGGACAAACCCTGAAATGCATTACGGTCGATACCATAGGTGCCACGTCCAATCTTTACAAAATCAGGCAAGATGTCACGACTGCGCTTCCCGGCAAAGACTCGCCTTAGTTTTTCGCCAAATGATGCCATTACTATTCTCCCTCGCAGATTTGATCATAGGCGTGTTTCAAGGTTAAGCGAAAGTCCGAAGTTTGGATAAAACCAACTTCGTTTTCCAACCGAGCAACGTCAGCCACCAAAACCGGGGGATCATCTTTGCGATCAGAAAATGCGCCCAACTTGATCAATTCGGGACGTCCCGATATTTCCCCCAAAGTACGAGCAACATCGCCAATGGTTCGTGGGGTTCCGGTGGCGACGTTTACGGCGCCTTGCACGTCACTCATCAACAAGGCCGCAAAAGCCTGACCTGCATTTTCAGCATCCATAAAATCGCGGACTTGGGTTCCCGATGAACACTTTGCCTCCACACCCGCATGCAAAGCCTTTGCTATAGAGGGTACCAAGCGTTTCTCAAACTCACCATTGCCAAACACCAAAAAAACCCGCCCCCAAGCTTGGCTGAGGTCGGTCTTGACCGCAAATTCTGTAAGCCATTGGTAGGTTTCCAGCTTTGCTTGGCCGTATAGGGTATGGGGCTTTAACGGCGTCTTTTCTTCTTGGCAAATGCCATCCCCTAAATTGTTCCAATCATATTCGGCGCATGACCCCGCCATAACCACGCGCTTGCCGCCATTTTTTTGAAAGGCCTTGATGAGATTTTTGGATGCTATTTTCCAATCTTTGTTTTCAGAAGCATTCCAAAACTGGCCGTGTTCTGTCACCCATGCCAAATGCAAAAGGTGCGTTGCCTGAATTTTTGCAACAAGCCTTTCGTGTTGTTCTGTATGCAACAAGTCGCATTCATGCCAAGTCACATCTTTAGAAAAATCTAGAGGTTTTGTTCGAGCCACGCCATGGACTTCAAGTCCGCCCGCCAACAATGCATTCACAGCATGTTTACCAAGAAGGCCGGTTGCTCCGGTGACCAAAACCCGTGTCATCATTCACCTGTAAAGTTTGCATACGTCGCGTCGCGTTCGGCAATGGACAAGGGCTGTGCTGGCCACTTAATCGCGAATGTAGGATCATCCCAGCGAACACCACGCGCCAGTTCGGGAACAAAGACCTCGCCCATTTGATAATGCACCAATGCATCGTCAGAAAGCGTTAAAAAGCCATGTGCGCATCCCGGCGGCACAAACAGCGCCTTGTGATTATCTGCGGTGAGTTCCACACCGTGCCATTGGCAGTAGGTATCAGAATCTTTGCGAAGATCAACGACAACATCAAATATTGAACCTTGAATACAGCTGACTAATTTGGGGTCCGGTTTTGGGCTCGCTTGGAAATGCATGCCCCGCAAGGTACCCTTTTTCTTATTGTGAGACAGATTGCTCTGTACAACGTTCAACGCCAATCCGGCATCTTGAAACTCTTGCTCACAAAAACTGCGCGCAAAAAAACCCCGATCATCACGCAAGGGCTGGATCTCTACAATCGCGGCACCTTGGATGTTGAGGGGGGTAATGATCATCACCAGACCTCAATTTCGGGTACGGCGACAACAAATTGACCACCCCATTCACGAATGAATTGAAGGTCTTCGGAAATTTCTRTGCGTAAGTTCCAMGGTAAAATMAAAACATAATCGGGTCTGGAACTTTTSACATGATCCGGGGCTAAAACCGGGATACGGCTGCCCGGYAAAAACGTTCCCTGTTTGACCGGATTTCCATCACAGACAAAATCAATATCATCCGCGCCAACGCCTGCATAATTTAAAAGCGTATTGCCCTTTGCGGCCGCCCCATAAGCAATAACGGTTTTTCCTTCCGCTTTCGTCGCATTCAAAAAGGCCAACAAACCATCCCGAACCCTATGACACTTTGCTTCAAATCCTTCATAAGCAGAAGGTGTGTTCAGCCCTGCGGCTTGTTCTTTATCGCGCACGGCGRCAAGGCCTGGACAGTCGGCATGCGTACCCGTGTCTGCTTTACAGGCAAAAACCCTCAGCGAACCACCGTGGGTTTTCAATTCTTCGACATCAAAGACYYTTAAACCGCACTCCCTAAAAATACGTTCAACTGTCAGCAGAGACAAATACGAATAATGTTCATGATAAATGGTGTCAAACTGCACCAAATCGAGCAAATTCAAAAGGTGTGGAAATTCGACTGTCATCACACCATCGTCATTTAGGAGCGTCGCAAAGCCTTCGACAAAACTGCGGATATCCGGAACATGGGCCAGCACATTATTGGCGGCCATCAARTCAGCRCCATGACCTTCGTCTCGCAAYCGTTTGGCCGTTTGGGCATTGAAAAAGGCAACTTCGGTTGGCACGCCTTTTTCACGGGCAGCATCGGCACAGCCAGCCGCGGGGTCGACGCCCAAAACGGGAATCCCGGCCTTCACAAAGTGCTGAAGCAAGTAGCCGTCATTGCTGGCAATTTCGACAACTTTGCTGGATTTTCCAAGGCCAAAGCGTTCCGTCATGGTCTCGGCATAGGTTTGAGCATGCGCGACCCAGCTTGAGGAAAAGGAAGAAAAGTATGCATAGTCCGCCGTAAAAATTTCGTCGGCCGGCACATCGTCGGCAAGCTGCACCAAATGGCAGTCTTCACAAACGACCGCACGCAAAGGGAAAAACTTTTCCGACGCATCCGCTGTTTCAAGATAGCTGTTAGACGGTGGTTGCTCGCCTAAGTCCACCAAGGTCAAATCGATGTTTGATCCGCAAAACCGGCAGGTGGTCATGAATAATCTCCGTAGTCTTTAAGCTGTCGCCTTGTTATTTCTTTCGCATTTGCGCGGTTTAAGAAGGCTCCGTACCAGTCAGCCGTGAGACGTACCGTTGCATCCATATCCAGCCGGGCTTCCCAACCTAATATTTCATGTGCCCGTGTGGCATCCACCGACAACAACGTCTTTTCTTTGAGTTTCGACGATTGAATATCTGTCGGAATATCTTGACCAAGGGCCGTCATCATCTTTTCGGTAATAGCGCCAACAGTAAAGCTCGGCCCCGGTTTTGGGCCGAAATTCATGGACAGAGGTGTATCGTTTGGCTTTTCAGCCAAGCGTTCAACATACATCAAATAACCCGCATTCAAATCCAAAACATGTTGCCAAGGACGTGTAGCATCAGGACTGCGCAGGGTTAGCTTTTCACCCGCCGCCAAAGCACGATAAATATCGGGGATCAGGCGATCTTCTGAAAAGTCCCCCCCGCCAACGACATTTCCAGCCCGGGCCGTGGCAATGACCACACCTCGGTCACTAAAAAAGCTTTTTGCCCAAGATTGCGTAATGATTTCCTGTGCCGCTTTGGAGGCTGAATAAGGATCATCCCCGCCCAACGGAGCATCTTCTGCGAAAGCTTCGCCGTCATCGGTGTTTTGATAGACCTTATCGCTGGTGATGATGAGAGCCACTTTCAAGCTTTTTGCTTCCCGCAAAGCTTCCATCAAGTTCACGGTGCCCATAACGTTGGACGCAACGGTATCAACAGGTTCTCTGTACGATCTTCGCACCAAGGCTTGAGCGGCCATATGAATAACGATTTCAGGGTCCGCCTCGGCGACGACGCGCTTAACCATATTGCCATCGCGTACGTCACCAATGGTCGACCGAACGGTATCCCAAGGCGACAGCAATTCAAACAAGCTGGGATCAGTTTCAGGGGCCAAGCCAAAGCCAGAAACCTGAGCACCCAGACTTTCCAGCCACAACGCCATCCAAGCCCCCTTAAAGCCCGTATGACCTGTTAAGAGAACACGTTTTCCTTGCCAAAAATCAGGGGTGATCATCGTTCATTTTCCAAAAGAGTAGCCGTCATGGTCAGCGTCCAAGCATCAACCGAACCTGCCATCATTTAGTCCCACGTTTTCCAAGGGGCCTGACCTGTTGCCCATAAATCGTCCAATAAACGTTTTTCCCGTAAGGTATCCATAGGCTGCCAAAACCCATCATGCTGGAATGCGCTTAACTGATTTTCTTGGGCAAGGCCTTCTAAAGGTTCCCTTTCCCAAATGGTGTTTGAGCCCTTAATTCGATCCAAAACGCTGGGGTTTAAAACAAAAAAACCACCGTTAATGAAGTCGCCCTCACCCGCTGGCTTTTCGATAAAGTCGCTCACCCGGTCACCCTCTAACTTAGTCGCGCCAAAACGCCCCGATGGCCTAACCACTGTGACGGTCGCTTCTCTGCCTTTTGCTTTATGAAATTTGATAAGGCCTGAAATATCGACATCAGATAAGCCGTCCCCGTAGGTCATGCAAAACGGTTCATCCACATCCAAATACTCGGCAATACGTTTAACACGCCCGCCCGTCATTGTATCTGGACCGGTATCAACCAAGGTCACCCGCCAGTCTTCGGCTTCGGTGGAATGATAGGTGATTTTGTTTTTTGCCAAGTCAACGGTCACATCAGAACGGTGCAAGACATAATTGGCAAAGTATTCTTTGACCATATAGCCCTTGTAGCCCAAACAAATGATGAAATCTGTCAAACCATGGGCTGCATACATTTTCATGATGTGCCACAAAATCGGCATACCGCCAATTTCGACCATGGGCTTGGGGCGCAGGTCAGATTCTTCAGCAATCCGGGTTCCCAACCCACCGGCAAGAATAACAACTTTCATAGAAGTCTCCAGATTAAAGTATACACTGCCGCACCGCAGGTCCGAAAAGACATACGATTCTAAGTCTTAGTTTTAGCGGAACCTAAGGATTCCCACAAGGTAAAGCGCGGGGCCGAGCCGAGGATATAACSGCAAATAGGACAAAGAACGTCAACTGCCACCAAACCGCCCAAACGGAAAAATTGAACAACGAACTGGACCAAAATCCCGCCATCAAAGCCAACAGAGCAAGATCGCCTTCATCTTTTTCCCGAAAATAGCGTTTTAAAAGTCGCCAAGCGACAAAGCTCAATACAAACAAAAGAGGCAAAAAGCCGACTATTCCCGCTTCAGACAACACTTCCATYACCCAACTGTGGGGGTGAGAGGGAATAAAGGCGGCGGAACTGTCTAGTCCGGGCACCGATAAGTTTGCCCCGGGCAGTTTACTCAATTGATCGATTCCATTGCCAAACCAAGGTTTTTCAAGGAAACGTTCGAATGCGAATTTCCAAATATGCTRGCGGTGAGGGTCAATCAGCCATTCCGGAAAATACGTGCCCGCAATAGGCTGGCGACCAATTTCATGGAAATACAGCCAAGCAAAGGCACCAACAACACCCGCAATCGTTCCCGCAAAAATAATTTTAATATGTCGGCGGTTTGTAATTGCGACAAGCCCTACGCAAAAGAATGCCATCACAATAAAGCCCGCTAAAGCGGCCCGGTTTGACGTCTGAATGATGACCGCCAAAACTAAGGGGGCAAACCCATAGCCGACCCACTGCCAGAGCCCACCCAATCTGCGTCCGGCCCAAGCGACAACGGGGATCAGGCAAAGGGCCGACGCGGCAAAGGCTTTCAAAAGCACATGAGGATGCACACGCACCCAGCCATTGCCCTTTAACACAGACACCATTTCATACAGTCCGCCAAGGATGATTACGGATAACCCTGTAAAGAAGACCGCACAGATTATCAGCGCTTTCCAGAGCAATTTTTGCTGATTCTTATGAACAATCAGAACGGCCCAGATCAACAGGACCGTTAGCAAAAAAAGGCCTGTACGCAAGCCAATTTTCAAAGATTTCAAAACTTCTGGGGAAGAGAGGGCCGTCAAAGCCCAAATTCCCATAAGGACAGCAATCCATTTCGCTACGGACGATACGATGGCCCGTTTGAACTCTTCCCGAATACCTGCATTTTGGGTGTAAAGAAACATGGCCGCAATTAAGGCTAAACCTAAAGCCCCCTGTTGTGGAGCAACCCCACTGGCCCGCAAAGGAATCGCGACCCCCACCATAACGGCAACAAGCGCCGAAAGACGGTTCACAAATGGGGTTTGAAGACTGGAATTCATATGAATTTGGTTCGCAAAATCTGAAGTTTATAAAATTCTAGAAACCTTATACCAAGGATTTATGCGTTGGCATACTCTCACGTTTTAGATTATCGGCACTCACCCACACCTGGATCTAACAAAATGTAATTGAGATATACAGACTGACTGGGTCTGCGAAATACAGAAAAAACAAGTTCCTGCACAGGCGTCCCAGCCTGAATATTTGTGCCAAGCGCCTTATTCGCTAATCCTGCCCAATTTTGAATTTTTAATCCCCCACTTTTTTCGGGTACCCAAACCAATAAACATTGATCAGACTCTTGTAATTTCGAGGGATGTAAATTCGGGAACTTTGAACTTATGACACGAGCATTTTTGAAATAGACTGCGAGATTGCCTGGTAATGGGCTGGGGTACCACGTTGCAAAGATGGTGCCCGAAGAAAAACCAACATTCGCAAGAGCCTTCGCCATATCTTCGTAAGGCATCAAAAACTGACATTTCTTACAGCCCAAAGGATCGGCAACGGCCTTAACCCCCAGCCCCCCCACAGACAGAACCAGCCCAGAGATCAAAATCATTCCGTATAGAGGACGACGTTTTTCAAGACCCTGATTATTTGTCATCCGCGTAAAAACCCACAGCGGAAACAAAATCATCAAAAAAAGATAGTTCGGGCGAAACTGAGTGATCCCACCAAAAAGAACCATGCTAACCATCAGGGCAAGGATAACCAAAAATATCCGCCCCAGAAAAATATCGATATCAAGGCGCTCATCCTTATCAACAGACCTTTTCCAAAAGACGGGGAAGACCACCAAGACAATCAGCCAAAGTGGTGACATAAATGCAAATGAAGCTCGAACAAGATTCCACAGCCCCTTTCCCACACCCGCGATATATGAAATATCCTGCCCCATTTCGAGTTTGTAATTTGTAGCCTGCACAACACGATCCGCAGATTCGGCCAACCAAATGAAATGAGGAGCCGCAACGATAACAGCGATGCCCAACGTCAAAATGATCTTTGGCGATAAAAGAAAATAGCGAAGGTTCTGAAGGCTCAGGCCTGCTACGACAAAAGCGATCAAATACAGGAAATACGAATACTTCGTCAAAACGCCAAACCCTATTGATAGACCAAGCGCCGCATACCAAAGCCAATGTCCACGTTTCAGTATTTTCACGAAGGCAATAAAACTAAAGATCACCAAGAGGGCATTGAGCAGACTATGGCTGTAATTAAAGATGACCTGCCAAGACAAAAAGAAAAACAAGATTGGCGACAACCCCACCAGGACATGATCCTGCGTGCGGTGTGGGCCTAAACTAATCCGCGCAGCCCAATACAAAGCACTATAAATTCCGGCAAGCACCGCATACTTCAATGCAATCACCAGCCCAGCACTTTTCCCAAAAATGGAAAACAAGCCAATCAGAACCCAAGTATATAGCGGTGGGTTGGCAATGTCGTATCCCCACTGAAATGACTGCGCGAACAAAACCTGTTCGGCTTCGTCCGCGCTAAGACCACTAAAAAAAATCGCTCTAATCAATCCATAAGCTATGACCAAAGTCAAAATCAGGGCGTGAAAAATGAGGGGGTTTTCTATTTTATTTAGGATGTTATGTATCATTTTGTTTTTTAAGAACCAAAATAACAATCGAAGCGGCAAGTTCTTCATCCGCGACATCTGTAAACTCAGCACTTAAAGCAGGGCGAATATCTTGCACGATCTTTATGGCTTTGCTTTTCAGGGCCGTATCTAGATTATCCCACGTGTCCGGCTCAAAAGACACATCCACACCGACAAGCCCTTTGATGCGAATTTCAAAGTCCAATCCACTAGCCTGCAACCAGTCCTTATAGACGTGGTTCATCACCCGATTGGGACGGCCCGCATTTTTCGTCATCAATCGATAAAGGCCTTTAGAGACCGTCAAAAACGTCAACGGGTGATGTCCAAAAAACATGCCGTGATCGCGCAAATCGATTTCGTGCACTTGCACGCCGCCCGGTTTTAACTTTTCGGTGGTGTCACGCAACACTTTGATCGGATCAAAGAGGTGTTCAAACACCGCGCGCGAAACAAGAGCATCGTATTCTTGCTCTCGATCAGCAAAGAAGGTCTCTGCGGGTTCTCCATATTTATAATGAAGGTTGAGGATATTTTTTTCAGATGGCACCCCATCAAACAAATCCGCCATGTCATGCTTTTGCGACAAAGCCTCATAGATTTTATCTTGAGACGCTTCATCGCGGCGAGAATAAAAACGATCTATAGCAAAAACCTCTTCGGCCCCACCTTTGCGCATCAACAAAGACACACCAAAGTTATCGCCCGGACCGATTTCCGCAACGGTGCCCGAAAAATGGTCAATGCCTGCGTATTTAATGTAATCGCCATAGACTTCGCCGACGTATCCGACCGAAGCATCTAAATCCATGCTGGCATGCGCCGCCCCATTATCGGCCTTGGTCCAACCGAATGCACTGATCAAGCCTTGCACCGTATCCAAGGCGACATAGGCCATGCACAGCACCGCCTTGTTTCCTTGGATCATTTGTTTGATACGGTGCAATCTCATGAACGTGATTTCTTTTGCATTTCCAACCATGACTGAAACATCAATATAGTCCAAAGTGGATAATGCCAATTCCGTGTTCCACTTTGATGTTCATCCCAAGTTTTGCGGATAACATCCACATTAAAATACCCCTCATCATGCAACCGCAAAGGGTCAAGAAGCTCTTCACCCCAATCGCGCAAATCTTTCCGTAGCCAACGATCTATGGGGACCCCAAATCCCATTTTTGGACGCTCAATCAGGTCTTTGGGAACATATTTATAAAGAACCTGACGGAGCAACCATTTCCCCTGTCCATTCCTAATTTTCATATGGTTTGGTAGACCCCAAGCAAATTCAACCACACGATGATCCAGCAAGGGCACACGAGCCTCCAACGATACCGCCATAGATGCCCGGTCCACCTTGGTCAAAATATCATCCGGCAAATACGTCAGGGTATCAAAAAGCTGCATCCGTTCTGAAAAAGAACCAATATCATTTTGCACGGTCTCATCCCATATGACCCCCTTGTATTCTTCCCCATTTAAAACCACGCGCGCGGGATCATCCCATTGTGAGACTAAGCGACGATATAAAGCATCTTGCCCATCCAAAGATAAAAGCTGTGCAAGTTTATAAATTTTATCACCTGGCTGGGGAGGACACATTTTTTCAGGAATCATACTAAATAATTGATCCCATGTTTGTGGAGCCAGCCCATGAATTGCCGACGCCGCTAGGTTTCTTAATGGTTTTGGCCAACGCCCAAACCAGTTCCATAAGCGTTCACCCCAGAAATATCGATTATATCCTGCGAATAGCTCATCTCCACCATCACCAGACAAAGCCACCGTAACATGTTTACGTGTCATTTCTGAAACAAGGTATGTCGGGATCTGAGAACTATCTGAAAACGGTTCGTCGTACCATTTTGGAATGTTTGGCAAAACCTCAAGAGCATGTTTTGAATCAACGTATAATTCGGTATGGTCCGTGCCTAGGTGTTTTGCAACGGCCTTAGCATATTTAGCTTCGTCATAGCCTTGTTCATTAAAACCAATGGAAAACGTTTTAACAGGCCGATCACTTTGCACCTGCATCAAGGCTACGACGGTTGAACTATCAACCCCCCCTGACAAAAAAGCTCCCAAAGGAACGTCCGCCACCATTCGCTTGCTCACGGCATCACGTAACACGGCATCCAAAGCTTCAATGGCTTCTTCGTCGTTATATGAATTGCAATTGCGTGTACCTGTCGTGGCTATGGATCGAATATCCCAATACTGAGTTTTACGTTCGTTACCATCCACAGAAATTTCAACAAAACACCCTGGCTCTAGTTTTTTTATACCCTGAAAAATACTCTGCGGAGCCGGGACGTAACTATGACGAAGATAAGATGCCAGAGCGTTCCGATCAATTTCATACGCCCAATCAGGATGAGCCGCAAACGCTCCTGGTTGCGATGCAAAAAACAAAGTGTTCCCCTGCTTCCCCCAATACAACGGTTTAATKCCCARMCGATCWCGSGCCAAWRYAAGRCKWYGWSNTTTGNCGATCCCANAAGGANAAAGGCAAACATGCCGATCAAAAGTTTAAGCGTTGCCTCCACACCCCATGCGGCACACGCTTCAAGAATAACTTCGGTATCAGTATGACTTTTAAATGATTTCCCGCTGGCTTCCAGCTTAGATCGCAAATCAGGGAAATTATAGACTTCGCCATTATAGGCTATAATATAACGCCCACAAGCTGACACCATGGGCTGATGCCCCAAAGGCGAAAGATCAATCACAGAAAGCCGCCGATGTCCCAATGCCACACCATTTTCAGCATCCACCCACGTTCCGAAATCATCAGGCCCTCGCCAATAAATCCGGTCATTCATGGCTGTCACAAAGCCTTTTAGATCTTCAGCATTGTATTTTGTATCTAGGTCAATAAAGCCTGCAAAACCGCACATAGGATGTTCTCAATTTAATCTTTTCTTTGTTATTGGGAGCACTGTTTATACAGGTCATGATACTGAGTCGTCATTTCATCAAGACTATATAAGGAAATCATGCGTTCACGAACTTGTTTGCCAAGTTCTTGGCGTCCTTTCGCATCCAAGTCAAGAGCTTGGACCATAGCTTCGGCCAAGGCGTTTGCATCACGAGGCGGAACAACCCAGCCAAACTCACCAACAATGTCAGCCGAGTCCCCAACATTTGTCACAACACAAGGCACACCACATGCCATCGCTTCGCCGACTGTATTTGGAAAACCCTCACCATATAAAGATGAGGAAACGGCGATGTCTAGAGCCGCCGTTATTTTTGGTATGTCTTCACGTGCCCCCAATACATGTAAATGCTCACCCAAACGATCATCATTTGCTTGATCAACACCCTTACCAACAAGGATGAAATGAACATTTTTGTGAGTTTTTAAAACGTGAAGGGCCGCCTTAACAAATACATCATGCCCCTTCATGGGATCAAAACGTGCGATCAGCCCTATCAGATTAACATTTTCATCAAGGTCAAGCTCTTCCAGAACAATACGTTTGGCATCATCGCTAGGAACAAAAAGGTCTGCATCAAAGCCATTGTATATTAATTTCCAATTTTTAGGGTGATAGCCTATCTGTTCGTGATAAAGCTGACCTGACTTTGAATTTACAACAACAACATCTGCTTTCGGGGATAGCCATGCACCGACTTTCACAACCCAGCCTGTCAAACGTCCATAATCAGAAAGGGCCATGTTTGAACACCGCAGATTCCAAATAATTGATTGCACCCCTGCCATTCGCCCTACGATTAAGCCTAACAAGCCCGCGTGATACATCCATGTTTGCAAAACCGGGGCGTCTAATGTTTTCAAGAGATCCCGCAATTGAAAAAAGCCCCCAAAGCTGACCCGCCCACGAGCCATGTTGAGGGCGTGAATTTCAATGCCTTGGGACGCGAGTTCTGCGCCTAAGGGGCCTTCGTCTGTCATAGAGATAATGACATGGCGAAAGCTTGCCGCATCTGACCGTGTCACAAGATACTGCAACTGACGCTCGGCCCCGCCATAGCCTAATCCGGCAATCAAATGAACAATGGTCTTTCGCACGTCCGTTATGACTCCATCTTGGTTCGATAGACCACAAACATCATAATCAGCACAAACGCCACACTGGTCGCGAACACACGTTTCACAGCATTCACAGGATCGCCGTACATGATCAACCAAGGAATTTGCAACATGAAAGCGGTGCGGATGATGATCTGAAATGGGCGTTGGGCATTTGCAAAAAACATATCGCACAGGGCAATCAGGCCACCGAACAAAGCCACCACAATTGCTGTGCCAATTAGCCCAAAAGCCGCATAACCAAACGACAAGGCATCAATGGGGATTGGCGCATCAAAGATGCTTCGGTTTATATCAAAAATGTACTGAGGATCGGGACCAACCAGAACACTTGGCAAAAGGATGATAAAACCATTGATCACATCAGAAACACCACGATACGCGATGGTGTCCGGAACGCGATCTATGTATTCCGCCAGCACAAAAAAGGGGAAAGAGAATTCCGACAGAAGGCCCGAAATCTTTACAAATAGGACCTCTGAATTAAAAGTAGGGACTTTGAATTCGCTATCTAAAAAGATCGTTTTAAAGACGCTGTCCCCGAACAGGTAATACGCCAAAATGATACCGATGATCAAAGGAAAAAATTTATAAAACCCACGTTCTTTCCCAGCAAAATAGGCCAGCACAGGGGTCAGAATAAAAATCATAAGAAACAAGCGACTGCCATCATGATAAAGTAGCAAAAAAGCAACGATACCCAGAAAGAGGCTCAACAGTCCCCAAAGAGGTTTCAGCCCACCCCTTTGTTCAAGGGTTGATGCAAAAGCCAAATAAAATGCCGGAACAAGTAGCATGGCAATAATTTTAAAAAAACCAAATTGGGCTTGAACCTTATTCGAACGGATATGATGGCTAAAATCCCACATTTTTTGCCATCCGCCCAATGAGGATGCGTACAGGGCAAAGGCTATTCCACCAACAACCGAAAGCACAATCACAACCAATGTGATGTCTTGGCTCGTCAGGCTGTGCGAGACCCGATCAAAAGATCCTACAATCCTTTTTTGCACAAACGGTAACCGCTTCATTCCTTCATAAATCAAAACAATCAGAACATGGCTGGCTAGGGCCATCATCGTCACATAAAGAGAAATACCTTTCGGCTCAAACGTCCCATTAAAGAGGTTTCTTACGCTCAGTTCATACGCATCAACATACAAAAACCCCAAGGGCGGAATGACAAATGCCAGAAGAATAATGACATTTGTAAGACTCAAAAAATCAACGGGATAGCACGCACGTTCTCGGCGGATTTCATATCCGATAACAGCGACAAACCAGGCGATGCTTATACCAACAATCATGATGCACTATCGCTTTTTGAGCATCGGCATAAACATCAATATGCCATGATACCGCCACACACCAAGCATCAAAATCACACGGATCATAACCAAAGACGCCGCCGTTGCAAAAGCCGCCCCCATGGTTTGATACTCCGGAATAAGGATATAGTTCAAGGCAACACACAACAGCAGTCCTGCGCCTGTGGCGAAGGCCGAAAATTTCTCATACCCCGTCATAACCAAAGCATAATCGACAGGCCCAAGAAGAGTTGCGAGTAAGTATCCTGCGGCAAGCACATAAACAATAGGCATAGCTGCGACATACTCGGGTCCAAACAAGCCTAATATTGTTTCTCCAAAACCTAAAAACACCACACAAACACCCAAGCACATGATCACCGAAAAAAATGTCGAATGGCGCATAACAGATAAAAAACTTTCGCCCTGAGCGTGGTTCTTGGCAATCATCGGCGCAACCACCGTATTCACTGCATAAAGAGGGAAAGCCGCAAGTGTTGCGACCTTAGCTGCGGCCCAATACGTTCCCACAGCACCAGGCCCTAAAATTGCCCCTAAAAACAAAGTGTCAATTTGCAAAATAAGCATCGTTGGAATCGCATACAAAAACAGAGGGAACGAAATTCCGTACCATTCTTTCAACAGTTTTGTCTCGATCCTAAAGCCTTTCAGGGTGAGTTCCGGCAAGACCTTGCGCAAAACAAAAAATCCGACAACGGCAAGACCGGCAACGACGATAAGATTAAGCGTGAGCATATCTTGTAGTTGAGGTTGCACCCCCAATACAATGAATGCACCAATGCCCAACAGATAAAGCAAAGGCCTACCAATTTCCGTAAACATTTTGCCAAGAACATACTTCTGGCACCCTGTCATGACAGCTTGCAACACATACAGCATGACCAACAATGGCACGATAAAAACGCCGATCCACATGCCTTCAAAAAATATTGATGGCCATTGATCGAACTGGGCAATGACATAAAACTCACCTGTCACGAATGATAAAATCGCGCCAAAGGCAAAGACGGTGGCAAATCCTGACACCAAACAAAATGATAATTTCTTCACCTCTCCTGAGGCTTTGTAAATGGGCACAAAACGCATAAAGAGATAATCAAAACCAAATTGGGCAATGAACGTCAAAACCCCCAACATCGTCATGATATAAGCATAATAACCAAAGGTTTCGACATCCAAAATACGGGCAACAGTCATCTGGGCAACATAAGCCAGAAAGGTTCCAATGGACGTTACCGTCAATAAACGCAGGCTTCTCCCCGTGATGAATTGCAACATCGTATCAGACTGTGGCAGAGCTTCTTTAGCGTTTATGCGTCCAAGGATCGTATCTAAGTATTTTTGAGCGACCACACTAAGATCAAATTCACGAGCCCGTGTGGAGAGAACCTCTTCACTTAACGGGTGATCAAGGCGTGTTTTAATGCCGTCAGCCATGCCGACAGGATCATTAACCGGAACAATGGTCCCAAATTCACCCCCCCCGATGATATCCATCGGGCCTTGGTTGCAATCGGTCGTAATAATATTGCAACGCGCAGAAAGAGCCTCGGCCACAACAATGCCAAAGCCTTCAAATGTTGATGACAAGACAAACACATCCGAACGAGACAGCCATGCTGCTGGATTATCGACAAAACCCGGCATCAAAACGTCGTCAGCGATTCCCAAATCAACGGTAAGAGCCTCTAGTTCACCCCGCAAATCTCCCTCGCCAAGGATGACCAACCGCACAGGACGGTCTTCGCGAACCAAGGCAATGGACTTCAGTAAAGTATCAAAACCTTTTTCTGAAGACATGCGACCAACCGCGATGATCACGGGGCAGTTTTTTTCCATCAACCACGGGCACGGCACGGCCTCATCTTGGTGTGAGGTCGCGAGTTTTATATCAACAAAGCCAGGAATGGTACGCAAATCTTTAACGGTTAGCCAAATTAGACGCTCAATTTCTTCGTGAATAGACTGCGATATCCCAATCACAGAAGAGGCTCTGGAATACAAAACACGCATCAAAAAAAGGACCATGGTTTCGCGAAAAGCATTATGTTCATTTCGACCTTTTTCAATGGGGGCAACTTCTTGAACGATCACGCGTCCCTTAAAGAAAAAGGAAAAAATTGACGCGAGCAGAACCGCGACATTGGCATGGGACATATTCGCCATAATGGCACTTGGGTTTTCACGGTTTAAATAGCGCCAGATCGGCACGATACAAGCGAATACATGTGATCGTTGTAAATCAATGATTTCAACATCTTCTGAAACCCTAGATAGGTTTGGTCCCTCCGCTTGACCACAGAGTATCGATACCCGATGATCTAACCCTGCAAAGGTATTGGCAAGGTCGACAATCAACTTTTCCGCACCACCACCCGCAAGGGACGGTAGGAAAAAACAGATATGTTTAGGGCTTGAGCCAGGCATTATTTGTAATGCCCGCCGTACGGATTTTTCCGCCCTAATAGGGCCCCCATCAAGGCAGCAAGGTTTCCTCTTAATCGGCATAATGAATTCTGATCGGAACGACGGATAAACACATATAGGTTCTGTAGCACCTGTCCGAAAAGCCCCCACATCACGGCAAGCATGTTAAAACCGCCAACTTTTCGAACAAAATACAACCGATTAAAGATTTGTTGGCGACCGAGGTCATAGTGTTTACCTTCGGCAATCGGTCTGCTGAAATGCCATAGCCGCGCTTCGGCGACAACAAACAAACGATGTTTTAATCCGACCCGATAACTGTAATCAACGTCTTCATAGTACCCATGGCCCAAAAACCACTCGTCAAATGTATACGCGTCAATCACCGAACGCCGCCAAACCGTTGCGCCGCCATAAAGCTGAGCCGTTTCGATTGTTTCGGTTACATACGGAATTTGTGATGAAAACCCGGAAGAAAGAACTTGCCCTGGCTTTGTCGTATCCATCAAGAAAAAGCGCCGAATAAACGATTTAATCAAAACGGGCTGATTAATAATTGAAAATGATGCGCCGCCAACCTCGTCAGAGGCGTTTTCCCAAAACTTGACCATCTGTTCGGTTGCATCTGGCTCTACAACGATGTCATCGTCAAGATAGCCCGCAACCGTAATTTCCGGACGAATCTGTGCCATTCCGGCATTGCGTTGCATGGCCAGAGATGGGGGAAACACGCGAATATAGTCCAGAGGCAAATCGGGAAAGGAGGCGCACACGTCTTTAACCGGAGGGTCGCTGGCATCAACAATAACAAGCTGATCAACAACCCGATTTTCCGAGCCCAAGCTTTGCAACAGCTTCCTCAGATCATCAGGGCGGTCCATCGTGGGCACCACATAAGCAATTTTAGTCGAATCCAATTGAAAAACCCCGATCAGGCGCAGAATTTTAAACTTTACTCACAACAACTTAGGCCTCAAAAACAGGAACAGGCCCCCCGTAAAGCTACTTCTCAGTTGTTTGCACGTTTTATACATCTATTTGTATTTGAAAGCAATTTGGAACCCATAGCTTATTTAAATTCCCAAAATGTGAAGAGAATTTTACATAAATATAAAAATATGTTGCCCTTAGACCCCCTAAGAATATATTAAAAGTTATGGGGCCTATAAAAAATAAATTGAAGATTCTTGTCACCGGAGCCAGCGGCTTTATCGGTCATCACATTGTTGATGAGCTCGTCAACTGCGGTTTCACGGTAACGACCTTATCGCGCAACGTCGATTTTCACATTAACGGCTGTGCAGCTGTTGCTGGCGATCTAACTTTAGCCGAAGATGCCGAGCGCGTGATTGCGGGTATGGATGGTATCGTTCACTGTGCTGGCGAAAAGACAGATGCTACCCTTTTAAAAGCATCCAACGTCATCACGACACAAAACTTAATCAACGCCGCAAAAAGCCACGGCCTCAAGCGCTTTGTTCATATCAGCAGCGTTGCTGTCATCGGTAATTCCAACGCACGAACCATTGACGAAACGACCCCGTGCGATCCGATGAATGCCTATGGACAGACGAAATATGACAGCGAAATGATTGTTCAAGGCTCGAACCTATCTGCGGTCATCCTTAGACCCACGAATGTCTTTGGTCCTGAAACCGTGGATCAATGGCGGAGCCTCAGCAAAGTTGGCGGATGCCTGAACGGTCGCGAAAATGCCCATTTGGTCTATGTCGGCGATATCGCTGCCGCCGTAGCCTTTGCATTAGAGATGCCCGAAAATGGGGTGGAGACGTTTATCGTCGCAAGTGATGATGAACCCGGGAACACCGTTGGCGCGATTTTCACCGCCTTAACGGGGAACACAGTCCCCTTCCCCGCCCCATTATGGCTGTCCTACATCATCAAAAGAATCGTCTATGGACGGGTTAACTGGGGCAATAAGGTCTACAGTTCTGAACGTCTAAAGCATGCAGGATATACGCCAAAGTATGGCTTGGCTGAAGGCCTTCGCCTCAGCAATACAGCTACACCAAAATCAGATTAAGACACAGATTCCCATTTATTGCTGATTTGCATCATGCGCGGATCAGATACCATCATATGCCAGATAACGCCTTGAAAGCCTTCTGAATGCGGCGTGATGTTTGCGTCATTCACAATCGGCACAATTACACAGGCATCAGCAACTTCAGCGGTATAGCCATCAGGACGCCCAACAATACCAACGATCTTGGCATTTACGCCTTGGGCGACTTCAAGCGCGTGTACAATATTCGCGCTGATGTTCTTTTCTTTATTGCCACCGCCAACGGAAAGAACAAACACACAGTCATTTTCCCTAATCTGACTGCCTTTTAACCATTCAGCAAAAACCGTATGCCAGCCTTCATCATTGGTGCGGGCGGTTAATTCGGCAACGTTATCAACCGGGGCATAAACTTCCATCCCAGCCAGTTTGCGAAAATCATTAACCGCGTGAGAACAATTCGCAGCACTACCGCCAACACCCAAAATAAACAACCGCCCTTTGGCTTCACGGGTTGCCAACAAAACTTGGATCATATTTTCGATGGCCTCTTGATCAAGTTGATCAAGAATTGATTTTGACTCTTGGATGTATTTTGCAACGTGTGACATGTGTTTTGACCTATGTAAAAAATTTCTAGAGCATGATTTTATACAATACCCGATAGCAACAGCCTACACATTAAAATTTACAGGAAATTATCAGCGATCGCTTCATGAGCGTCCTCTAATCCATCTATTGCGGATTGCCCCATCATCAAAATAGCCTCAATTGCTGAACCACCAATATGAGGCGACACCAAAAAGTTGGGGAGTGAAATGAGTTCCTTGTCATCTGGGGGTTCTGTCGCAAAAACATCAAAAGCAGCCCCCCCCAAGCGGCCTTCTTTCAAGGCCTCCTTTAAAGCACGTTCATCAACAACATTTCCACGACACGTGTTTATCAAAATAGCATCATGTTTCATATAGGAGAGGCACTGCGCTGAAATCATGCCCCGCGTACTGTCATCTAAGGGTAGGTGTAAACTAACAACATCTGCACGTCTTAAAACGTCTTCCAAGCTGGTTTGCTTAACATTAAGTTCTGCACAAGCTTCAGGAAATTCAACAATATCATGGGCAAGTATTTCACATTTAAATGGGGCCAACATTTTGGCGAGATCTTTGCCAATATGCCCAAAGCCAATGATTCCAACACATTTTTCAGTCAATTGGCGACCAATATGCTGACGCCAAGTGCCGCTTAAAACCTCTCGGTGGGCCGCCGGGACATGGCGCAACATCGAAATGGCGTTCGCAATGACAAGTTCTGAAACAGAGCGGCGATTAACACCACCTTTCCAACCAAAATAGATGTCATGACGATGAAGAGCATCAAGATCAATCATATCAAAACCGACCCCGTATTTTGATATGACCTTCAAATCTGGTAAATTCGCCACAACATCTTCGGTAATATATTCGAGGGCCGTAATCGCCATATCATGCCCCGATAAAAAGCGAATAAGCTCGTCACCAGACAAAGACTTACCTTCATCATTGAAGGTGGTATTTGGAAAACGTTTGAGGAGGCGCTTGCGTAAAACTTGATTGTTCGAAAAAGAACGAGATGTCACAGCCACTCGCCAATCAGAAGATGGCATATGCTTATCTGATTTATTATTTTGAATCATATTTTTTTCAGTTTTATATTCATACTATAAGGGCACAATAGCGGATTCTTCACCACAAAACCAACCAAATAGAGGATTGGCCATTTTGAACACTCTAGATAAAGAAACGATTTACAGCCTTCTTGAACGCGCCGGAGAAAGTGCACAAAAAGCGGGCCATGCCCTAATGGCCAACAAAGCCGAATGGAGCGTCGTTAACTCTAATGTATCAAGAGACATTAAGTTACAGGCGGATTGTGAGGCTGAAGCCATTATCATCGCCCATTTACAACAAGAACATCATTATCCAATTTTAGCAGAAGAATCAGGATGGCATGACCACGGTACGAGCGCACCCGAAATCTTTTGGGTTATTGATCCTTTAGATGGTACCGCAAACTTTTTTTCAGAAATTCCCTTTTGTGGGCCTGCTATTGCGCTCATTCAGCATGGAAAGCCAATTCTTGGGGCCATCTTTGACATCAATCATAATGAATTGTTCCTCGGGGCCACCCAAATTGGCGCGACGTTAAATGGTGAGCCTATTCATGTCAGAAAAACCTCCGAAAAATCTCAAGCTACATTGATGACAGGCTTTCCCGTAAATCGCGATTTTTCAGATGAAGGAATGATCCGATTTGCAAGAGAAGCCGCAAAATGGAAAAAAGTTCGTATGATGGGATCCGCAGCACTATCATTGGCTTATGTTGCCGCCGGACGTGCCGATGCCTATCACGAAGAATCCATCATGATGTGGGATGTTGCTGCGGGCTTAGCCATTGTCGAAGCCGCTGGCGGATGCGTTGAATTCAACAAAACAGCTTTTGATAAACCTCTAGACGTTTCGGCTGGAAACAAGCTGGTGTCCGTCGACTTAAAGGATCGCTAGTTCTTCAGTTTTTTACGACACGGCTAAGATACGCCCCGACCAAATGATCTAAAAACATGTGCATGTCTTCTACAGGACCATATTCACCCTTGGGCGTTTTAATCAAAACATTCAACTCAGCAACCTTCATGCACAGACCACCATCAAAGCCCACCAACGCAACTGTATGCGCATCATTTAATTTTGCATACTCTAAAGCCTTAACAATATTTGCAGAATTTCCAGACGCGGAAATGGCAACAACAACATCTCCAGGTTCCATTTGCGTCTGAAGTTGCTGAATAAATATCTCGTCATATCCATCATCATTAGAAATGGCACTGATGACGGCAACATTATCCGTTAAGCTCAAGGCTCTAAAGGGCTTGTCGAGCGTGCGTGTGCCGATAGCAATATCGTTGGCAAAATGAGAGGCCGTAGCTGCACTGCCGCCATTACCAATAAAAAATATACGTTTACTTTCTTCCCGAGCTTTCAAAAGAACCTGGATAAAGCTGGCCACCGCTTTGGCATCTATCTGAGATAACAATTCCGATAAATAATCCGCGTATTTTCGAGCAAAAGCCGCAGGATCGCTTCCTGTTTCCTGAAATATTTGATCAAGTGTATTCATACGTTTTGTTTACCTTCAGTCTACTGTAATGCCATAACGGTCTCGCCATTCGGCATCCGCAACATATATTTTATACACCAATTCCATAGTCTTGTACGCATCGTCGCTTGTACCAACGGTTACGGGTTTATCTTCAAAAAGTGAAGCAATTCTAATGCTTGCATTGTTTATAAATGGGTTTGGATACACAGTGGCATTAAAGCCAATATCTTCATCTATTATAATAAAAGGATCGGTAATAGTCATTTTTATTTCGCTAAACCCAAAACAGCTACCGCCATAATTTGCAGTTGGTGTAACAAGTACATATCGTGCTGTTGCGCTATTAAAATCGGGACCATCTGTACCTTCATAATTAGACAAACCATTGGCTTGGTCTATAGAGAAATTACCTAAACTAGTCCAAGTAACGCCATCTAAGGAGTAATCAATATTAAAATCTTTAATGCCGTTGCT
>NVSZ01000048.1 GCA_002732845.1 Rhodospirillaceae bacterium
TTAAAATCTTATGGATATATTTCAATGTGTTAACTCGCCTTAAGGTTGGCACGAAAAGTGCTTGTATTATGCCTGCATATAACCATTGGAGGTTGACGTGACAAGTATTTCAAGCGCTACACAAAGTATTCCGGTTCCGGATCAAACCCTCACCGAGAGGGATGGTCTAAAACTAAAACACATTTCAGAGAACGATGAGCTTCTCGCTCTTTTGGGTTACACTGGGGGAGACTTTAATGACTTTTGGAAGAAGCATATGCAAGACATTCGGGAGATGTCAGCTGGTCCTTCACAAGAAGTTATGGATCAGCAAATTGCCAAACAAAATGCAGATCCTATTCACACCGTTTTTCGCGCAAATGGCAAAATTGTCGCTTTTATGGGTACAAATACGGGGGTTACGTCAACCAACGGTTTGGGGCGTGTCGACTGGGGTGCAAGCCAAGAAGAAACCGCACAGAACATCAAAGACCGCCTGACAAAATTGTACGGCAACATCCAAATGGAGACCTATTCTGCTGAATCTGGTGTAACCGTGGGGATGGCCGGAGATGAGATGTTTGGTCGAGGCCCCAAAATGCCAGCACCAGAGGCTGCATTCAAAACCGCGAATGAAGCAAATTTTGTAACGTCTCGACTGAAGACCAGCGCAGAAACACTTGCCTTGTTTCAAGAGGCTCGAAAATGGTTCGGCCGGGAATAAAACATATTTAAATGCCGTTAAAATCCGACGGTCAGCGACGTGTTGGGGTCCACGTGTAGCTTTTGGTAAATGAATTTTGACCCTCGTGTGATAATTATCATTCAAAAATACGCAAATATGTATAGTATATGCCTCATTACAGTCTTTTAAGTCCTGCGTATAAGGAATGTTGGCGTCATGGATACTGTCTTAATCGAGGCTCGATCCGACGGAGAGCGTCGTAAACTTAAACGCGCCAAGCGCATAAATATGGTGGCGCGTTTGGCGGGGAAAACCTATAAGGCCGATGATTGGTCTATGGGTGGATTTTTGCTGGAAAGCTATGATGGCGCGCTGACCACAGGATCACTGATCACCATCGAAGGTTTAGGGCGTTCCCCCAAAAGTTTGTTGTCGGTGAATTTACCGGCCCGCGTGGAACGGTTGGGCGAACGTTGCATCGCCATTAAATACCTAGGTCTGGATGCCAAAGCTTATGCGTTTTTACAAAAATCCATGAGCGATAACGGCGATATGCGTATCTTGCTCAATTCCTCAGCTGTATAAATCATCCGGGTCAATTTCGACGTCTGCGATCACGGTCGCTTGGTTCTCTCTCACCGCATTATAAAAGCAATTGTGCCGCCCGGTGTGGCATGCCACGCCTTTTTGGTCGACTTGTAACAACACCGTATCGTCGTCGCAATCCCACCGAAAATCGTTCAGCATTTGCACCTGACCGGAACTTTCGCCCTTGCGCCAAAGTTTTGATCTGGACCGTGAATAATAACACACGCGTCCCGTGGTCAGGGTTTCGATCACTGCATCTGAGTTCATCCACGCCATCATCAACACCTCGCCCGTATCATGCTGTTGCGCAATCGCGGGGATCAGGCCGTCGGCGTTGTACTTTAAACGTGCGGCAATATCCTTAGCTGTGGCTGGATCAATAGGGCTCATTTTTGGGCTTCACCTTTGGGCTTCACGTATTGGCATTTGTCCATAAACATAATGATGTTTTGCAAAATCCGCACCGATAAAGTGGGCGAGGCGGTTAAATCGGTGCCCATGAGGTCAATTTCGGTGACGATGAGGTTCAGTTCGTTGGCGAGGGTTTCAGCCTGTGCCGAGGTGAACTGAGGCTCCACAAAAAGACAGCGCACGCCTTCGCGTTTGATGGTTTTGCGCAAGGTGGACAAATGTTTTGCCCCTGGCTTGTGACCCGGAACGGTTTCCAAAAAGCCCACAGGGTTCAAGCCAAAGTCCCGCGCCAGATAAGCAAAACCATCATGTTGCACGATATACGGCAGGTCTTTGGTGGGCGCAAACAACTGGGTGGCTTTGCGTTTTAACAATTTCATGCGGTTGCGCGCGGTTTTTGCATTTTTGGTATAGGCCTTGGCATTGTCTGGGTCCATTGTGACCAAAACATCGCGGATCAGGTTGATCATTTTAAGTGAATTGTTCGGCGACAACCAGACATGCGGGTCAAGGGCCCCATCGTTGTCGATATGATCCAGACCCGGAGTTAACAACAAGGTGATGACCTTAGCGTTTTTGCCCAAGGTTTGAAGCGGCGCTAACAGAGAGGTTTCCAATTGTGGCCCAATCCAAAAGACAATGTCCGCATTTTGCAATTGCTTGGCTTGCGAAGGCTTCAGGGTAAACGCGTGTGGGGACGTTCCGGGGGGCAACAGCACTTCGGGCTCGGCCTCTTCACCCATCACCGAAAAGACCAAGGCTTGCACGGGTTTGATGCTGGTAAGCACTTTGAGTGGTTCGGCCAAAACCAATGTTGGGCTAAACATAAAGATCAGGGCGAGGGCGAGTTTTCGTATCTGTTGCACGGTGTTCATGGTATCCAATAGTTTATTCAAATGGAGCCAATAACTTACATGCCCACGCCTACGCAACACAAGAGCGAAGACATATTACTTGAAGCCCGTGATATCCAGGTCAGCTTTGCGGGCCATACGGTGTTGTCGGGCGTCAGTGTCTCTGTGCGGGCCGGAGAAATTGTCACGCTGATTGGCCCCAATGGCGCGGGCAAGACTTCTTTGGTCAAAGCCATGTTGGGGTTGCTGGTCCCGCAATCGGGTACCGTTACCCGCAAACCCGGTCTGTCCATCGGGTATATGCCGCAACGTTTACAGATTGATGCGTCGCTGCCCATGACGGTGCGGCGGTTTTTGCAATTGGGGACCCAGCCGGGTCAGGGCAAAACCCTGAAAGCTTTGAAAGAAGTTCGCGCGGATCATATCGCCAATTCGCCGATGCAATCAATTTCCGGCGGAGAAATGCAACGGGTGATGTTGGCGCGCGCCTTGTTGCGCGAACCGGATCTGTTGGTTTTGGACGAACCCGTGCAGGGCGTTGATATTACTGGCCAGTCTGAACTGTACAAACTGATCAATGCCATTCGCAAAGATCGCAACATCGGTGTGTTGATGGTGTCGCATGATCTTCACGTGGTGATGGCGCAAACCGATCATGTGGTCTGTTTGAACCAACATGTTTGTTGTGCCGGGCACCCGCAAGCGGTCAGCCAGCACCCTGAATTTGTCGCCCTGTTTGGCGAAGATATCGCCTCAACCTTGGCGGTGTATGCGCACCAACACGATCACCATCATGATTTGGATGGTCATGTGGTGGGCGACGGCTGTTCTGATGAGTGCCAGCATGATGATGACGGCGATGATAATACGAAAGGCCACGATCATGGATGATTTTCTGATCCGTGCGGGCTTGGCTGGTATTGCCGTGGCCTTGGTATCAGGGCCCTTGGGCGTCTTCGTAGTGTGGCGGCGCATGGCCTATTTTGGCGGCGCGCTCAGTCATACGGCTTTGCTGGGCGTCGCCTTAGGCTTCCTGTTGGGCGTGCAACCGGGGCTTGGTGTGGCGTTTGTGGTGATTGCGGCGGCCTTGATGTTGGGTGTTCTGAATGGTGTTAAGGGCCTCGCTTTGGATACACTTTTGGGCATCGTTGCCCACGCGGCCTTGGCCCTAGGGCTGATCGTCACCGCCATGATCGAAGGCGTGCGTATTGATTTGATGAGCTATTTGTTCGGCGATATCTTGGCCGTTAGTGCAAACGATGTCGGATGGTTGTGGGGTGGAGCTTTGGTGGTTTTAGCGGCCTTAATCAAGCTTTGGAACCCATTGTTAAGCCTGACCGTTCATGCCGATCTTGCCCATGTCGAAGGCGTGCCTGTGCGCCGCGTTGAAATTGCCTTTATGGTGTTGTTGGCCATCGTTGTGGCCTTGGCGATGAAGGTTGTGGGCATCGTTTTGGTCACGTCTATGTTGGTGATCCCCGCCGCTGCCGCTCGGGCTTATGCTCGAACGCCTGAATCCATGGCGCTATTTTCCGCCATCATCGGGATTTGGTCTGTGGGCATGGGCCTGTGGGCATCGTACACATACGACACCCCCGCCGGACCTTCGATCGTGGTCGCCGCCGCTGGCTTTTTTGTGGTGAGTTTATTTAAGAAGTAAGACGGTTAAGGCCAGCTTCTAAATCTTTAATCAAATCGTCCGGGTCTTCTAGCCCCGCATGAATGCGCAAGGTTTGACCTTTGTGTGGCCAATCGTAAGCCTTGCGGGACGATCCGGGATCGGCCGGGATGATCAGGCTTTCATATCCGCCCCAGCTGTAGCCCATGGCAAACAGGTCCATGTTGTCTAACATGCGGGCAATGGCGGTTTGATCAAAACCCTCTTTCAGCACCACTGAAAACAGGCCAGACGCACCCGTGAAATCTCGTTTCCAGATTTCATGACCGGGGCAACTGTCCAACGCCGGGTGAAGCACAACATCGACTTCCGCCCGTTGTGCCAGCCATTTCGCCAGCTTAAGCCCGGTGGACTGGTGACGGGGCAGACGCACCGCCAAGGTTCTGAGACCGCGCAGGCCAAGGTAACAATCGTCCGGGGCCGCCGCGTGGCCTAAGGCACCCGCCGTAATGCGCGCTTTTTTCCACAGCTTTTCATCATTCATGGTGACGGTGCCCAACATGGCGTCGGAATGTCCAACGATGTATTTGGTGGCGGCTTGTATTGAAATATCAACACCATGGTCAAACGGTTTAAAATAATAGCCCGCCGACCAAGTGTTATCCATGGCAAGCAAGGCTCCGGCTGCATGAGCAACTTTGGCAATTGCGGAAATGTCTGAAACCTCGAACGTGATAGAACTTGGCGCTTCGGTAAACACCATGCGGGTATTGGGTTGCATCAGGTCCTTGATGTCGGCGCCGATCATTGGATGATACACCGTTATGTCGATGCCAAATTTTTTCAAAATCGTTCTGGCAAAAACAAGGGTCGGGGCATAAGCCCCGTCGGTGATCAGGACGTGATCGCCCGCTTTGCAATTGGCGATCAACGCCACGGCAATCGCCGCCATGCCAGAGGGCAGGGCGATGCAGAACTCAGCGCCTTCTAAATCGGCCACCGCGTCTTGAAAAGCAAACGTAGTGGGCGTGCCGTACCGCCCATAAAAGGTCTGACTAAATTTATGTTCTTCGGCTTTGTGCAGGGCTTCGACGGTCGGAAAGATGACCGTGGACGCATGGTACACGGGCGGGTTCACGATGCCGAAGTTGGCTTCGGGATTTCGACCGCTGGTGGTCAGACGGGTGTCTGGGTGATGTGTTTTTTTACCATGTGCCATGTCGAAATTCCCCCTGCACTAAACTTAGCGTCCGTGTGAAAACGGTAAGTTTTCGTCATCGCCCCATTCGCCCCAAGACCCGTCATAAATGGCAAAGTCTTCGGCTCCCAACAGGTACATGGCAAAGGCATTGACGCACGCCGTAACACCGGACCCGCAAGTGTGAATGGTTGGTTTGGTGCGATCTACATCGCCGTCTTCGAATGCATCAACCATGGTTTCATGGCTGCTGAACAAAAATTCCAAGGTGGGTTGAACCATGTGAATAAACGGCACGTTCAGCGAACCCGGAATATTGCCTAAATTTTTGGTCGGGCGGGGTTCGGGCTCGTAGCCTTCATAGCGTTCTTCGCTGCGCGCATCGATAACTTGAAAGGCGTTGCTTTCAAGGTTTTCAACCATTTGTGCCTTGCTTTTGACCATAGACGCCTTGAATGTGGCGGTAAACGTTGTGGGCGCGTGTGCAGGCACCGCAGTGTCGGTTGGATGACCGTCTTCGTTCCAGGCCACCAAACCACCATTTAAAACGGCAACATTGTCGTGACCAAAGGTTTTCAACATCCACCACATACGGCACGCCGCCATGTGGCCGCCATTGGCATCATACACAATGATTTTATGATCGTTGGAAATGCCCGCATCGCTCATGGATTTGGCAAAAACGGCTGAAGTCGGCAACATGTGGGGCAAGCCTGTCGAGGTGTCGGCGACGTCTTCAATGTCGATGAAAACAGCCCCCGGAATGTGCCGAGCGGTCCATTCGTCGCGCGCGTTTTTGCCCATTTGTGGCAAATAGTACGTGGCATCAATGATGCGTACAGAATCGTCGTTTAAGTGATTAACAAGCCATTCACCGCTGACCAGAGCGTGTCCATTTTTATAGATCATTTTGGGTTATACGAGCCACTCAGGATAGGGCAAGTCCTTTGATTTTAAGAATTCGGGGTTAAACAGTTTCGATTGATAACGGGTGCCAAAATCGGCCAGAATTGTCACAATGGTATGACCCGGCCCCATTTTTTTAGCAAGCTCAATCGCACCCGCAACATTGATACCGCTTGATCCGCCAAGGCATAAGCCTTCATTTTTCAACAGGTCAAAGATGATCGGCAGGGCCACTTCGTCGGAAATTTGAAACGCTTCGTCAATCGGCGCGCCCTCCAAATTTGCCGTGATGCGGCCTTGTCCGATGCCTTCGGTGATGGACCCGCCAACCGATTTAAATTCGCCCGTGGTGTAATAGCTGTACAGAGCCGCGCCCATGGGATCGGCCAAGGCGATCACAACATCGTTCTTTTTAGCCTTCAGGCCCATACCGACACCGGCAATGGTGCCGCCGGTTCCGGCCGCACAGACAAAGCCATCAATTTTACCATTCGTTTGCGCCCAAATTTCTTGGGCCGTGCCTTCTTCGTGGGCGCGTCGATTGGCGACGTTATCGAACTGGTTGGCCCAAATGGCGCCGTTGGGTTCCGATGCGTTCAGCTCTTCGGCTTTGCGCTCCGATACATGCACATAATTGTTTTCGTTTTTATACGGCACGGCGGGGACTTCGATCAATTCGGCTCCGCACAGACGCAAGGTGTCTTTCTTTTCTTGGGCCTGAGTATCGGGAATGATGATAACCGAACGATAGCCCAAGGCATTGCCCACCAAGGTCAGGCCAATTCCGGTATTGCCCGCGGTGCCTTCGACAATGGTGCCGCCGGGTTTTAACAAGCCCTTTTGTTCGGCGTCGCGCACGATGTACAGGGCGGCACGATCCTTGACCGATCCGCCGGGGTTCATAAATTCAGCCTTGCCTAAAATCTCACACCCCGTAGCCTCGCTCGCCGCGTTTAAGCGAATAAGCGGTGTATTGCCAATAGCGTCGGTAAAATCTGAGCGAATGGTCATGGGGCAGTCCTAATTCATCAAAATAAAAATGTAGTATAAATTATTTCATTACAGTTGCTTGTTAAAAACATAAGCATCCCTTGGGATTTTATCAAGGGGGCTTTTAAGACCAGTGTTGAAGGACAGAGGCATGATTTAACTTAAACCACTGCATTGCAATCAAGGTCATCGAATTGCTGAAGCGGCCTTTGTCTAGCCAGTCAAAGGCCGTGTCGGTTGAAACCGATAGCACCCGCAAATCTTCGCCTTCGTGTTCAAGGCCGTGAATGCCTCCGGCGTTGCTGGCGTCGGTGCGGCCCACAAAGATATACATGCTTTCGGATGTTCCGCCGGGACTGACCAAATAATGTAGCGCGGGGAGCAACTCCAAAACTTCACAATTGGCTTCTTCTAAGGCTTCGCGTTTGGCGACGCTTTCGGGCGTTTCACCATCATCGATAATGCCCGCGACGCATTCGATCAGCCACGGCGACTGTTCTTTTTCATCGAACCATGGTGACGACAGGGCGGCAAAGGCTCCGGGTCTGAATTGTTCCACAAAAACAAGTTTGTCGAGGTCCGGATCAAACAGCACGACACACACCGCATGGCCGCGTTCGAAAACCTCCCGCGTTAGGGGAACTGACCAGCGGCCATCGTGTTTGCGATGTTTAAAAGTATACTTGTCGACCTTGAAATAACCGTCATGTTCGCGGACTTTTTCAAGGACTTGGACGTCTTCGGGGCCAAACGATTTAGGCATAAAAACGCCCGGACACACCCAATATAATTTGCAACAGGCCAAGGATTAAGTTGATGATGACGATGCGCCGAATGCCCGCCAAATGCTTGGCTCCGGCTTCAATATTATCGGCAATGTCATCAGATTTGAATGCGGTGTAGGGTTTGAAAAACAGATAGGTGAACAAAGCCGTCATCACCCAAAACAAGCCGTGCATAACCCGAACGTGCAGACCTGAAACTTCAAATCCACCGATTTCGCCAACCATAATGTATCCAGAAATGGCGAGCAGAATAATCGCCACCCAGACCCATTTGAAAAAACGGGTCAGGACTTCGGACCATACGCCCAAACGAATGCCGGCTTTTTCTTGCATCAAAGCCGGACGTAAAATTATGTGGGCAAAAAACATACCGCCGACCCAGATGACGGCGGCCAAGGTGTGAACCGTGCTTGAAATTGAATAAAGAGCGTCCATTTAAGAGTTCCTTTTCCTGTGAGTTTGGTTCCCGTGTGACCGGATATTACGCGAAGCGTTCCCAGCCTAAGCCTTCCATATCGATGTGAGGCGTGCTGCACTTGGCGAGATCTGCGATAATGCGAGCCGATCCAGCCGCCATGGTCCAGCCCAGTGTGCCGTGCCCGGTGTTCAACAGCAAGTTTTCATGCTTGCCCCGGCCCAAAAGCGGCACCCCGTCTGGTGTTGCCGGGCGTAGGCCCGCCCAAAATGTAGCCTGATCGGCTTCCCCAGATTTTGGGAACAGTTTTAAGGTGGTGTCGAGAATCAATTTCGCCCGTTGTTCGTCAATGTCTGTGTTATAGCCTGCAAATTCAGCCATTCCGGCGACGCGAAAGATATCGCCTTGGCGACTGAACACCAGTTTATAACGATCATCGGTGAGACTGATGGTCGGCGCATCATTGCTGTCAGGGTTCGTGATGGGTAGGCTTAGCGAATAGCCCTTGGCCGGATAGATATGCAGTTTTAGGCCCAGTGTTTTGGCCAGCATTTGGCTGTTGCACCCCATGGCGAGCACAAAAACATCGCCTGTCACGTCCCCTTTGTCGGTTTTTGCCGATTTGATTTTATAGCCTTCGCTGTCCAGCCCCAAAACCTTGGTCTTGAATTGATAGGTCACGCCCATGCTGCGGGTATGGGCGGCCAGTTTTTGGGTAAAGGCCAAGCAATCGCCGCTTTCGTCATTGGGTGACCAAGTGCCGCCTGTGATCAACTGGGTCGAATGGGCGAGGGCGGGTTCAAGGTCGATGCAGCCCTTGCGGTCCAGAGCGAGGCGTTCACAGCCCAATTCTTTCATGATACGAGCTTTTTCCAAAGCCAGATCAAATTCATGGCCATCGCGGTAGATGTTCAAAATACCGTTTTGGCGCAAGCTGTAATCAAAGTCTAATTCTGCGTGCAACACTTGGTAACGTTCGCGGGAATACAAGGCCACCCGCAAAATGCGTTCGACATTTTTCCAAAATTTGGGCTCTGAACAGTTGGCTAAAAATTCCAAAGTCCACGCCCACAGTGCCGGGTCCAAACGCAACCGGTACAACAGCGGGGCATCCTTGCGGCCCAACCATTTCAGCGCCTTAAAAAGAGTTCCCGGTGCAGCCCAAGGTTCGGCATGGTTCGCCGCCAGTTGCCCGCCATTGGCAAAGCTGGTTTCCAGGCCAACGTCTTCGCGTTGGTCAATGACGACGACTTCGTGGCCATCGCGCGCGAGCTCGTACGCGGTTGTGACACCGATGACGCCCGCCCCCAGAACAATGGCTTTCATTGAATATTCCTCATAACAGCTTTTATAGCATGGCCTGTTTTAACAAAAAAGCCGCCTAGGCTGACCTAGGCGGCTTTATCTGTTTTAAACGCGGAGGCTTATTTCATGATTTCATAGGCATAAACACGGCCTTTGGAATCGTTCATGTACAAAAAGCCATCAGCGTAATTCAGGCCCACACGCGCATTCATGCTGGTTCCATAACGGAAAATGCGTTTGCCCGTGGTTTTGTTCAAACCATAAACAAAACCGCGTTGGCTCATGAAATACAGGCGATCTTTAACGACCACGGGTCTGACCAAAAGGTAATCAAACTTGCGACCGGGGATGTTGTATTCCCAATTGTCTGAAGAATCTTTGATGGACCAAGAATGCACAATGGTGGTCGCTGAACCGAAATAAAGATCTTTGTCGTCGATCACAAAACCGGGAATCCAGTTGTTGGTATCGCGGCGCCAAATAACTTCACCAGTCTTTTTATCCAAAGCATGGATGTAATCTTGATAGGCGGAATACAGCAAATAATCACCCGTAGGGACAACGACCTTTGGTGTGCCATCAAGGGATTCGTGTGTCCATTTGATTTCACCGGTGGCCGCATCGATGGCGTAATAACGGGCTGGACCACCATCATCATCGGTAAAGCCTGGATCAAAATAGCTGCCTGCCAAATAAACAACACCGTCTTGGCTGTTCGCGGTTTGCAACAGGTAGTCTTCGGTTTTGACTTCCCATTTGATGTGGCCCGAGAGACGATCGATGGCAAATAGTGTGGCACCCGTCAATGGATCGGCTTTTAGGCCGGGTCCGACAAAAGTTGTTGAGACATAAATGGTATCTCCGTTGATATGGTGGGGGCGCTGACAGTTAATCTTAATGTCCGCTATCCATTGCACGGCCCCATCAGCAACGTTCAACGCGCCAAACTTTCCGCCCTTATAGCAGACAAAAATTTGCTCACCATCGACAGTCAGACCACGGTCCCAAAGGCCTTCTTTCGGATCGTAGCTCCAATCCAAATGGCCCGTTTTAGCATTAAAAGCGTACAAAGGTCCGCCGACCGGAATGACAAACGTTTTGCCACTGCCAACGGTGGGCGAGATGTTAAAGGGTTTTCCTGTTTCATAGGTCCAGGCGAGCTTTAAGCTGTCTTTTTCGACATCGCCAGCGTTGTCACTGTTACGCGAAGCGGCCTCAGCCGGGATATTCAGCACCAAAAGAGAAAGCGCAAAAAGTCCAGAAGTCAGTAATTTTGTTAGACGGGTCATTCTATTTTCCTGAAAATTCTAGCCTTGATAAACAGGCTAGTAAGGGAAGGGGAGCGGAATGATAATTCAAAAAAAACAAAAAATAAAGGCGGGAGGAAAATCCCCCCGCCTTCACTTAGCAGCGTTTTAGCCTAATTTAGCGCGAACCGTGCGCAACAATTTGGCCATCACGATTTTCTTCGGTGATGTCAAACTCAACGTTAGGAGGCATACGGTTGTTGCGCAAGCGACCTTTCATTTTTGAGTGACCCCAGTCGTAATCGGTTCCACCGATTGTAGACTGACCAAACAAAGGAACCCCAGGAGGCTTAGCTAGAACGTCGCCGCCCAGCATAATGCCTGCATAAGAAGTCAAATCCATTTCATGGAGAGATTCTTCGGTGTTACCAGAGTGGCAAGACGCACAAGAAGCTGTGTCTTCACCCCAATAGTCGTCCTGAGTGAACATAGGCAAGATGTTTGCTTTAAAGCTAGCATCGTCTTTAGCGCCAGCGCCAACCCATTCAGCCATCATACCAACTTCACAGCCTTTATCAGCATTAACTTTGCAAGGGCCGTCGCGGTTTTCTTCGGTGATGTCAAACTCAACGTTCGGAGGCATACGGTTGTTGCGCAAACGCTCCTTCATTTTTGAGTGACCCCAGTCATAATCGGTAGCACCGATTTTAGACTGACCAAACAAAGGAACCCCAGGAGGCTTCGCTAGAACGTCGCCGCCCAGCATGATGCCCGCATAAGAAGTCAAATCCATTTCATGGAGAGATTCTTCGGTGTTACCAGAGTGGCAAGACGCACATGAAGCAGTATCGTCGCCCCAGATGTCGTCTTTTGTGAACAATGGCAGAATGTCAGCATCAAAAGAAGCACTTGTGGAGTTTCCACTCATGTCTTTGTATGAGAATGCGCCGTTAGGTGCACCAGCGCCAACCCAAGCAGCCATAAGGTCAACACCTTTAATAGCGCCAGGTGTAGATTCTGTAACTTCAGCCATTGCAGGCATAGAAACTGCAGTTGCCAAAACGGCACCCATCAGCATTCCTTTTAGTGATAGTTCTTTTTTCATAATTGGGTATTCCCCCTAAATCTTTTTCAAAGTAACGACGTATATCTACCCTGACTTGTTATAAGGCGCAAGCAAAATGCCTGAATTTTCAAACATTTCGCCCCGCAAAGTTCTAATATAAGGGGTTTTTTGTGTGCGGTTTTGTAATTTTATAAGTTTTTTCTAATAAATTATTTTTGACGGCTAACGCCTTTAAAAACAACAATATTAATTGAAGCTATTTCGTGAATTTGAAAAATTAAAAGTTACGGAAACAAGCCGTGTAAAAATTGTTATAATTATAGTCAAATCATGTGCTGAAATGACATAAATGGACTACACCAACATAAAAAGTAGGGTCTTTTGAGCAATAAAATTACCTTTTTGGGGCCCTGAAAAATAGAATCACGGCCTTCTGTGTGTTCTATTGAAACTAAAATAAGGGGCTTGGGAAATTCAGCTATGAACATTTTTACCATTGCGAACGCTTACACCGCCGACCAGAAATCCGCAGAAAACGGGGTTTTAGGGCTGGTATTGATGGAAAATGCAGGCCAAGCCATTGCCGATGCGATTATGGAAAGATGGTCTAAGCGCCCGGTGGCGATTCTTTCCGGACCCGGAAATAACGGTGGAGACGGCTTTGTTGTTGCGCGTTTGCTGAAAAAGGCTGGCTGGCCCGTTAAAGTGTATTTGCCTGTGGATAAATCATCTTTATCGGGGGATGCCTTCATCAATGCCAAGCGTTGGCGCGCCAAAGTGGCATCTTTCGAAGACGCCATCGAAGATCTTAGCCAAGCCGACAATCCACAAAATCTATTGCTGGTTGATGCGGTTTTTGGGGCCGGGCTGTCCAAACCTTTACAGGGTCCAGCCAAAGTTTTGGCACAATGGCTTAATCACCAACGCTCAATCGAATCCTGTCCTGTTATCGTTTCGGTTGATATGCCGAGCGGGGTTCACGGGGATTTGGGGCACGTTTTGGCGGGGCTAGCGTTTAAAGCGGACCTGACCGTGACCTTTGGCTGTCCTAAGCCTGGACACTTTTTATACCCTGGACGGGCTCACCGGGGAGAACTGGTGGTTGCTGATATTGGTTTTCCCGATGCGGCCCTTGAAGGGATTAAGGTTCAGACCTTTCACAACACGCCTGAGCTTTGGACGGATCAGTTCCCCCTTATAGACCAGCAGGGCCACAAATACGCCCGAGGACATCTGGTGGTGCTGGGCGGTGATAAAATGTGTGGTGCGGCCCGGCTTGCGGCCTTGGCGGCGCGACGCATGGGGGCCGGGCTGGTCAGCATTGCCGTTCCAGACGATGCTTACTCTATATATGCCGCGTCCGTGCATCCCGGAACTTTGGTGCCCCGCTTTAAAGACCTGAAAGGATTTCGCAAGATTCTCAGTGATCCCCGAAAAACCACAGGCGTGATTGGACCGGGGGCTAACTTAAATAAAGGAACCTTAAAGAAAGTGCTGGCGGCTTTGAAATTAGATAAGGACTGTGTATTGGACGCAGACGCTTTGAGCATTTTTGAAGATGAGTCTAAAACTTTGTTTGCGGCCCTTAAAAAGTCGGCGGGGGATGTGGTGTTGACACCCCATGGCGGAGAATTTCGACGCTTGTTTCCCGATTTGGCTAAAAAGCAAAACAAGCTGGGTAAGTTAGAAATCACCCGAAAGGCCGCAAAACGGGCAGGGTGTGTGGTTCTCTATAAAGGCCCCGATACGATAATTGCGGCCCCGGATGGACGCGCGGCAATTTCATCTAATGCTCCGCCAACTTTGGCAACGGCTGGAACCGGAGACGTTTTGGCGGGCTTTATCGGCGGATTAATGGCGCAAAACATGCCCGTTTTTGAAGCCGCCTGTGCGGCCGCATGGTTGCATGGGGAATGTGCAAATCAATTTGGTTTGGGGCTAATCGCCGAAGACTTGGCCGACATGTTGCCAGTTGTTTTGCAAAATCATGCAAAGCTTTGTTGACTGCTCACACTTTTTGTATAAAGTGCGCGCCACGCCCGGAAATCTTGGGCATTAGGCGGGTGTGGTGGAATTGGTAGACACGCCAGATTTAGGTTCTGGTGACGGAAACGTCGTGGGGGTTCAAGTCCCTTCACCCGCACCAATGCTTTAACAAGATTTCAAGTGGCTCTGAGTTAAGGCACGAACCAAGGGGAAACCTTGGGTTCGTGGCTTTTTTGTTGTATGAATTTTAGTTCGAACGGGGTCACCATGCAGGTCACCGAGACAAAGAATGAAGGGCTGAGCCGCGAATATACGCTCGCCATCACCGCCAGCGATTTTGAAGCCATTGTAACGAATCGCCTTGAAGAGCTCGCCAAAACCATTCAACTACCCGGCTTTCGCAAAGGCAAAGTCCCGGTTAGCTTGGTCCGTAAAAAATACGGTCGCAATGTTATGGGTGAAGCTTTGGACCAAGCGGTCAACGAAGCCTCGACCAAAGTCATGAAAGATAATGACTTGCGTCCTGCGACCCAGCCAAAATTGGAAATCGTCAAATTCGAAGACGGCGAAGACATCGAATGTTCAATGGTCGTTGAAATCATGCCCGAAATTAAATTGGGTGATTTCTCGAAAATCAAACTCGAACGTCAAGTGGTTGAGACCGATGAAGATCAAATCACCACAACGATGGAACGCATGGCTGAGTCTTACAAGACCACCACACCCATCAAAACAAAACGCAAAGCAAAAACAGGTGACACTTTGGTCATTGATTTTGTGGGTTCTGTTGAGGGCAAAGAATTCCCCGGCGGTGCTGGCGAAGATTATGCCTTGGAATTGGGCTCAAACAGCTTTATTCCCGGTTTCGAAGACCAATTGATTGGCACCAAAGCCGGTGACGAACTTGACGTTAACGTGAAGTTCCCCGAAGAATACGGCGCAGAAGACCTCGCCGGCAAAGACGCTGTGTTTGTTTGTAAAGTTAAAGAACTGCAAGAATCCAAACCTTCTGAAATCGATGACGAATTGGCCAAAAAAGCCGGTTTTGACGATTTGGAAGCTTTGAAAGCTGGTGTTCGTGAACAACACAACAAAGGCTTTASCGACATCAGCAATCAAAAAGCCAAACGGTCTTTGTTGGATGCTTTGGACGCGGCTTATGACTATGAATTGCCGTCTACCCTGATTGAATCAGAATACGAAGGCATCATGAAAGCCGCTGACCAAGCTGTTGAAGCGGGTCAGGAAYTKGATGATGASYTRAGCSAAGAAGAACGCSAAGCSGAATACCGTGAAATCGCYGTTCGTCGTGTKAAATTGGGTCTGTTGTTCGCCGAAGTTGGYCGCAACAACGACATCCAAGTSGCTCAAGACGATYTGCAAAATGCCATTTTGAAAGAAGCCCAAAACTATCCAGGCCAAGAACAAATGGTCTTTAAATATTATCAGGAAAACCCAGAAGCCATGCAAAGCTTGTCCGGTCCTGTATACGAAGACAAAATTGTTGCGTTCATCATGGAACTGGCTGATGTCACCGACATCACCGTTTCTGCGGATGATTTGATGGCTGACGACGAAGACGACAAGCCAAAGAAAAAGAAAGCAGCAAAGAAAAAAGCTCCGGCTAAAAAAGCAGCGGATAAAAAAGCGCCCGCCAAAAAAGCAGCGGCTAAAAAAGCTCCTGCAAAAAAGGCTGCCGCTAAAAAAGCTGACTAAAAGCTCAATAAGGACTTTCCTTTTGGTGTCCCGCCCCCATATCCTGTGGGGGCGGGATTCTTTTTTCTGGCTTTGATATTCATTATTTACCTTTTAAGGACGATCTTAAACATGCGTGACAGCAACCTGATTGATACCCATATGAACGCTTTGGTGCCCATGGTGGTTGAAACCACCAATCGTGGTGAACGCGCTTACGATATTTATTCGCGGATGCTGAAAGAACGCATTATCTTCCTCACGGGTGGGGTTGATGATCATGTGTCCAGCTTGATTTGCGCACAGTTGCTGTATCTGGAAAGCGAAAACCCAGATAAAGATATTTCGTTCTATATCAACTCACCGGGTGGCATTGTGACCTCTGGTTTGGCGATTTACGATACTATGCAATACATCAAGCCCAAGGTTTCGACGGTTTGCATCGGTCAAGCGGCGTCCATGGGATCGTTGCTGTTGGCGGCGGGTGAACCGGGCATGCGTTATGCTTTGCCCAACGCCCGCGTGATGATCCACCAGCCTTCTGGTGGGGCTCAGGGGCAAGCGACCGACATCGAAATCCAGGCTCGTGAAATCCTCAACCTGCGCGCCCGTTTGAATGACATTTACGCGCACCATACGGGCCAAAAACTGAAGAAAATCGAAGAGTCTATGGAACGCGATAATTTCCTCAGTCCCCAAGAAGCCAAAACCTTTGGCTTGATTGATGAAGTTGTTTCCGCCCGCCCAGAAACCGACAACGACGATGATGGCAAGGCTAAAAAAGATTAATTCAAAACGGCTTTGCAGATGTCCTTAAGGATTCCGCAAGTTTTTTTAGGTTATATCTAATAAATAGGACTACACTTACACTTACCTTCCGCTTGGCGGATGAAGAAGAAACGGAGTTTTTATGAGTAAATCCAGCAGCGGCGACACGTCCAAGAACACGCTATATTGTTCTTTCTGCGGCAAAAGCCAGCACGAGGTTCGCAAACTTATTGCCGGGCCAACCGTCTTTATTTGTGACGAGTGTGTCGAGCTGTGTATGGATATCATCCGTGAAGAAAGCAAAACATCTCTGGTTAAATCCGGAGATGGCGTGCCCACGCCTAAAGAAATCTGTGACGTTCTTGACGATTATGTGATCGGTCAAGTGAAGGCCAAACGGGTTTTGTCGGTGGCCGTGCACAATCACTATAAACGTTTGAGCCACGCCGAAAAGAATGACGAAGTCGAATTGGCGAAGTCGAACATCTTGCTGTTGGGCCCAACGGGTTGCGGTAAAACCTTGTTGGCGCAAACTTTGGCGCGTATTTTGGATGTTCCGTTCACCATGGCCGATGCCACCACTTTGACCGAAGCGGGTTATGTGGGTGAAGACGTCGAAAACATCATTTTGAAACTGTTGCAATCGGCTGATTACAACGTTGAACGCGCTCAACGCGGCATCGTTTACATCGATGAAGTCGATAAAATTAGCCGAAAATCCGATAATCCGTCGATCACCCGTGACGTTTCGGGCGAGGGTGTACAGCAAGCCTTGCTGAAAATCATGGAAGGCACGGTTGCTTCTGTGCCTCCACAGGGTGGACGCAAACATCCTCAACAGGAATTCTTGCAAGTCGACACCACCAACATCTTGTTTATTTGTGGTGGCGCGTTTGCGGGCTTGGACAAAATCATTGCCCAACGTGGTAAAGGTTCTTCCATTGGCTTTGGGGCCGATGTACAGGGACCGGAAGATCGCGGCGTTGGCGAACTCTTGCTCGAACTTGAACCCGAAGATTTGCTTAAATTTGGCCTGATCCCTGAATTTGTCGGTCGTGTGCCGGTCTTGGCCACGTTGGAAGATTTGGACCAAGATGCTTTGATCACCATTTTGACGGGGCCAAAAAATGCTTTGGTCAAACAATATCAACGCCTGTTCGATATGGAAGACGTGCAGTTGACGTTTACCGAAGGCGCCTTAGAAGAAATCGCCGCCCGCGCCGTAGACCGCAAAACCGGTGCGCGGGGCTTGCGGTCCATTATGGAAGCGATCTTGTTGGACACCATGTTTGATCTTCCGGGATTGGATGGCGTTGAAGAAGTTGTGATCAACCGCGAAGTGATTTCAGAATCTGTCAAACCGCTGTTTATTTATGCCGATCGCACCGAAGAAGTGGAATCGAGCGCGTCTTAAAAAACGCCAACATCTTAAAAATCGGCTTTAGAGCCCTGAAATAGACCGCCAGACCCCTAAAAAGTCTGGCGGTTTGTTGTTTTTTGACCATTCCCACCCTTTTTTTTACCTTTATCCCCATATTTATGCCTTCAAGCCTTGAAGATGGAGGCAAACAGGATCATCTTAAAATTTAAGAATAAGTTGCGTTGATGTTGGCGCGTTCGACCCGCCGAATTTGGGGGTCAGATAAATATAGGACTTTGGCAATATGAGCCTTGAAATTTCTTCTGGTGAACTTCTTCCCGTTTTACCCCTGCGCGATATTGTGGTGTTTCCGCACATGATCGTGCCGTTGTTTGTCGGGCGCGATAAGTCTGTCCGTGCGTTGGAAGACGTGATGCGCGAAGACAAGCAAATCTTGTTGGTGGCGCAAAAAAATGCGGCCCAAGATGAACCGCAACCCGAAGACATCTATTCCGTCGGCACCGTGTCCACCGTATTGCAATTGCTGAAACTGCCCGATGGAACGGTTAAAGTTTTGGTCGAAGGCGGGCAACGCGCACGCATTGTTAAATACGGCGAAAACACCGATTTTTTCCAAGCCGAAGTCGAAATGATCGAAGAAGCCGATGATGATGATACGGAATTGGAAGCCTTGTCGCGTTCTGTCGTCACGGAATTCGAACAATACATCAAACTGAACAAAAAGATTCCGCCCGAAGCTTTGGTGTCGATCAATCAAATCGAAGACGAAGCCAAGCTTAGCGATACCGTGGCGTCTCATCTGGCCTTGAAAATCTCCGAAAAGCAGGAATTGCTGGAAATTAAGTCCACCGTAGAACGCCTGGAACGCGTGTTTTCCTATATGGAAGGCGAAATCGGTGTGTTGCAGGTGGAAAAGAAAATCCGCTCTCGCGTTAAACGCCAAATGGAAAAAACCCAGCGCGAATATTATTTGAATGAGCAAATGAAGGCCATTCAGAAAGAGCTTGGGGAAACCGAAGAAGGCAAAGACGAAAACGCCGAGCTGGAAGAAAAAATCAAAAAAACCCGGCTGTCTAAAGAAGCCCGCGAAAAGTGCTTGGCCGAGTTTAAAAAGTTAAAATCCATGTCGCCCATGTCGGCAGAAGCCACCGTGGTGCGCAACTACCTTGATTGGATGTTGGGCATTCCTTGGAAAAAACGTTCTCCGGTGAAGAAAGATTTGGTCGCCGCTCAGCTGGTCTTAGATACCGAACACTATGGTTTGGAAAAGGTCAAAGAACGCATWTTGGAATATCTWGCTGTTCAGGCCCGCACCAAAAAACTGAAAGGCCCRATTTTGTGCCTTGTKGGTCCTCCGGGTGTGGGTAAAACCTCGCTGGGTAAATCCATCGCCAATKCRACSGGMCGTAARTTTGTCCGYATGTCTTTGGGCGGGGTACGSGAYGARTCCGAAATTCGCGGWCAYCGCCGCACCTATATTGGCTCYATGCCGGGCAAGGTTGTCCAAGGCATGAAAAAAGCCAAGGTTTCTAATCCTTTGTTTTTGTTGGATGAGATTGATAAAATGGGGGCCGATTGGCGTGGTGATCCGGCTTCTGCTTTGTTGGAAGTTTTGGACCCAGAACAAAACTCGACCTTTAACGATCACTATTTAGAAGTCGATTATGACTTGTCCGACGTGATGTTTGTGACCACCGCAAACACCATGAACATGCCCGGACCGTTGATGGATCGCATGGAAATCATTCGTTTGTCGGGCTATACCGAAGACGAAAAGGTCGAAATCGCCAAGCGTCACCTGATTGAAAAACAAGTTGAAGCCCATGGCCTTAAAGAAGGCGAATGGAGCATTTCAGACGGGGCTCTGCGCGATTTGGTTCGTTATTACACCCGCGAAGCCGGGGTGCGGAACTTAGAGCGCGAAATCGCCAAATTGGCGCGTAAAGCCACCAAAGAAATTTTGATGAACCCAGAAACGGACCACATTAAAGTCACCACCCGTAATTTGGAAAAATATTCGGGCGTGAAACGCTTTATGTTTGGGGAAATCGATGATGAAGACCAAGTCGGTGTCACCACAGGGCTGGCGTGGACCGAAGTCGGCGGCGTGATTTTGCAAATCGAAGCGATCATGATGCCCGGCAAGGGACGTATGACCATTACCGGTCAGTTGGGCGATGTGATGAAGGAATCGATTCAGGCGGCAAAGTCTTATGTTCAGGCAAAAGCGCTTGAATTTGGTATTGATCCGGTTCTTTTCACTAAAAAAGACATCCACGTGCACGTGCCGGAAGGGGCCACGCCAAAGGACGGCCCCAGTGCCGGTGTTGGCATGGTGACGTCTATGGTATCGGTGCTGACGGGTATCCCTGTGCGCAAAGATGTTGCCATGACGGGCGAAATTACCCTGCGGGGGCGCGTGTTCCCCATTGGCGGCTTAAAAGAAAAGCTTTTGGCCGCCCTGCGTTCGGGCATTAAAACCGTGCTGATCCCTCAGGAAAATGAAAAAGATCTGGCCGAAATCCCCGATAATGTGAAAAAGGGCATGAAAATCATTCCCGTGGCTCATGTGTCCGAAGTTTTGGAACATGCCTTGGCTGAAAAATTGGTGCCGATTGAGATCAGCGAAGAAGAAATCGACGCCCGTTTGGCAAAAAGTGAAGCTGACGAAGAACTTGATGGCGTGATTACTCATTAAGCGGTAAACCAGTTTTTTCTTTTGATTTACCCTTGAATTTAGATGGAATCTCGGCGAAGCAATTGTTTCGCCGGGGTTCTTTTTTGGGTGTGTTTCCGTTCAATACACCTAAACCTAAAATAAAGCCGAAAAGCCTTAAAAAACAGCGGAAATATGCGTTTGAGTGATTGACTAAATCGGCTTTTAACCCCTAAAGTCTCCTCTCGAAAGAATCGAAACGCCGGGCTCCCGGCGCACCAAATCCTCAAATCCTCTTAAGGGAGTTTTACTTTGAACAAGAACGATCTTATTGCTGCTGTTGCGGCAAGCACCGAACTTTCTAAAGCTGATTCAACCAAAGC